>DAOUFU010000053.1:0-119572 GCA_034429275.1 Anaerolineae bacterium | reverse complement strand
GTCTGGCATATCGCCAAAGTAGTCTTCCAGACTCGTTCGCGCTTGGTCACCCATCTCGCCCTCGTTTCGCTTGTTTGAGATGGATTCTACCGCTCCGCTGCCTTTATCCGAATTTTGATGCGTTTGCCCTGGCCGCCTAGTAGCTGAGGCTTGCGGCGGAGTGAACGGCTGAGGTATAGTCGATGCAGATCGTTGATGGGGGTGTATGAGTCCCGGTGGGCTTCCCGGTCTTCAAAATCGGCGGCGGGTCGTTCAGCACGGGCCGCGGTGGGTTCGACTCCCATACACTCCCGCTTTTTCCTCATCTCCTTAGCCTCAGTTTGATCAACAAAAAAACCAGCGAAGTTGACGCTGGTTTGTTCCAGAACACCTTTGGTACCCCCACCAGGACTCGAACCTGGGCCTCTGCCTCCGGAGGGCAACGCTCTATCCTCTGAGCTATGGGGGCTTTTCTACCGGTAAATTGTACCAGTATTGTGTGGATCGTCAAGCCTCGCTGTTGGGTGGCGCGTCATTTTTGGGCGCGCTGGCGTCCGGCGTGTTGGGGTTTGGCCCGGTGGACTCTGGCGCTGTATCCGATCCCAGTTCCGCCGGGGCGGCGGCAGGTGACTGGACAGGTGCAGGCGTGCTCGCCGCTGGCCTGTGCAGCATCACGCGCCCTTCCGCGTTGGTGACACGCATCAGGTCAGCGCTGGTGATCTTCAACAGCGCATCCATCCCGCCTCCACCGGCATAGACGGTCTCGAAACGCTGGATGTCCGGGTCCATAAAGGTGGGGATGCGGCCCGCCTTGAACCCAAAGGGAGGAACTGTTCCTACGGCGTAACCGGTGATCGCCTGGACTTCCTCCGCCGTCGCCAGCTTGACCAGGCGCGGCTCGACATTGAGACGCGCAGCGATTTTGCGCGAATCCACCCGGCGCTGGCCACACCCCAACGCCAGAAACGGGCGATCATTCACCAGAAACAGCACCGACTTCACGATTTGTTCCTGGTCCACGTCCAATGCTTTGGCAGCGGCGGCGACGGTGGGTGTCGGGCGGCCAGGACGTACGATTTCGGCAGGGATGCCCTGCTGATCGAGATAGGATTGCAGAATCTCCGGCGTAAAAGGTTGGAAGGTTGGGATTTGTTCTTCCGCAAACAGGATGTCTACGTCTGTGCCGCCAAATGCGATCAAATGCTTGCCGGCAACGACACCTTCGGGGGAGGTGAGCGCCGAATCGAGCGCGTCGAAGGTCTCGAACAACACTTCGACCATCTGGTGATAGGCTGGGCTTCCCATCGGGCTGCCAAGAATCGCCGAAGTGCGGATGCGCTGCACACCCGGCATCTTATTCAGCAAGTCCAGGCTGCGGGTGAAGTCCATATCAAATGATGCGCTGCGGGTGGCGGGCTTAAAAAGAATGACGAGTTTGTTCATTGAGGGCGGTTCTCTTTCGCATAGGTGGACGCGCGCCTGTGCCCCGATGAAGAAGGGCAACCGTAGTTTGTTGCTGCCGCGCGATCATGCTACGATACGAAAAACATGCGGGCCTAGCCTGCGTATCGTCAAGTATAGCTTATTTGCGGACGGTGAGACATGACAGTTCCTTCTCGACCCTATCCCCACCCGTCCTATCGTCCGGCGTCGGGATCGCGGCAGGTCAATCCCTGGACCGTGCGGCTGCCCATATTAATGCTCACCGGGATGATTTTGCTGGTGTTGGTGCTGGCGATCCTGGTGGCCGGGTACGAGTTCCTGCATCGTGACGAAATCTACCCCGGTGTTTCGACGGTATTGGGGGTAAATATCGCCGGAATGACCCGCCAGGAAGCGATAGCGGCGCTTGAGAAGCAATCGACCTACGCCGACGAGGCTGTGTTCACGTTTCAGTATGGTGAGCAGAGCTGGGACTTCAAGGCCAGTGAGTTGGGCGTGTCTTTTGATGTTGAGGCGACGGTCGATGCTGCGTATCGGGCTGGGCGGCGAGGATCGCGCCTTGAGAACCTGCTTAAGCAGGTTGAGATGCGGACCGATGGTTACCCGGTCGCGCCGGTGATCGTCTATAACCAAAGCGAGGCCGAGCAGCGTTTGGCAGAGATCGCTGCCGCGTATGTCAACCGCCCCACGCTCGATTCCACG
This sequence comes from Anaerolineae bacterium, assembly GCA_034429275.1. Taxonomy (GTDB): domain Bacteria; phylum Chloroflexota; class Anaerolineae; order Aggregatilineales; family Aggregatilineaceae; genus DAOUFU01. The sequence goes on along the minus strand of DAOUFU010000053.1, from coordinate 117,448 downwards.
CTGGTGATGCGCGACCATCAAGCCGTCGCTACGCCCAGTCAGATCGGGCGGATGGTGGATATACCGGCCACACTTAGCGTGCTGCGCCAGGAAATCCTGGCGTTGAATACGCGGAGCACCATCCGGCTGGTGGTGACCGAAACGGCTCCCACCGTCTGGGAGACCGATCGCGCAGCCGCCCAGATCAACGTGGCGCTTTCGGCCCCGGTGGAGTTCTATGTTGATCCGCTCGATGGAGTTGCTGCCGGACCCTGGGTCTCACAAGTCGATTCAGTGCAAGACCTGCTGCGGATTGAGCCGGTGACCTATGAGGATGGCACGGCAGGGTATGACGTCGCTCTCGACCTGGAGTCTGTGCGCCAGTTTCTGGCGACCGTGGCCCCGGAGCTGACCGTCGAGCCGGTGAACGCGCGCTTCATTTTCAACGATGACACCCGCCAGCTTGAAGTGATCGCGCCCAGTGTGCAGGGCCGCCGGCTGGATGTTGAGACCACGCTTGCCCAGGTCGAGAATGCGGTGTTCGCGGCGGACCCGGCCCAGCGGCGCGTGCGGATCATGTTCCAGAACGTTCCCCCGGCAATCCGCGACACGGCAACCGCGCTCGAACTGGGCATTACAGAGAAAGTCATCCAGCGCACGACCTATTTCTACGGCTCGACCGCTGCCAGGCGGAGGAATATCGACGTGGCCGCCGCCAACTTTCACGGCATTGTTATCCCGCCAGGGGGGATTTTCTCCTTCAATGAGTGGCTGGGAGATGTGAGCGTCGAGTCGGGTTACGAACAAGGGTTGATCATCGTCGGCAACCAGACGATCACCGGGGTGGGCGGCGGTGTGTGCCAAGTGGCGACCACAGCTTTCCAGACGGCTTTCTACGGTGGTTATCCCATCCTGGAGCGGGTCGAGCACGCCTATCGCGTGGGGTACTATGAGGAAGGTGAAGGCCCCGGTATGGATGCTACCGTCTTCTCGCCCATAGTCGATCTGCGTTTCAAGAATGATACGCCCTATCACCTGCTGATTGAAACCTACGTGAACCAGGCCAACAGTACAATCACCTGGAAGTTTTACAGCACCAGCATGAACCGGCGCGTTGTCAAGGAAGGGCCGATCGTGACGGGCCTGAAGCCTGCACCGCCGCCCATCTACCGCGCGAATCCGGCGCTTTCGCCAGGACAAATCCGGCAGGTGGATTACGCGGTATCGGGCGCGGATGTGAGTGTCTTCCGCACGGTGTACGAGGGGGATCGCGTGATCATCGACCGGGAGGAATTCCGCAGCCACTACGTGCCCTGGGCCGATCAGTACGAAGTGGCACCGGGAGATCCACGCATCAACAGTTGACCGGTGGTCGCTATGAGGTTGTTGCGATAGAACGCCTGTTCACGTTATACTGACGTCGGAGCGATGGAGTAGGGACTGAAGGGGGATGCTCCCTTCAGTCCTTTTGTAGTGGAGGCAGTTACCGATGGCAAAGCCGCGTGTGTATTACGAATGCCAGGCGTGTGGGCGGCAGGCTCCACGCTTCATGGGGAAGTGTCCCAAGTGCGGCGAATATAATACGATGATCGAGATCGTCGAACAGCCGGAGGCGGCTGCTCCTGATCGCCCTGTGGCGGTGCGCTCGCAACCCCAACGCCTCAGCGAAGTCTCTACCAGCGCGGGAGAGCGGTATCCTGTGCCGGTAGAGGAACTGTCGCGCGTGCTGGGGGGAGGCCTGGTGCCGGGCAGTGTCGTGCTGGTAGGTGGCGATCCGGGGATTGGCAAGAGCACGCTGCTGTTGCAGGTGGCCGTGCTGATGGACCAGGTCGCCGGGCCGGTACTATATGTCAGTGGCGAAGAGAGCGAGCGGCAGATCAAGATGCGTGCTGACCGCCTGGGGCTGAATTCGGACCGGCTGTATCTGGTCACCGAAACCGATATGGATGCGATCCTGGCTCACGTTGAACGCATACAGCCGCGATTGCTCATCGTTGACTCGATCCAGACCACCTATTCGGACGACAAGCCGTCGGCTGCCGGAAGCGTGAGCCAGGTCCGCGAATGTGCCAGCCGGTTCCGCGAGGTGGCGAAAGAGACGGGGATCGCGGTGTTCCTGGTGGGACACGTCACCAAAGAGGGGGTGATCGCCGGGCCGCGCGTGCTCGAACATATCGTGGATACCGTGCTCTATCTCGAAGGTGACCGTTTCCAGGCGTATCGGCTGCTGCGAAGTGTCAAGAACCGATTCGGTGCCACCAGTGAGGTGGGCGTGTTTGAGATGCGCGACCAGGGCCTGGTCGAGATCGTGAATCCGTCGGAAATGTTCATCGCCGAGCGTGTGGTGAATGCACCGGGCAGCGCCATCGCGGTGACGCTCGAAGGGACGCGGCCTCTGCTGGTTGAAGTGCAGGCGCTCGCCAGCCAGACGGTATATCCCAACCCCCGCCGCACGGCGAACGGCATTGACGTGAACCGGATGCTGCTGATCACCGCCGTGCTGAGCAAACGCGTGGGGATCAAGCTGTGGGAGAAAGATATCTTCGTGAATGTGATCAGTGGGCTAAAGATCGATGAGCCGGCTGCCGACCTGGCCATCGCGGTTGCGGTGGCATCCAGTGTGTGGGATGCCCCGGTTCCGGCAGATATGGCTTTTGTGGGAGAGATCGGGCTGAGCGGCGAACTTCGCGCTGTCAGCCAGACGGCGCTCCGAGTGCGCGAAGCGGCCAAACTGGGGTTCAAACGCCTGCTGGTGCCACGCACATTCCGCGCAGAAGAAGGACTCGGTGGCGTGGATGTGATCCGGGTGAGCAGCGTGGGAGACGCGCTGCACAAGGCGATGCCCAATATCGAGCGAATGTGATACGACTGCAAAACTCCCTGTTGGACAGGGCCATAGACCGGTGTTGCAAATATGATTTCAATGTGCATAATATAGGTAAAATGCGGCACCAAGCACATTGCTAAGGTTGTACCGCCCTATTCGACAGGGGATTTAGCGTCTGCTTCGGCTCTGCTGGGGCAGACGAGGTTAGCTGTGATGACATGACTCGCACATGATGCGAGCTAACCCAAAAGCCTGACTGGATTCACGTGAGCGAGGCAATAGAGGTGGTGTTAGTGACACAAGATGGCCTCGCCCGACAGGCGCACGACCGGTTCATATGGGCGATGCCCCACCGATGTTATGGGTGTGGGGATAGCAGGGTAATCGGTTATTTATGCGACAGGCTTGGTATGAGCTGAAATATCTCGCAGGATACACAAACGGCGGTAGATACTATCGCAGTCGTTTATGGTTTGAAGTGGCCGGACACGGGCAGCTTTTGCCAGAGGGTGAATCCACTTCGCGATCATCATGAGGTATTGACGCTCGCCATACGCTAAACCCAGGTCGAGTAGTGTTGGTTGCGGACAGCCGTGGCTTTGTGGGGCCTCGGCTGTTTTTGTTGGGGTGGATTGTGACACGCACGATTACCGCGTTGGAAGTTCAAAAACGCGATTCAGAACGAGTCAATGTGTATCTGGATGGCGAATTTGCCTTTGGGCTGCCCGCGCTTGAAGCCAGCCGGCTGCGCACCGGGCAGGAACTTACCGACACAGAGATCGACACGCTGCGCCAGATTGATGCCGTCGCGCGCGGCGTGGACTACGTGGTGAAGCTCCTGGCACGCCGCCCCTACAGCACTACCGAGATACGTCGCAAGTTGGCCGCACAGGAAACTGCGCCGCCCGTCATTGATGAGGTTCTTGATCGGCTGAAGCACTATGGCTATGTCGATGACCTGGCCTTTGCTCGCTACTGGATCGAGAACCGTGAGCGATTTCGACCGCGCGGTAGTAATGCGCTTCGTTATGAACTGCGCAGCAAAGGATTGGCCCCGGACATCATTGAGCAGGTTTTGGCCGAACTTGATCCGCTCGATTCGGCTATCCGTGCAGCTCAGCCCAGGGTGCGCAGTTTTCGCGGGGTGTCGCGTCAGGAGTTTCGCAATAAGCTGGGCAGTTTTTTGGCCCGGCGAGGCTTCGGCTATGATGTTGCGCACGAAGCCACCAACCAGATCATGACAGAACTTGAAGCAGAAGACCCGGACTATTTTGCGAATGAGCAATCAGATGAGGAGTAGCCCCTATGGAGATCGTGTTGGCTCTTGTTGGGCTAGCGATTGGCGTTGGGCTGGGCATAGGCGGTTTGCTTGTCTATCAAAACACCCAGGGGACAAACAAACAACGCCAGGCCGAAGAAACAGCCGAACGTATTATCAAAGAGGCAGAGGATCAGGCCCGGAAAACGATCATTGATGCGCGCGATCAGGCGTTGCAAATACAAAGAGAGGCGGAATTAAACGCGCAAAAAAGGCGCGAGGAATTGGATCGAGAAAATGATCGTTTGCTCAAGCGGCGCGAGGACCTGGATTCGCGGTTCGAGAAACTTGACGTCCGCGAGCAGACGCTGAACAAACGGCAAAGCCGCATCGACAAGCGACTGAACGAAGTCAACGCCATGTATGATGAGCAAAAGGCGGAGCTGGAACGTGTGGCCGAAATGAGCCGCGAGGATGCCCGCCAGGAACTTTTGGCGCTGGTCGAATCCGAGGCGCGCCAGGATATGGCCCGCCGGATTCGCGAGGTGGAAGAAGAAACCCGACTCGAAGCCGAAAACCGCGCGCGCGATATTATTGCAATTGCCGTGCAGCGCATGGCTTCGGAGCAGATCAACGAGATTGCGGTGAGCGTGGTTCCGCTGCCTGCAGATGAAATGAAAGGCCGAATCATCGGGCGAAATGGGCGCAATATCCGCGCATTTGAGCAGGCTACCGGGGTCGATGTGGTGGTCGATGATACGCCCGAAGCGGTGACGATTTCCAGTTTCGACCCGGTGCGGCGCGAGGTTGCCAAGCGGGCGATGGAAAAGCTGGTACTTGATGGCCGGATTCACCCCGCCCGCATCGAAAAGTTGGTTGCGGACGCGCGCAAAGAGGTTGAGCGTGTGATCCAGGAAGAAGGCGAGCGTGCCGTCTATGAAACCGGCGTGCCCGGCCTGCACAACGAGATCGTCAAGTTGTTAGGGCGGCTTAAGTTCCGTACCAGTTATGGGCAAAACCAGCACGCCCATGCGATCGAGACGGCGCATCTCGCCGGAATGATTGCGGCGGAGCTTGGAGCCGATGTGGCGGCAGCCAAGATGGGCGGCTTGCTGCACGACATTGGCAAGGCTATCGATCACGAGGTAGAAGGCACCCATGCCATGATCGGGGCAGAGTTTATCAAGCGCTTCCGCGTGCCCGACAAAATCGTAAATATCGTGGCTTCGCATCATCACGAAGTTGAGCAAGAATCGGTCGAAGCGATCATCGTCGAGGCTGCGGATGCGATTTCTGGGGCGCGGCCCGGTGCTCGCCGCGAGAGCCTGGATACCTACATCCGCCGCGTGAAAGCGTTGGAGGATATCGCCAAGGAATTCAAAGGCGTGGAGCAAAGTTACGCGCTCCAGGCAGGGCGTGAAGTGCGTATCATGGTAAAGCCCGAAGAGATCGACGACTTTGAGGCGATGAAGCTGGCTCGCGATATTTCCAAGCGCATCGAGGAAACGATGCAGTACCCCGGCCAGATCAAAGTGACGATTATTCGCGAGACGCGCGCTGTGGATTACGCCAAGTAAACCCTCACGTGGAAAGCTCGCTGATACAGGCATACAAAAAACGGCAGGCACTCGCCCGCCGTTTTTCTTGTTATCGATTGTTCGACGATCAGATCACGCGCAGACCAGCAGCGCCGGCTCATCAAGCAGGTGAGCCAGCTCAACGGCGCTATGAACTACCTGGGGCGGTTCGGGCAGCCAGGGATAGCTGTACGCCTGCTGGCCAGAGGTGACCACAAAACTGCATGCATCGAGAGATGGCATCAAGCCAAAGTCGCCCAGCAGCATCAGATCGAAGATGAGGCTCAGCATGGAAAGGGTGAGGGCCGTGTGTTCGATGTAAAGGCCCATACGGTGAAAGGATCGCGAGCCGTCCAATCCTGGCGCAAAGATTTGGACGCTGTCGTCAGTTGAACGGTACAGGTCCGTGTGCCGGGCAAACCCGGCGCGGTCGAGCAGGCGGCACACCGCCAACCGATTGCCGTCAGCGAAATAGCCGTCGGCTGCATGGCATACCAGTAACATTTCATGCCGCATGACGCTAGTCTCCTTCGCCTACAAAGAGCCAGTCGTGCTTGACGGACAATACCTCCATTTTAGCACATTTGTTCGCTTGGCGCAATTATTCGATGCAGCCAGAATACAATGGTATTAGCTGCGTTACCCGATGCACAAACAGCAGCGGGTGAGTGCGCCAACCTTAGCTCGTCATGGTAAACCTGGCGTAAGCATGAGATTAAAGTCTCTTAAGTGGGCGAAGGCCGGTATACTTGACCCATAGGGCAGAAATTCTCAGACGATGGAGAAGGAGCAAAACATGCAAGCCGATATTCTTTACCGCCCATCCTATTCGATGGCGGTGGTTACCCTGGTGTCCGGCGAGGAGATTCGTGTCGAGTCTGGGTCCATGGTCAGCATGACGCAGGGGATGCAGCTCAAGACGCGGGTCGAGGGCGGGGTGCTGCGCAGCTTGCAGCGCTCGCTGCTGGGCGGCGAAAGTTTCTTCATGAACATTTTCCAGGCTCCGCCTGGTGGTGGTCAGATCAATCTTGCGCCGGCTTTGCCAGGCGACATGATGATCCTCAACATGCGTAATGAGTCGCTGCTTGTTCAAAGCGGGTCCTATGTGGCCTCGTCGATGGGGATCGAGATCGATACCAAGTGGGGCGGGGCACGGACCTTTTTTGCTTCTGAGGGGCTGATCATGCTGCGCGCGAGTGGCGTGGGATTGTTGTTACTCTCGTCTTATGGCGCGATTCACCCTGTCGATCTGGGGGTTGGTCAGCGGTACACGGTGGACACGGGGCATATTGTTGCGTTCACCGAAGGGATGGGCTTTGGTGTGCGCAGCATCGGCAATGTGCGCTCTACCTTGTTCAGTGGAGAAGGCTTTGTGGTGGACCTGGTGGGACCGGGGCGTGTTTATATGCAGACTCGTTCCGAGGATGCGTTCCTGGCGTGGTTGATTCCTACCCTCAGACCAGATCAGGGTGCAGAATAGGCAGACGCGAGGATCACCGTGGTGGAACGGATGGGCGCGCAGCAAATATGCGCATCCGGTCGGCCTCATCGCGGATCAGTGCGGACGGTTCGAAGCGGAGTGCCACGGCGACCATCCACAGATCGCCTATGGAGCCGGCAGCGTTGAGCGCGATCGCCAGTGCAACCCAGTAGGCCATGCCCTGGGGTAAGAGCAGTATGATCAGCGCGCCCCCAATGGTGATCAGGGCAAGAGGGGCCAGCGCTACACGAACGAATTCGGCACGACGGAAATATGCGCCATCCGATGTGGCAAATAACACCATCCACTTGATGCCGTAACGCGGGCGGTGCCCATAACGGCGGATCATCAGGCCGTGACACAGTTCGTGGAGGGGCAGCACTACCAACAGCAGCGCCAACCCCACCCATCCGGGCAATTGGCGGGGCAGGGAATCAATAACCAGGGGCGCGCCCATCTCCTCATGATAGACGAGCAGCGCCCCAAAGGTGATCAGGCTGGCCGCAATCAGGGGAATCAGGGACAGCACATTGAGCTTGAGCAACATGCCCTGGTCGTTGATGCTGATGGTATGTACTTCCCGGTAGTGATCGGGTAGCATCACGATCGGGTCGGGTGCATGGTCTGGCATGGATGCCTCGAAAGACTGGGCAGGTGTCGATGCTGCTGATTATAGCACGAAGCTCACAGCAGCCTGTCTAGCGCTGACCCCTGCCCTTGAGGTGAGTCTTTATTCGAGGCGTGTGCCACGCAGCCGCAAGCTGTTGCCGATCACGCACACATCGCTGGCTGCCATGGCAAATGCTGCCAGGATGGGGTGCAGGTGCCGCAGAAGCTCCGGTGCCCAGGCGAAGGGAGCCAGCACACCTGCCGCTACCGGAATCAACAGCACGTTGTAACCGAAGGCCCAGAACAGATTCTGCTTGATGGTGCGCACCGTGCGCCGGCTGAGTGTAATCGCACGGGCCACACCGCGCACATCACCGCCGATCAGCGTCACATCAGCAGTCTCCATGGCGACATCTGTCCCGGTACCGATTGCGATACCCACATCGGCCTGGGCCAGCGCCGGCGCATCGTTGATGCCGTCGCCTACCATGCCCACGACATATCCTTCGTCTTGCAGCTTTTTGACATAGTTGGCTTTGTCGCCGGGCTTGACTTCGGCAAAAACGCGGTCGATCCCGGTCTGCCGGGCAATCGCTTCGGCAGTGGCCTGATTGTCTCCTGTCATCATGATGACGGCGATCCCCTGCTCGCGCAGGTGCTTTACAGCGTCGGCAGAGTGTTCTTTGAGCGTATCTGCGACGGCGATCACGCCACTGGCCTGGCCATCTACGGCCAGCCACATGGCGGTTTTTGCCTCGCGCTGCAGGCGTTCAGCGACAATTTCCAGGCCGTTCAGGTAGACCTGCTGACCCTGCATGAGGGCCAGGTTGCCGACCAGTACGTGATGATTGTCGATGGTGGCACGGATGCCCTGGCCCGCAATCGCCTCGAAGTGCTGCGGCTGACTGAGAGCCAGTGCGCGTTCCTGGGCGGCGCGCACGATGGCCGCGCCCAAAGGATGCTCGCTGGCCCGTTCGGCGCTGGCAGCCAACGCCAGCAGGCGGTTTTCATCCGGCGATGCCGCGCTGCTCACGATCACATCGGTGACATCCGGCTCACCGCGAGTCAGCGTGCCCGTTTTGTCAAGCACGATGGCGGTCAGCTTGTGCGCTCGTTCGAGCGATTCGCTGTTCTTGAACAGGATACCGTTCTCGGCCCCTTTGCCCATGCCCACCATGATGGCCGTCGGAGTCGCCAGGCCCATGGCACATGGGCACGCGATCACCAGCACGGCGATCATGCGTACGAATGAGGGGGTGAATTCGCCAGTGGCTGCGAACCAGATGGCAAAAGTGAGCAGCGCCACCGCAACCACGACAGGGACAAATACAGCAGATACCCGGTCGGCCAGCCGCTGAATAGGCGCTTTGCTGCCCTGGGCCTGCTCGACCAGACGGATGATCTGGGCCAGGGCGGTTTCGCGGCCTACGCGCTGCGCTTCGACGCGCAGCATGCCTAGCTTGTTCAGAGTCGCACCGATCACTGTATCTCCGGCGGCTTTCTCGACAGGCAGGCTTTCGCCGGTGATCATGCTCTCGTCCACTGCGCTGTGACCGTCGAGAACCACGCCATCTACCGGGATTTTTTCGCCGGGACGCACCAGGACAACATCCCCAATGCGCACCTGCTCGACCGGCACATCCAGTTCTACCCCATCGCGCACGATACGCGCAGTCCTGGCGCGCAGGTCCATCAATTTTCGGATGGCTGTGCTGGTGCGCCCTTTGGCTACCGTTTCGAGATAGGTGCCAGTGGTGATTAGCGTGATGATGGAGGCAGATGTCTCGAAATAGGCGTGGCCGCTAAGCAATCCCTGCGCGACAGGGATGCTGTAGAAGTAAGCGGCGCTAGAACCCAACGCGATCAGTACGTCCATATTGGCCGCGCCGGTTCGCAGGGATTTATATCCGCTGGTGTAGAATTTTCCGCCTACCCAGAACTGGACCGGAGTGGCGAGCGCCCAGAACAGGATGTTGACCCATCCCTCGTGCGCCCACATGCCCAGCAGATGAAAATCGCGCGACATGCTCATGATGAACAAGGGGATCGTGAAGATCGCACCCCAGATCAGGCGATTGCGCGTGCGACGCAGCTCGGTTTCGCGCGCGATCTGCTCGGCATCTTCGAGCGTGTCTTCATCGGCGGCCTGAACGACTCCGTAGCCAGCCTTCTCTACGGCAGCTACCAGGGCCTCGCGTGGGACGCCAGCCGCCAGCGTGACGGTGGCGTGCTCTGAGGCAAAGTTCACGTTGGCATCCAGAACGCCTTCAACTTTGCGCAGCGAACGCTCGACATTGGCGGCGCAGTTGACACAGTCCATGCCGGTGATGGCGAGATCGACGGTTTGCTGCGGCACATCATAGCCGGTCTTGCGCACCCGAGCGATGATATCGCCAGTGCTCAGCAGCGAGTCATCGTAGACCAGGGTCAAACGCTCGCTCGCGAAGTTGACATCGGCTTGGCGGACGCCCTCCATTTTACGCACCGTGCGCTCGATGTTGGAGGCGCAGTTTACACAGTCCATGCCGGTGACCGGCAGTGACAGCGTATTTTAAGTCATGAGAAGCCTTTTTCTCCGGCGGTTGGTGGGCCGGGATCAGCTTTCGGCGGGTGGGTAATTGATGGCGGTCAGGGCGGCCTTGATTTGTTCCCAGGTGGCGGGGGCGTCCCATTCCACAGTGACCACACGCGTATCTTTGTCGGCCTGGACCCGGCTCACACCCGCCAGGTCGCGCACTTCGTTCTGAATGGCCATCACGCAGTGACCACACGAGATATTCGGAACGGTGAAGGTTTTGGTCTGCATTGGAGTCTCCATGTTGATGAACCAGACGATAGGTAGATGATCGGGTAGGGGCATCAGCCCCGGCTGGTATGCGTATGGCGGAAGACTTCGGCGATTTCGCTCATCACGCGCTCGCGTTCTGCCATATCACCCTCTTGCATGACGCTGGTAACACACGAGCGCAAGTGGGAGTCCAGAATTCCTTCGCTCACACGGTCCAGCGCGTTCTGGATGGCCTGCACTTGTTTGATCACGTCGATGCAGTACCGGTCCTCTTCCAGCATTCGAATGATACCGTTGACGTGCCCGGCGATGCTTTTCAGCCGGTGGATGGCATCTATGCGAGCCTGTTCGTTCATAGGTAATCCTGCCTGCGCTCCGGCCCGCCCCATAGGGGGAGGGGGTGTCCATTGCTGAAGAGTATAATAAACCAATCGGCGTTTGTCAAACTACCCGGTGACACTCTGCCCATTTTCATCGGACAGATGGGGGATGCGGATGGGACTCGTGCCTAACGTCACCGGGACATCTAGTTTTTGTCACTGCTAAGGCGCGGATAAGCGGGTTATAGTAACATTGCCTTGCATGGAATGAAGCTTATTAAGGGAGCGACCATGACTGATCTCTCGACTACCTACATGGGTGTCCAACTGAAAAACCCGGTGATCGTGGCCGCCAGCTCGATCTCCAATCACGTTGACAAGGTGAAGAAGGCGGAACAGATTGGCGCGGGCGGGCTGGTAATTCGCTCGTTGTTTGAAGAACAGATTCAACACGACCAAATGACCATGCAGGATTTTATGGAGCGGGCAGCATATATTTCGCCCGAAATCCAGTCGAGTTTTTACCCACCGATGGAGTCGGGTGGACCGCGTGAACACCTGATGTGGGTGGAAAAGACCCGGCGCGCGGTGCAGATTCCGATCTTTGCCAGTCTCAACGCCGTCTCGCCTGGCTCGTGGACCAGCTACGCCAGGCAACTGGCCGAGACCGGGGTGGCCGGCCTCGAAATTAACTACTATGTCGTTGCGGCTGATCCAGCGGTGCCTGGAACCGAACTGGAGCAGCGGTTGTTTGATATCGTCGAAGCCGTATGCAACGAAGTCCCGATCCCGGTAGCGGTCAAGCTCAGTCCCTATTACACCTCGACCCCCCACGTGGTGAAGGAAATCGAAAAGCGTGGGGCGAAGGCTGTCATTCTGTTCAACCGCTTCTTGCAGCCCGACATCGATGTGGACGCTGAGCGTCTGGTGAACGATATGACGTACAGCACTCCCGCCGAGATCAAAGTCCCGCTGCGATGGGTGGCGCTGCTCTATGGGCGCACCGGGATGGACCTGGCGCTCAATACCGGTGTGCACTCTGGACGCGACGTGGTGAAAGCTCTGCTGGCGGGCGCGTCGGTGGTGCAGACTGCGGCGGCGCTGCTACAGAACGGGCTGCCCTACATCTCCACCATGCTGATGGAACTCCAGAGCTGGATGAGCGAGAAGGGCTATGATTCACTGGCCGATTTCAGGGGTAAGCTCAGCCAGCAGAATGTGAGTGATGTGTTCGGCTTCGAGCGCGCTCAATATATGAAACTGCTGATGCAGCAGGAATAGGCGAGTCAGATCACACCTGCGATTCAGAGCCAGGGCGGGTCACTGAACGACCCGCCCTGGTTTTGCATTCTGGGCCAGATCAATCGCGGGAAAACATCTGGCGAATGATATCGGGATCAACCGGGTCCAGTGCGGCGATTGCCAGGTTTTCGTTCAGGTGTTCGATACGGCTCATCCCGACGAGGGCGCTGGTCACACCTGGCGTGGAGCGGGCGAACTGGATGGCACGCTGAGCATCGGTGCTTGTGCCGGGGAAGTACTCGCTTAGATCGGCCATAAACGGACTGGCCAGCGTGCCCTGTTTGAGCGTGGCGCTGACCGTCACCGTCAGTCCCAGCGAATCCGCGGTCTCAATAGCGCTAGAGAACTGTTCGCCAAACTGCTGATTTTCCAGCGCGAAAGCCTCGGTCATCACCAGGTTGTAGGGCATCTGCACGTAACGGAAATGATTTTCGTCCCCTGCAACCTCATAGGCTAATCCGACCAGTTCGGTGAGCGAAAGATAATCGGGCGCGGTCGGTGGGGTACGGAACGCCGTCCAGGTCGAAACCCCGTATGCGCCAATGTGCCCACGCAAGACAGCGTCTTCGAGGGTCTCGAAGGCATCAAGCATCCGGTGCCGGAAGGTGGCATGTGTATTGCTGATCTGTTGGGTTTCGGGCGTGTGCAGGTAGTAGATATCGATAGTATCCACACCCAGATTCTGCCGGCTGAGTGCGATCATAGCGTCTAGAAAGTCGGGCGCGAGGCAGTGTTGGTAGCTGGCGGCGAAATCGTTGGCGTGTGCCATACCCGAAGCGATATAACGCTCGTAGACCCAGTGACGTGGATCGGAGGGGCGTTCGCCATCGAAGGGCACAAAGCCGCCCTTGGTGGCGATAATGATCATCTCGCGCTGGATGTCGCCACGAGCCACCAGGTTGGCGAGCGCCCGGCCAATGGCGCGTTCGCTGCGCTGATAACGGGCATTGATCGCCGTATCGATGTGGTTGCAGCCCAGCGCGATCATCTGCTCGACGACGGCCTGATAGCTGGCGTCGGTGGAGTCGTCAGCTTCGCCCGGATACGTCCCCAACCCGATCGATGCGATCTGGTGCCCATCGACGGTTGAACGAAAATGGTGAGCAGAGAGACGATTTTCGAAGCGCGCTGCATAGGCAGCGGTGCCATCGGGAGTGGCACGTCCTGGCAGAGTCATGACATCCTCCGCGGCGTCAACGATAGGCCAGCGCGCGAGCGGCGTCGGTTTTCAGCCAATCCGCAAGCAGTGGTGCTTCGGCGTCTTTTTTGGACAAAGTAGGCTCGGTCACAGGCCAATTGATGCCGATTTGTGGGTCGTTCCACCGAATGCTTCCCTCACAGGGTGGGTTGTAGATGGCGGTGCACTTGTATTGAAGCTCGGCGACTTCGGAGAGCACGCAAAATCCCCGCGCGAAACCAGGCGGCGCGAAGACCTGACGCTTGTTCTCGGCGGACACCTCCAGGCCGAACCACTGGCCGAGCGTGGGCGAACCCAGCCGGATATCGACGGCCACCAGGAAGACCGCTCCCACCGTAACGCTCATGAGCTTGGCCATCGCCGGTTCCCACTGAAAATGCAGCCCCCGGACGACGCCCTTCAGCGAGCGCGAATGATTGTCCTGCACAAACTCATAGGGAATGCCCAGGTCGGTGAACGAGTCCTTGCGGTAGGACTCCATAAAAAAGCCGCGGTGGTCACCGAAGACATCTGGCACAATGACCTTGATTTCGCCGAGGTGAACGCTTTCAATTTGGAACGGCACGGTAGAAAACCCTCATCAGCTGCAACACGGGCAAATTCGGGCCGATGATAAACAACAACCTGCCCGGCGTCAACGAATTGCGCGTACTTGCGACACTTGGTGCGCCGGGGCAGGTGGAGGTCAAACGTCAACGGCGGAAAAGGTTGCTCAAGACGAACCACAAATTGGCCGGTCGTTCGGCCAGCCGGCGCATGAAGAACGGATACCACTCCGTGCCATAGCCGAGATAGATGCGCACGGTATAACCCTCATCGCGGAGTTGCTGCTGCAGCCGGGGTCGGATGCCGTAGAGCATCTGAAACTCAAAGTGATTTTGGGGAATCTGGTTTGCACGGACATACTGAATGGCCGCCTGGATCATTGCTTCATCGTGAGTGGCGATGCCCAAAAACGCCCCCTTTGCGATGGCTTCGGGCGTCAGGAACTGTTCGATCAGGGCGACGTAATTGGCATCCACGTCCGATTTATCGGGGAACGCGCGATCAGCCGGTTCTTTGTATGCACCCTTGCATAGCCGCACGAATGCACCTTCGGCGGCCAAGGCTCGCATGTCATCTGCGCTTCGGTAGAGATACGCCTGGATCACCGTGCCAAGATTGTTGAATTCTTGCCTGAGCAGGCGGAAAATGCGCAGCGTGGCATCGGTATGCGCTGTGCTCTCCATATCGATCGTGACATGGTTGCCAGTCTCGCGCGCCCTGGTCAGAATGCGCCGCAGATTGGCAATACACAGGTCTTCGCGGATGTCGAGGCCAAGCTGGGTTAATTTGAGCGAGGCTGTTGCCCGGACACCATGTGTTGCTATGGCGTCAAGCATCGCCAGATACGCCTCTACAGCAGCCTGCGCACCTGCTTCGTCGTGTACACTTTCACCCAGGTGATCAAGAGTCACTACTAAGCCATTGTCGTTCAACCGGCGGCATACTTCGATTGCTTCCGCCAGGGTATCGCCCGCCACAAAGCGATGCGCAGTACGCCGGATCGGTCCGATTCCTTGTACGAGGTTCTTGGCCCACTGTGCCTCTGAGAGGTAGAGAAGTATCGTGCGGAGCATTCCCAAAGTCCTTTTCCAACGAAGAACGCAAAAAGAGAAGTTATAGGTCCGGGCGAGATGATCTCGGCTGCGCATCCCGCCTACATCTTTTATTGTAACTCTCCGGATAAGGCTCACAAGCTCCGTTTGGCAGGTTGCGGAATGCCAGACGGCATACGCGCAGGTGCAGAAAAGGGTGGTGGACCCTCTGCGATCCACCACCCAGAACACATCGCCGGAATGCCAATGCCTGGCGCTATTCGGGCACGACTTCGTATGCCTGACCTTCCCAGACGAACAGCACGTGCTCGCCCAGGGCCAGGAACTCGCCGATTTGCGGGTCGAGATCAAGCAGCTCGAAATATTCATCACTCAGGAAGACAATGACTTCGGGCCGCATGGTATCGGCATCATAGAGCGTATCGATCCAGGTTTCGTTGCGCCAGACGAAGGTGCGATCCCCGACATAGCGCATGACCTGTTCGTTGGAGGCGGCACCCGGCGCGCTCATGCTGTTCTGATCTTTTTCCGCATCCGTGCGTGGCATCATCGTGGGCGCCATCATGGGCGCGTTGGCACCGGCCATGTCGGCCATGGACTCTGCAGCCTGCACGGCACCCTCACCGGAAACCGCCCCGAATGCCTGGCCTGTCTCAGCCTGGAACAAGCCCTGGGCTTCTTCACGCCCGGTCTGGGTGAAGATGTCGTCCTCGGTGATCAGGAACGAGGTGTAGGGCGTAATGATGCCATAGCGGATGCTCAGCCGGACAATGCTATCCACCAGCTCTGGGTCTTCGCCGTGTAGCCGGATGGCATTGAGCAGCGCACCGATCTTACGCGTGGCCCACAGGCGCGGGATAAACTTTTGTCCCCCGGCGTATTCCGAGAATTCCACGCGATAGCGGAATTCCTGCCACTTTCCATCGAGTTCGCCACCGAGCGTGATGGTTGCACGACCGGAGTCGCGGTAGCGACCGACCACGATTAGCTGGCTCCCGGCGAACAAGTCGGGTAGTGGCGCGGAGGGATATATATCCTCGACTATAACGCCGTCGAAATCCAGCTCAATGTTGGTCAGGACGGGCGCGCTGATCTTGTTATAGAGTGCGCTCACTTCTTCATCGATGCGCTCGTGAGGGCGGACATAACTCCCTGCGCCGCGGAAGGACTGGTGAAGCTGGTCGAGCAGGAAGGTATCCACGTCGTCGCCAACGCCAAAGGTGAAGATACGAGCGTTATCGGGCGCGATGCGCCGGACGTTGTCGAGAATTTCATCGGTATCGACCACGCCCTCGGTGGCCAGCCCGTCGGTCAGGAACAAGATCACTGCCGCGCGATCGGGATCGGCCATCTTCAGCGCCTCGGTGAGCGCCAGATTGATGTCAGTCCCGCCCAATGCTTCCAGGCCCTCGATCCAACGCCGGGCTTCGCGCGCCTGCGAAGCAGGCAGCAGATCGTTAGCAAAGACGCGGTAACCGGTGCTGAAGGCAATCACGTTGAAGCGGTCGCGCTCGTGCAGGTTGTCGAGCACGTATTTGACAGCCTCGCGCGCCTGCTCCCATTTTTCGCCGTGCATCGAGCCGGACTGGTCGAGCACCACAATCACATCTTTTGGGATCGCGCGCCGTTCCTCGATCTCAAACGGCGGAGTGATCATCAGGGTGAAGAAGCCATCTTCACGCGCGCTCTCGCGGTAGGTCAGCAGATTGACGCTGATTTCATCACTCATCAGGCCGTAAAACAGGCTGAAGCTGTCTTCTGGGCGGACGTAGGATTCTTCATAGCCTGCGCGGAAGCGGTAATCTCCATCGCGTGAAACGGCGATCCGGTGCGTGGGCGAATAGATGGTACTGATCGGATCGTTTGAGATCACGCTGACGTTGATGCTCATCGATTCGACCGGGCGGCGCGTGAACTGATCGGTACGCAACGGATATTCATAGTGCACCAGCCCGTTTTCGACCTGGAGCAGCTGGCTGTATTCGATCTCGATCTTGACTTCGGAGAAGGGTTGAATGGGGAAGACGCTGGCCTGAATCGCGCCCATGCCGACGTATTCGAGCAGGGCAGGGTCGCGCATCCGCCTCACAATCTCATCGTAGATATCGCGGGCCTCGTCTGCATCGAGGATTTTGGCTTCGACGGGCTTACCATCGACCCACATGACCAGGTTGGACACTGCCGCACCAATGGGCAGCGGGAAGATGTAAGTTCCTTCGGCGACGCGGCTGCTGTCGTTGGCGAAGACCTGCTCGATCCGGGTGATCGCGACCTGGTTATCAATTTCCACATTGACCCGGTGCAGCTCGATCACGACATTGTCTCCCGCGCGCTGCAACAGCGGGAACAGGGTGACCTCGTTCTGCGAGGCGGCCCACACCGGAACCGCAGCGTTCATCATGATCACCAGCAACACAAGAACTGTCAGCAGTTTTTTCATGGTTAACCTCCCACGATTATCACAGTTCAACTGCCTGTCTGACATAAAGACGTGGGCCGTAATCGAAAAGTTCCCACGCCATCGCCGCGGAGAGCAAACCGGGATGTGCCTTTTTCGGAGAGATGCGGCATACTTGGCACTATGACGCTATTGGGTCGATGAGGGCGTGTCGGAGTCGCGTAAAGAAGAGGACACATGACCGCGTTCAAGGTTCCTGATGCCCTGCAGGCAGCAACATTGCTAGAGCATGTGCGCCGACTGAGCGTAGCTATTGGTCCACGTCACCCCAACAGCCAGGCTGAGCGTGAGGCAGCGGCCTACATTCACCGAGTGATCCGGCAGATCGGCCCGGCTTGGGAAATCATCAACCAGCCGTTTCGCAGCATCGACGGACTCCGTTACCGAATTGCGCCGCTAGCCGCCCTCGCCGGGATCAGCCTGCTGGCCGGTATTCAGCGCAAAGCGCGGCATGGCACACGGCGGAAACTGATCTCCGGCTTGTTCTCGATCGGGTTGAGCGTGCTATCGCGCGATGCATTCCTTCACCGGGCGGCGTTATGGGAAACCTGGCTGCCGCGTGGAGAATCGGAAAACGTGATCGTGCGAATTCCCTCGCGTAAAGCGCCCAGGCGACGTGTTGTGCTGGTCGCGCACCGGGATTCCGGCGTCCATCGGCTGACTGCTGATGAGCGCATCGTTCGTTTTTTGCCGCGCACGCTGGGTGCGATCACAGCGTTGGCGCTGACAGGTGGCGTGTTGACGCTGCTCTCCGGGCGCAATCAGCGCTGGCGCACGCTGCGCGGGTTAATCGGTCTGTCAACGTTTGGCGGCGCGGCGCTGTCGGTGATTGATGAACAGGGTCCGATTGTGCAAGGGGCCAATAGCAACGCGTCGGGAGTAGCAGTGCTGTTGGGCCTGGCCGAAGTTTTGAAGGCAGCGCCGCTCGAATCGACTGAAGTGGTTCTGGTGTTCACCGGGGCAGCGACGGCGGTGGCCTCTGGTGCTGAACGGCTGGCAGCACAGTATGGAGCGGAATGGAAGGATGCGCTTTGGGTGGTGGTGAGCAGCGTGGGCAAGGGGGAGTTGTGTTGGGGTACCCGGCACGGAATCAGCCCTTATGCCTACTATCACCCGCATCCAGATGCCGTGAAGGTTATGGCCGAAGTGGCCGATGCCCGCCCCGATCTTGGTTTGATGGGCAAGCCGATGCTTTCGGTAGATGAGCTGGCGGTACTGAGCGATCATCATCTGCGGGCGGTGGCGCTGATGGGCTATGACCGGGTGACCGGGTTGATTCCCAACTGGCGTCGACAGACGGATACTCTGGAAACCCTTGATCCGGCCACATTAGAACGCGCGGCGCAGGCGGTTGTGACCGTAGTACGATGGCTCGATCAGGCCCCGTCCTGGCCTGGATGAGCTGGCGGGATATGAGCAAGCAGGCGAACAAATGCAATCGGGCGATCTCTGGTGGATCGCCCGATATGATTCAGAACCAGAATGCTGCCTGGCGCCGTCTAGTGATGCTCGTTAGACGAGTCAGGGAAAATGGGCAAGAAGCGCAGCCCTAGCGTTAGCATGGCCAGGGCATAGCCCACCACGCCCAGCGTAACCCCCCATTCAACCGGTGAAGGGAAGTACTTGTGCACCGAAAATAGTTCGGCAGAACCGGGGGACCAGTCCATTGGCACAATCAGGCCAGACAGTGTGACATTCCACCGGTTAGCGACGATGCCCAATATTGCCAGCACCGCTGCGACGAAGATCCACGCATCCTGACGGCGCAGGCGCGGCGAGAGCAGGATAAGTGCCGGGACAAGTGCGCCGACCACGATCTCGATCCACCAGAAGGTGACTCCATAGGGCGTGGTACTGCGGAGGAGGGCAGTGTCGTTAACACGTTCTGGCAGGTGGCTGTAGTAAGTCGTGGCCAGGAAGTCCCACAGTTTGAGGTACAGATAAGCGATGGTCATCAGCCCGGCGAACATGGCGAGTGAGTTACGCAGGCGGGTATTGATCACACGCTTGCGAATCAGGTTCTCATAGAGCACTGTGATCCCGATAGTCACCGTAGCGCCACCGGCGACTGCCGAGAGAATGAACATCACCGGCAGTGAAGGTTTGAACCAGATGGGGCGTGCGACCAGCACGCCATACGTCGCCCCCAGTGAGGACTGGTGCAGCAGCGAGAGGCCAAGCCCGATGATGGACACCGCCGGCGTGAACCGGTGCATGATATGGGCGATTTTCGGCGCACGCCTGAACCCCAGGCGCTGAACCACCAGGTCACTTTCCAGCAGGGCTGGTCCCATTTCAAACACCAGCACCATCGAGTAGAAAATCACGCACATGGTGATTTCCCACAGCACGGAGTGGATGTTCCAATAGATCACCGGGTGCCAGAAACGATCCGGGCGACCGATATCCATCAGCAGGGCCAACATCGCCGAAGTATAGCCCACAAAGCCCACGAATACCGCGATTCGCGCGATGGGTGCGAACGATTTGGCGCGGAAGATGTAAACGATGGTCGAGAGCGAAAACGCACCCGCGCCCAACGCAATGGCCGAGAGGTCCACCGTGATCCACAACCCCCAGGGGACGGTGTTGGTCAGGTTGGTGATGACCAGCCCATTCCACAGGACGAGGATACCCGATATCAACCCGATCACCAGCAGCACGCCCAGAAAGGCCATCCACGCAGTGAACCAGGGATAGGTTTGAGCCTGACGCCTCAGTGTCACGATCATGGTCGTCATAGCGCCATTCCCTCCGGCGGTACATAATAAACATTGGGTTCAGTGCCAAGATTCTCGCGCAAGCGGAAGGTTGGCAGTTCTTTGATCAGGCGAGAAATCTTGCTGTCGGGATCGTTGAGGTTGCCGAAGACGCGCGCCTCAACCGGGCAGATATTCACACAGGCAGGCGTTGCCGGGCGATCCACGCCGGGCATCAGTCCTTGCGCGAGGCCGCGATCAATGCGGTGGACGCAGAAGGTACACTTTTCGGCTACACCGCGCGGACGCCGCTCGATTTCGGCGTTGCCCCATTCGGGCTGGTAGCCGCTGGACTCGGTTCGCTGCTCCCAGTTGAACGAGCGCGCGCCATAGGGGCAGGCGACTTGACAGTAGCGGCAGCCGATGCAGCGGTCGTAATCCATGATCACGATGCCATCATCGCGGACAAATGTGGCCGCTACCGGACACACCGAGACACACGGGGCATCCTGGCAGTGCAGGCAGGGGCGCGTCATGTGGAAGGTTGCGCCAGTTTCGGTGATTTCGGGCAGGTACACGTTCCAGCGCATGTCGTCCGGCACATCGTTCACGGCCTGGCAGGCTTTGACACAATACTGACAGCCGATACACTTGCGCAGATCGATCAACATGCCCCATTTGAACTGGCTGTCACCGCGGTGGTGGCTCGCTTCGCGTGCGACTTCCGGGAGTTCCAGTGCCAGCTCTTGCTGGATCAGTTCTTCCAGCGCGGGTATTTCGCTGAGCGCCACTGCGACGGCAGCGCTGCCGCCCAGAACGGCCATTGCAGTGATAAACTCGCGCCGTGTCAGGAATTTTTCTTCAGCCATAGGAATTTGCGTCCGTTATGCGCCAGTGTGATCATGATCCGCAGCGAAAGATGCTCGCCGCCGGAACCGCGTAACGAGAAAGACCAGAATTCCACCTACAGCAAGGCCGAGGATCACTCCCTGGGCCAGGCGCAGTGCCGACGTATTCGCGCCCTGGGCCTTGACGGTGTCGCGCTCGGCTTCCAGTTCTTTGATTCGCACCTGGGCCGCCAGCAGCGGATGACGGTTCTCAAGCATACCGGTTTCCGATAGCTCCTGCTGGGCTTCGGTGACCGCTTCGCCAGTGCTGGTCAGGCTGAAATTCTCGTGGCACGAGACACAGGCGACTGTCTTCACCTCTCCTGTGTGGCCGGTGGGGAAGAGCGCGCCGCTTTCCATGTGAGCGATCAGGTCTTCGCGTGCAATGCGATGCATGTGGCAATCCGCGCATTCCTGCTGGGTGTGAACCAGGTGAGTGAAATCACCGCGCCCTTCTTCGGTGTGGCAGTTGAGGCACAGCGCGTTTGGCTCTTCCTCCGTCACCAGGCGTAGTTGTTGAGGGTGAGCCTGATGACAGGTGGTGCAGGCCAACTGCTGTTCACCATGTTTGCTCTGCTGCCACTCGGTGAAGGTGGTCGCATGGCAGGTCGCGCAGGTTTCGACGCCCGGATCGGTAGAGACTGCCGCGGGCGGATGGCCTTCGGCTGGGATGCCGTGGCAGGCTTCACAGGTCACTCCTTCAGCTTTGTATTCGCCTGTACGCGGGACAAAGCCGGTAGTGTGGCAGGCCAGGCATTCGACCGCCTGCCCTTTCTTGTTCCAGGCTTCCTGAAAGATGGGATCGCTGTATGCCTGGGCATGCAGGCCCTCTTGCCAGGCGGAAACGATGTTCAGGTGGCAGGTAGCACAGCTGTCGGGCGATTGGAGTGGGGGAGTCGCCTGGGCGGGAGCAGTAGCCGAAGCCAGGACTGCCCCGATCAGGCCAAAACCGAGAACGGCAAGAGCACGGAACAGGTAGCGGGAGAATGACGAGTAAGGCATACGGTTTGTCCTCACGTGGGCAGCTTTCGCAAAGCATCATTTTCAGGTGCAAACGCAAATTCCCAGAACCGTGTTTGCACTTCGGACTCATGAAAGTCGGTGTTGCGCGCCATGTACAACCGCTGAACGAGCTGCATATCGCAGACAGGTACTTCGACTACCAGCCCATGACGGAGCGCCGTCTGCGCCGCGACCTTTGAAACAAACGCCGGGCCGATATTCTCGGCTACGGCCTGCACGATGGCCTCGGTATTGGCCAGGATCAACCGCGTTTGCAGCAATTCTACACTCAACTCGGCCCTGGACAATTCGCGGTTGAGTGTGATCGTCGTACCAGCACTGGCCTCGCGCAGGATGATCGGATATTCGACCAGGTCCCCAGGTTTCAAGCAGGTTCCTGGCTGTGCCCAGGGATGGCCCGGTGGTGCGATCAGAATCAAGACATCATCGGAAAAGTGCCGGTACTCGATTGTGCGCCGGGGGAGACGCAGGCTGCTGATCGCCAGATCGATCTCGCCCGAACTGAGCATATCCAGCGCCTCACTTCGCGGCCCGATGTGGCAGGTGATGCGGACATTGGGATAATGTTCCAGAAAGCGCCCCATCAACTTCGGCAGGATATATTTGCCGGACGCAGTGCTGCACCCGATGGTGAGCTGCCCGCTGACTGTTCCCTGATGAGCGGCGATGAATTCCTCGGCACGGCGCGCCTCTTTGAGCAGGTTGCGGACCACCGGCACAAACGCCTGTCCGACTTCGTTCAGGCGAATATTTCGCCCAGAGCGCTCGAACAGGCGCACGTTCAAGTGCTGTTCCAGGTTTTGAATGTGTCCAGTCACTGCAGGTTGCGAAATTTGCAAGATGCGCCCCGCTTCCGAGAAATTCTCGGTTTCGGCTGCGACCAAAAAAACCTGCAATTCGCTCAGTTCTAACATCCCTGTACAACCTCGCTGCCGCGCTCATCTGCCGCCAATTGTTCCGACACCAGATGATGATGACTGGTTTAACAAATTCTCCGGTATCACGAAATAGCTAAACATCATAAGAAAAGCGGATAAATGATAGTGTCTAGCATCAGGATATTCAATTAGACTTGGAGACGATAGTGAGGATACTCATTATCTGGCCTATTGATCTATACAGACGGAGGTTTGATGAAAAAACGCCTCTGGTTTTTTGTTATGGGGACAGGGGCAGTCTTCTTGAGCGCGCTGTTAGCTGGATGCGGTCAAGATAAATCGGCCCCGGAACTGGTGGTTAACACCGACGCGCTTGGCACAGCAGCCAATCTACCGCCCACGCCCGAACCCGAAGTTACAACTTCTGCGCAGGCGGTGGCGATGGTGGCATTTACCGACCAGGCGTGTTTGACGTGTCACACCAACCAGGACGTGCTCAAAGCGCTGGCCGTAGAAGAGGAAGATGCCGGAGAGAGCCTATCCTCCGGCCCTGGTTGAGGGGGATCGGTGCCTCCGTTGGAGGCGTGGGAGAAAGTGTACATCGATCCTGCGCTCTATGCCCAGGATGTTCATTCTTTCATCAACTGTACGGCATGTCATGGGGGCGAGGCTGTTGGCGATATGACGGCGGCACATACCAACCTCGTCAAGGACCCGACTGTTGAAGCCGAAGCTACGTGTGGCACCTGCCACCCGAATATCACCCCGCACGCGGCGACCAGCCTGCACAGCACCCTGGCGGGATATGACACGGTGCTGCACGAGCGCAGCAGTGAAGCAAACTGGGAAGCGCTCGAAGAGATGCAGACCTATCACTGTGATAGCTGTCATGCAACCTGTGGCGACTGCCATGTGAGCCAGCCTGGCTCGGTGGGCGGTGGGCTGCTGAAGGGTCACGATTTCCTGGCCAAACCGCCAATGGGCCAGACCTGCACCGCCTGCCACGGCAGCCGGGTGAAGAATGAATACTATGGTTTGAACGAAGGCTATACCGGCGACGTGCACCTGCGTCAGGCCCGGCTGGCCTGCACAGACTGCCATACCGGCGCGGAGATGCACGGCGAAGGCGCTTACGGCGAGGCCGAACATCGCTACGATCCCCCGGTGGAGCCGACCTGCGAAAGCTGCCATGCCGACCAGATTGGCGCGGGATCGGGTATCACTCAGCACGAGATTCACGGTACCGAAATCATGTCGTGCCAGGTGTGTCACAGCATCGCCTATACCAACTGCGTCAACTGCCACGTAGACCGGACTGAAGACGACATCCCTTACTATTCAGTTGAGGATCACTTCATCGGGTTCTACATCGGGCGGAATGTCAATCGCAGCGCGGAACGACCTTATCGCTACGTCACAGTGCGTCACGTGCCGGTCGATGTCAATTCGTTCGATGCGTATGGCGAGAATTTGCTCGATTTGTTCCTGAATCGGCCTACCTGGGCGATGGCCACGCCGCATAATATCCAGCGGAATACGCCGCAGACCGAGAGCTGCTTCTCGTGCCACGAGAACGACTCGATCTTCCTGACGCCAGACAAGGTTACACCAGCAGAACTGGCTGCCAATCAGGGAGTGGTTGTCAACCAGGTGCCCGGAGTTCCGACCAATCTCGCCCAGTTCCAACCGTATCTCAACCCCACCGGGGTGATTACGAAGGATTAGATCGCTGGTGGAAATGTGCAGCAAGTCGCAGCGTGTGGGGGAGTGAGGATGCGCGCTGCGCCAGGCCACCGGGAATTGCCACAGAATGTTGCGACGATTCCCGGTGGCTCTGCATCTGATGAGGTGATGCCGGAGAAATGAATGCCGGATCAACATGATCGAAATGATCGAACCTCTACCCCTGGGGTAGGCAAACTTTCTTTACTGACCTGTTGAGTTGGAGGACAAAGAATGCGTAAGCTGGCGTATCTGGTATTGATGTTGGCCTTGATGCTGCCGATGGCGATTCCGTTCGCCCCTGTGGTTGCCCAGGCCGACCCGGTCGTTGCGGCACTGGAGGCGTACAATGCGGCGCTGCCGGCGGGGTATGGGAATGTAACGGTCACGGACCTGTCGGTGGAGTTGATCGACAAGCCGGATCTGCTGCTGGTGGATGTGCGCGAGCCGGATGAGTATGCGGCGGGGCACATACCTGGGGCGTTCAACCTGCCGTTGCGCGACCTGGCGAAGAACCTGGATGCGCTGCCGGACCTGGATGCGGAGATCGTGGTGTACTGCGGGTCTGGGTTCCGGTCGTCAATTGCGATGACGTCGCTGCAGATCCTGGGCTACAGCAATGTGCGGAACATGGCTGGTGGGTTCAAGGCGTGGGAAGGCGAGGAATTCGCGGTTACGACGGATGTTGTGGAAGCGGTGCGCGGTGCGGCTCCGGCGGTGGATGCGGACGTGCTGGCGGCGGTGGATGCCGGGCTGTCGGGCATTCCGGATGGCTGGGGTGCGGTGACGGCGGAGAACCTGAACGTCGAGCTGATTGAGAACGCGCCGGATATGTTGGTGGATGTGCGCACGCCTGCGGAGCGGGCGTCGGATGGCTACATTGCGGGTGCGGTGTCGATGCCGCTGGAAGAGCTGATGAGCCATGTGAGTGAACTGCCGGCGGCCAAAGACGCGAACATCGTGGTGTACTGCAAGGGTGGGCATCGCGGCAACATGGCGGCGACCATTCTGCGCACGCTGGGTTACACCAACGTCCGCAACTTGGCCGGTGGCATTGGCGGCTGGACCACTGCTGGCCTGCCTGTCGAGAAAGAATAGGCATTTCTCGGCAAGAGAGTGACACGGGAACACATCCCGTTACTCTAGAACGTGCTCATCTCCGGTCTGGGTTCCTCATTCCCGGACCGGAGTTTTTGTTCAGGGGGAGTTATCTGCGTTATAGATTGATGGCTGTGAGGCTTTGTTGAGACTGAAATGATCATGCGAGGTGAGCAATGGCTTTGGTGACACGATATATCGGGGAAGACGGCCCACGCGCCGGATTGGTGGTTGATGGTGTGGTGTATGCCTTGCGGGGCGATCTGTTTTCGCCCGAAAGTTACCGCATGGGCGAGCGCATCGGGCAGGCCGACCGGGTGAAGCTGCTGCCGCCCATACAGCCTGGCAAACTGGTCTGTGTCGGGCGTAACTATGCAGCCCACGCTGCCGAGCACGCGGCGGAGGTCCCCTCGGAGCCGATGTTATTCCTCAAGCCGCCGAGCGCGTTGATTGGCCCTGGGGATACCATCGAGATTCCTGCCGATGCGGGGCGTGTCGATCATGAAGCGGAACTGGTCATCGTGATCGGCAAGCGGGCGCGCCATGTCAGCGAGAGCGATGCGCTCAGCGTGGTTCTGGGTTACACCTGCGCGAATGATGTCAGCGCGCGCGATTATCAGAAAAAGGATGGGCAATGGGGCCGCGCCAAGGGGTTTGATACGTTCTGTCCGCTCGGACCCTGGATCAATACGACCCTGGACCCGTTTGATCTGGCCATTAGCTGCAAGGTGAATGGGGAAACACGTCAGACCAGCCGCACCTCGATGATGGTCTTTGACGTGCGGGTTTTGATCGCTTTCATCACTCGTGTCATGACTCTTGAGCCGGGCGATATCATTTTGACCGGCACGCCGGAGGGGGTTAGCCCATTGAGTGATGGCGACACGGTGAGCGTGACGATTGAGGGAATCGGCACTCTGGAGAACCCGGTCCGGGTTGTGGCGCGGTAAAGAACAATCTGGCCCCGATCTATTCCATTTTGGGGAAGATCGGGGCCAGGCTGAAGTTCAACCGGCTAACCTGCCGGGGCGAAGCGCAGGACCTCGCCGCTGTAATCCACCAGGTACAGTTCTCCGGCATCGTCTTCGCCGAACGAGCTGATCTGCCGCCCGGATTCGAGCGCGATTGTGGTTTGCCATGTATTCGCATCACCGCTCAATGCGGCATCGGCGTTGGCGGCCCAAATTGTGCCTGTGCACCAATCTCCATAGAGATAGTAGCCTTGCAGCGCCGGGATTGCCGCGCCCCGATAGACGTAGCCACCGGTGACCGAACACCAGCCGTTGCGGTGCTCATATTGCAGCACGGGCATCACAACATCCGAGGCAGGGGCACTGCCGGAATAGACCATACTGGCCTCATAGGCATTCCAGCCATAGTTCTCGCCGCCGGGGCTATCGGCTAGCTGCACATTGATTTCTTCCCACTGGTTCTGCCCTACGTCGGCCATGTACAGGTTGCCGTTTGCGCGGTCGAAGCTGAACCGCCAGACATTGCGGAGTCCCCATGCCCAGATCTCGGGGCGGCCTTCACCGCTGGTGGCAAAGGGATTGTCCGGCGGAATAGCATAGAGTTCCTGCCCGCGCACATCCAACCGCAGAATCGCGCCGAGTAGGGTTCCACGATTCTGACCGTTACCGTCCGGGTCGCCCCCGGAACCGCCATCGCCAAACGAGATGTAGAGGTAGCCATCCGGCCCAAAAGCCATGTGTCCGCCATTGTGATTGGCATAGGGCTGGGTGAGGTAGAGGATCTGGACAGCACTGTTGGGATCAGCACGGTTGGGATCATCGGGCGAGACTGAAAGCCTTGCCACCACCGAATGGCCGCGTCGGTCGGTGTAGTTGATGTAAAACTCCCCGGTTGAGTCATAGCTGGGATCAAATGCCAGCCCCAACAGCCCACGCTCGGTGTAGTTGTTGGTCAACGCTGCTTCGCTGATCCAACCCGATACATCCAGGAAGTGTTCAGAGAGCACGATTCCATCCTGAATGATCTTAATTTTGCCGCCCTGTTCAACGACAAACAAACGCCCGGACTCATCGCCAGCGCTCGTGACGTAGATCGGACGGGTGAACCCTGTGGCAACTGTTTGCAGCGTGAACGCGGGGACCTGGGCCGCGCGGCTAGACTCCGGTTGTGGGGCAACGAACGCGCCGATCATCGCCACCAGGAGCGGCAGGGCTATCACTGCAAGGAATCCTGATTTACGCATCGCTTCTCATCCTGAATACCGGTAAACACTGTGGAGTGATCTTACAAAACTTGTGCTGGTCAGCCAACCTCTCGTGCGTTGTTCGGTGATGTTCCATATCGGGCGGGTGCGGCGTGATCACGGCGTGAAGCAATGTGATTTACGTCACAATAAACCCGGTCATGCTCCACTTTGGGATGAGTCGAGCGCCTGTTAACCTTAAAGAGATATGCGGCGGATCAGGTCGCAGCATCGGTTTTGGCACGTCAACTGCATACTCGTTGTCACGCAACGGAACCTTGGCGGAGTAACCTCTATGAGTCTCTACATACTGTCAAAGGAGAAGTTGCCGGAGTTTGTCAAGGCATTGCAGGCCGGTTTCCGGGTTGTTGGACCTGTGCGAACCGAGACCGGTTATGCCTTTGACGATATCAAAGACCCCGCGCAGCTTCAACTTGACTACACAACCACCGTACTGCCACCCAAAAAATATCTTTTGCCTCAGCGCGAAGCGTTGTTCAGTTTCCACAGCGAAACGAACGAACAGGGCCAGCGCAGCCTGGAGATGCAGCCGGTTTATCAAGGCATCGAGCCAACGGTGATCTTTGGCGTGCATACGTGCGACATGCACGGTATCCAGCTGTATGATAAGGTGTTCTCGGAAGGTTTTCAGGATGAACACTACATGCAGCGCCGGGCACAAACCTATATTATCGGGATCGAATGCCTGCGCCCCTGCGATGAGGCGTCGTTCTGCAAGGACATGGGCACACTGACTCCCACCCAGATTTACGATCTCCACATGACCGACATGGGCTATTTCTATATGGTGGATGCAGCCACGCCGCGCGGCGAAAAACTGCTGCTCGATCATGTGACGGTGCCCCTGGCGAAGAAAGAGGAGATTCATCAACTGGGGCAGGTGCTTTCGGCGAAATGGCCGAATTTCCGCCACCGGCTGAAGATCAGCAAGGACCAGACGCCGTCGCTGCTGACACTGGGCTATCGAGCCAGGATATGGGAAGAACTGGGTGATCGATGCCTGGCGTGTGGGTCGTGCACGAATGTCTGCCCGACCTGCTTCTGCTTCGATGTGCAGGACGAGATGGCGATCAACATGACCGAGGGTACGCGCTCTCGCGTCTGGGATTCGTGCCAGCTTCACGAGTTTGCGCTGGTGGCGGGTGGGCATAACTTCCGCGAGAGCAAAGCCTCGCGGGTACGCCATCGCCTGATGCGCAAAGGGAAATATATCATGCAGGTGCATGGACTGCTGGGCTGCACCGGCTGTGGGCGTTGCGAGCGCGCGTGCCTGGTGAACATTACCATCCCCGGCACGCTCAACGCACTGCACGAAGAGATGCAACTTGAAGTGGGCGACTGAGCGAGGAGAGAGCCTGATGTACACAATGCATGTTCCCACCAAACTCACCACGACCACAACGCCCAAGGCATACAACGGCCATACGTCGCTCTATCTGCCGACTATCGCTACGATTGAGGCCATCACGGTCGAGACGAAGCTGGAGAAGGTGTTTACCATTCGGCTGCCTGGAGGTCAGAATATCGGCCACGTGCCCGGCCAGTTTGTGATGGTGTCAGTGCCCGGTGTGGGTGAAGCGCCGATCAGTATCATGTCGTCGCCAAGCCGCACGGGCGAAACTTTCAAGCTGTGCATCCGCAAAGCTGGCGACCTGACCGGTGTGATTCACCAACTGAAGCCCGGTGACGAGATCGGGATACGCGGCCCCTTCGGGCGTGGT
The DNA here is from genome assembly GCA_034429275.1 of Anaerolineae bacterium. Classification (GTDB taxonomy): domain Bacteria; phylum Chloroflexota; class Anaerolineae; order Aggregatilineales; family Aggregatilineaceae; genus DAOUFU01. Next base: position 87,790 of record DAOUFU010000053.1, on the reverse strand, counting down.
TTCCCGGTAGAGCAGTTCCACGGTAAGGATTTGCTGATCGCACCCGGCGGCTTAGGGTTGGCTCCGGCCCTGTCTTTGATCGACGAAGTGCTGGACAATCGCGACAAGTTTGGCCGCCTGATCATCCTCTACGGGGCGCGCAATCCTTCCGAACTGTTGTTTGCCAACGACCGCGAGGTCTGGCAAAAGCGGAAAGATGTCGAGTGCCTGGTGACGGTAGATCGCCCAGATGACACCTGGAAGGGGCATGTGGGTGTGATTACGCGGTTGTTCGAGCATATCGAGATCAACCCCTACCAGACGGTGGCTGTGACCATTGGTCCGCCCGTGATGTATCGCTTTGTGGTGATGGAACTTTTGGGGAAGGGCCTGACTGCCGAGCAAATCTGGATGAGCTTCGAGCGCCGGATGAAATGTGCAGTCGGTAAGTGCGGTCACTGCCAGGTGAACCATCGATATAGCTGCCAGGACGGTCCGGCCTGGACCTATGCTGAAGCACTGGCCTTTGAGGAGGCGCTCTAATGTCTACCAAGCCCAAAATCGCCTTCTTCGACTTCACCAGTTGCGAAGGCTGCCAACTAACGGTGGTCGATCTGCTGCAAACCCATCTGGGTTTGCTTGACCTTGTTGAGATTGTCCAGTTCCGCGAAGCAATGAGTGATCGCGGTGAGGATTACCAGATCGCCTTCATCGAAGGCTCGTGCACACGCAAGAGCGACGAAGAACGGTTGCATCACATTCGCGCCCAGGCCGACCTGGTGGTCGCGCTGGGCGCATGCGCGCATCTTGGCGGCGTGAACAGCATGAAAAACCGCTGGCCGATCGAAAATGTGCAGACTTATGTCTACGGCGAAAAGGGGAAAAACGCATACTCCAGCTATGAGACGCGCCCGATCTCGGCGGTGATCACGGTGGATGCAGTCATTCCCGGTTGCCCAATCGATCGCCACGAGTTCCTGCGAATTGTTCAGCAGGTGTTGCAAGGACGTAAGCCGCGCCTGCCCGATTACCCGTTGTGCGTTGAATGCAAACTGGCCGAAAACGCCTGCCTGAACAAGATGGGCAAGCCCTGCCTGGGGCCGATCACGCGGGCGGGCTGCAATGCCATCTGCCCGACGTATGGCGACGGCTGCGAGGGTTGCCGGGGTTGGGCCGATGAAGCGAATTTTGAGCAGATGCGCGAAATTCTGCGTGGCCACGGCCTGAGCGAATCGGAAATCGACGCGCGGTTCACCATGTTCAATTTCTACCAGATGCAGGAAATGGGCCGTGACGCGCCGTTGACGGCCAGCGTGGCGTCGCCTGATAACGCGCCCCTCCCCACCTCGACGTTCGCTGCGCCCCAGGAGAGGTAACGACGATGCCTGAGAACCTGAAGATCAATGTACACCATGTGACCCGTGTTGAAGGACACGGCAACATTGTGGTCGATGTGCGGAATGGCACGCTGGAAAAATGTGAGCTGCATATCGTGGAGACTCCGCGCTTCTTTGAAGCGATGCTGCGCGGGCGGCCCTATCACCAGTCGTCGCACATCACCAGCCGAATTTGCGGCATCTGCGCGATTGGTCATGCGACAGCCAGTCTGCGCGCAACGGAAACTGCACTGAAAGTCCAGTTGAGCGATCAAACCCGGCTGCTGCGCAAGCTCGCGTTTCATGGCGAGATGTTGGACAGCCATATCCTGCACACCTACATGCTGATTGCGCCCGACTTCCTGGGGGTAGGCAGTGTCATCCCGTTGGCGAGCAGCCATCCAGAAGTAGTGCTGCGGGCGCTACGCATGAAGAAGCTTTCCGGCGACCTGTGCCAGATGATCGTCGGGCGGCATACACACCCCATCGCGATGACCGTTGGCGGATTCACTCACTTCCCGACCATGGATGAACTGGCCGCGATGCGTGAACGGTTCGCCGCTGCGGTTGCCGATGTGGATGCAACGGTTGAGTTGTTTGGGACGCTGCCCTGGCCGAACTTTGAACGCGAAACCGAATACGTCGCACTGGTGCAGCCGGATGAATACGGCTTCATCGATGGCCAGATTGCAACAACGGATGGGCATCGTCTGCCGATCAGCGACTACCGCAAGGTGACGAATGAGCGGCTGGTCCCACACTCGACGGCCAAGCACTGCGCGTTCAGCCGCGACAGTTACATGGTTGGCGCGCTGGCTCGTTTCAATCTCAAGCATCAGCAGCTTGGTGAGCGAGCCAAAGCCGCTGCCGCGCACCTGGGGTTGGAAGCGCCCTGCTACAATCCCTTCATGAACAGTGCTGCACAGGTGGTCGAAATCGTGCACTGTGTGGACGACACGATCCAACTGCTGGATACGCTGCTCGCGCGCGGTGTAACCCTTGAACCGCCTGCGCCGGTCACATTCAGCCCTGGCGCGCGTGGCGTGGGTGGATGCGACGTGCCGCGCGGCACGCTGTTCCATGAATACCAGATCGATGAGCATGGCGTGGTGCAGGAAGCCAACTGCATTATTCCGACGGGACAGAACCTGGGGAACATCGATCGGGATATGCGGGCGATGATTCCGGCCCTGCTTAATGAGAGCGAAGCGACGATCACACACCGGATGGAAATGCTGGTGCGGGCTTACGATCCGTGCATTTCGTGCTCGACTCATTTCCTGAACGTACAGTTTGTGAACGCGTAATTGTGTCTGGAAGGGGGTAGAGGCGGGGCGCGCCGGTTTGTGAAGCCCTGCCTCGCCCAGGGATGAATCGAGATTCCATGACTCAGGGCGCGGCATCGTGTGATACACTGATCCTGGGAGTAGGTAATGTGCTCCTGGGCGATGATGCGCTTGGCGTTCGCGTGGTGGAGAGCCTGCGCGGCAGGGAGAACTTGCCTCCAGGCGTGACGATCATTGACGGTGGCACGGATGGACTGGGGTTGATCCCGGTTATCAGCCAGTATCGCCGGGTGATCTGCGTGGACGCGGTGTTGATAGATGCGCAACCCGGTACACTTCGCCGCCTGACATGGGGCGACTTTCAGGTTGTGGCACAGTCTGCACCGCTGTCGCTGCACCAGAGCGATCTGGGTAGCGCCCTTCAACTGGCGGAGGCGTTGGGCTGCTTGCCCCCGGGATTGGTGATCTTTGGGGTCCAGCCTGAGTCGATGGAATGGGACTGCCCGCTTAGCCCGGCAGTGGAACGCGCGTTGCCCGGCGTGATAGAGGCTGTTTTGACTGAAATCAGGAGAGAAACCTGCAATGGTTCAGAAGATTCTGATTATTGATGATGATCCCGACGTGGTGTTGGCGCTGCGAATGCCGTTGGAGAGCGCCGGATACAAGGTGACGGCAGCCCATACCCAGGCGGAAGGCTGGACGGCCATCGACGAGGTGAAACCTGACCTGATCATCCTTGATGTGATGATGGATACACATACAGCGGGTTTCCAGATGGCGCAGAAACTGCATGGGCCGGATGCCAACCCTGCACACGCCAAAATCCCGATTGTGATGGTGACAGCGGTGCACCAAACCACACCGCTGAGATTTGCACCCGATGATGACTACCTGCCGGTGGAAGCCTTCATCGACAAACCGATCGATCCGGCCAAGTTACTCGCCGAAGTTGCCAGGCTGTTAAAGCCTCAATAACATGGCAACGGTGACGCAATCCTCCCTCACGACCGCCAAGCGCGAACGCGGGTTGCGCCCGACAAATGATGAGCTACGCCAGAATACTCAACTTCTGATCCGCTTGAGATGGGTAGCCGGGTTGGGTATTCTGGCTGCGACGGGCATCGTCCGGTGGGGGTTGGCGGTTGATCTTAAGACCGGCCCGCTCATGGTGTTGGCTGCGGTCGTCCTCGCCTATAATGCCATCCTCTATGCTCTGTGCCGCCATCCCGATACCGCATCGGAGCGCATTCGCCAACTGGCCTGGGGGCAGATCATCCTTGACTGGGGCGCGATGATCACCCTGGTGCATCTTACGGGCGGCATCACCAGTCCGACCATCATCTATTTTGCCATTCACGCCGCACTGTCGGGATTGATTCTTCTGCCCTGGCAAACGCGCAGCCTGACAGTTCTGGCTGTGATGATGGTGGGTGGGTTGGCCTGGCTTGAGCGTGCGGGCACGCTGCCGCATGTAAGGATTCCGCAGTTAGGCATCGACGGTGGGCTCTACAAAAACACGACTTTTATCGCCTCGGAGTTGGTTTTCTTCGGCACAACCCTGATCGTGCTATCGGAGCTGGTCACGCGGAAAGCTCAGCTTTTGCGCCAGCGCGAGCAGCGGATTCGGCAGCTCTATGAGGCGCGGACAATGTTTGTGCGTGTGGCAACCCATGAGTTGCGTGCGCCGCTGGCTGCTGGATTGTCGCTGATGCGAAACATCGAGATGGGTTACGCAGGCGAGTTTAACGAGCAGCAGGCGGCTATTCTCAAACGAGTGTCGAGTCGGCTCGATGGTCTGCGTACTCTGATCGACGATCTGCTGACCCTGGCTTCCAGCCAGGAGGCCAGCATCTCACATGCGCCGTTGGAGCGTGCCAGTGTGCGCAGCGCGCTGCAGCAGATCATAGAGCGCGAACGGCCTTCGGTGGAGGCTAAGAACCTGAACATGACCTGCCAACTGGATTCGCAGCCGGGTTGGGTGATGGCGGGAGATGTGGGACTGGCTATTATTTTTGGCAACCTGGTTAACAACGCCATCAAATACACGCCGGAAGGGGGACAGGTCAAGATCGTCTATACGGTCACGCACCAGACGGCGGAAGTGGTCATCTCAGATACCGGCATAGGGATACCTGCCGACGAGCTGCCTAACATCTTCAACGAGTTCTTCCGCGCGCGCAACGTTAAGGCCGCACAGATCAACGGTACCGGAATCGGCCTGTCGACTGTGCACACGCTGGTGGAACGTTATAGCGGCACGATCACATTGGAGAGTGAGGAAGGCAAGGGAACAACGGTTCGCATATCGCTGCCGCTGGCCCATTCACTCTGATTGGCAATCTGGCCAGAAAACAAATCAGCCGCCTGCAGACGGTGCCTGCCGACGGCTGAAAACGGCTGTTACAGGAACTGGCGCGCTAGGCGGGTTCGTCAAAAGTCAGCCGGTCGCCTACCTGCACACGCTCCAAAAGGGCGGGGGGCGCTTCGATGATGTAACGCGCCGGTTTTGCCGGGGCATACATAGGTCGCCACGGCTTCGCCAGCTTTGCATCGACCACGTTTCCCTCGGCGTCAAGCCAGACCACCGCAATCGCAAAAAACACAAATAGCATGTGGATCGCGGTCTCTGCGATGCTGGAGCGGCGATAGACGAACAGCAAGCCTTCATCCGCTGGCAGCGAGCGACGCAGCATCAGGCCGCGGAAATGGCACCACCATCCCTGGCACCATCGCGCCCGCTGAACGACAATCTCCCCGGTGCGTGTATTGCGCACGCTACGCCACTGGCTCATCGCGGGATCACCAACACCTGACCGGGGAAGATCAGGTTCCAGTTGTACAGCCCGTTGGCGCGTGCGAGGGCATCCAGAGTGACTCCATAGCGCAGGCTAATGCGGAACAGGTTCTCGCCCGCCTGGACCACATGCTGAGTCGGCTGAGGTACCGCCGTAGGTGGAACCGCCGTCGGCACATTCGGGGCTGGCGTGGGCACAGGGCCGCTCTGGCCACCGGGGACGTTGAGCACCTGGCCGGGAAAGATCAGGTTGGGATTCAGGATATTGTTAAGCTGCGCGATGACACTAACGGTGGTGTTGAAACGTGCGGCAATGGCAAACAGAGTATCCCCGGCGCGCACAGTATAGGTGCCGACTCCTGGCGTAACCGGGCCGCTCGACCCCGGTTGGGTGGGAACAGGCGTAAATGTGGCCGGGCGGTTCGTCGTTGAGTTGACCGGAATGATCAATACCTGCCCGATACGAATCAAGCCAGGGTTGGTTAATGCATTGGCGCTGACGATGGCAGCGATGGTGCTGCCGTAGCGCTGCGCGATGCCAGATACCGTATCCCCTGCGCGGACCGTGTAGAGGAAGGATGTATCGAAGCCTGAGGGCAGGGTGGGCGCAGCCGTCGCAATCGGCAGCGGCGTGGAGGTGGGCACCAGAGAAGTCGGCAGCGGCGTAATCGTGCCTTCCTGGGTGGGCACACCGATCACCGCTGTCACTGCGGGGGTGAAACTCGGCGGCGGCGGGTTGGTTGGGATGGCGGGAACGGTGGGGATAAAGGTGGCGGTTGGCTGGGCCTGGCTGAGCGGTACCAGCGCGGCATCATCGACATATACCGTATTCACCCCGATGGCATCCTGGGGCGCGGTGCGGATAAAGACGGTCACCGCACTGCTCGCCGCGGTGGCAGTGACCGCTACCTGCCGCCATTGATCGTAATATTCGGTGTCGGGCGACCAGACGATGGCGGAACTGGTGCCATCGGTGCCCCCGGTTGGATCAATCCCAACGCGGACAATCACTTTGTTGGGGTCTTCGCTTTTGTCGGGGTTGGCAAACGTGGCCGACGACCAGACGTAAATGAACGCACTGAACTGAAGCTGGGTTCCGGCAGCGACCGTCACGCGCTGATAAAGCCCGCCGGTGTGTGTGGCATAAAAGGTATTATATTCCTGGGCTGCCTGCCCGGAACGAATGCGGTTGGCTGGAGCAGGCTTATATTCGGGGCGCTGGTTGATGGCGCTGGATGCACCTTGCGGCAGGCTCCAGGGCTGCCAGTTGGAGGCTACGCGCAGAGTGGAATCCCCATTGATCGCGATATAGCTGCCTTCGAACCCTGGATTCTGCAGCAGGTTGCCGCCTTGATAAGCTGCCGCCGGACGCGCCGGACTCAAGCCCAGAGCGAACAGCATTATTATGCTGGCAAGTGTCAGGCGGAATACAATACGGAGCGGACAATGCTGCCCTGGATGGATAAGGCTGTGCATAAGGCCCCCTTGAAAGCCATCTTATGAACGCAGTATTACACAATGTTTCCTAGTGTAGCATACTTCAGCATCCCTGACAGACCATGACAGGTATCGGTGTGGCCAGGGAGCCGCGTAGGGCTTATTGACGACCTGCTCGCAAGGCTTGACTGATGGCGCGGATGTGGTCGGGTGTGCTGCCACAACACGCGCCAATGATGCGCGCGCCCAGGTCGGCGACGCGCAGCGCGTAGGCTGCCATCACGTCGGGCGTGGCGTCATAAATCGGCGTATCCCCCTGCATGTGAGGTAACCCGGCGTTAGCCTTGGCGATGAGCGGCAGCGCTGCGCCTGCTTCGCGCATCCGACGCACGGCAGTTTCAAGCTCGTCGGGGCCGTTGCCACAGTTCGCACCGAGCGCAATCACGCCCCACTGGCTCAGAGTGTTGAGCGCCTGTTCGGGCGTGGTGCCCATCATGGTACGGCCTTTGGTATCAAAGGTCAGGGTCGCTGTCAGTGGAAAGGAAGGATCGACTCGCCGCGCGCCTTCTATCGCCGCCCGGATTTCCTCCAGGTCGGACATGGTTTCAATCCACAAAACGTCGACTCCGCCTGCAATCAGCGCGCGGGCCTGCTCTTCGAAGATGCTCGCCGCCTCATCGAATTCGAGCGTGCCCATCGGGGCGAGCATGTGGCCAGTGGGGCCCATCGATCCCGCTACGACTACCGGGTGAGCGGCGGCATCTGCTTCGAGCCGGGCAGCCTGGGCGGCGGCCTGGTTAATCTCGGTGACACGGTCTTCAAGGTGATGCATTGCCAGCCGCAGGCGGTTACCGCCAAAGGTGTTCGTCAGGATGATCTGCGATCCCGCTTCGATATAAGCGCGGTAGACCGTGCGTACTGCATCCGGGCGTTCAATGTTCCACCGTTCCGGCGATTCACCGCGTTGGAGGCCGAGAGAGAACAGCATCGTCCCCATAGCCCCGTCGGCTACGATGGGTTGACCCGATGCAAGCAGTGCATCCAGTGAAGTGTGCATGATACCGTCCTTTGGGTCCCCAGCAGCAGAGCACATGGCCGGTGCCGCACCTCTGCTCTGCAGAATCTACGCAGCGCATATTTTACCGGAAAGCGACAAAAGCGGAAATGACAGCGGGGATGGGTCGCCAATAAATCAGGGGCATGGTGCCCCTGATGTCAGCCGTGTATGCAGGCCGGGCCGAAAAATGATGGAGCCAGTGCTTCAGGACGCTTCTTCGACCTCGAAACCTGCTTCTTGCAGTACGCGCAGCACACTTGAGAGCAGCTCGGATGGGCCAAAAGGCTTGGTAATGTAGTCGTCTACCTTGGCAATGTGCAGGCCCAGCACTTTGTCGATATTTTGGGCTTTGGCTGTTACTACAATCACGGGGATATTTTTCATCGCCTCATCATTTTTCATGTTCTGGAACACTTCCCAGCCGTCCATTTCAGGCATCATCAGGTCGAGCAGGACCAGGTTAGGTTTGACGGCTTTGATGAGCTCCAGACCGACGCGTCCCCCTTGTGCGCCGAAAACTTCATATCCCCGGCGGCTCAAAATGAGCTTGACCAGTTCGATCATTTCCTGCTCATCTTCGATGCACACAATTCGAATGGCATCCCCATGAGTGGTCATTGCACCCCGTTACCTCCCGCACGCTGGTAGACAACTCCGCTTCGCGCACACAGATCGCGCCTGCTACGAGTAGTCTACCATAGGGGCGAGGTCCCTGTCTACCAGCGCGGAAAGGGGAGCAGGGCATCTGGGGATGGGCAAACACCCGCCGGACCGTGGAGGACGATTGGGCAAACATTCACCTTGAATGCAGACTTCGTCTATAATACAGATAGTCTGGTGTGGGCTTACCAATCAGGCGGGGTACAATCTGTCTTTGCCAGAGTCGTGTGCGCAGATCATGCCGCTAGTCGGACGATCGTTGTGCAAGCCATTGAGGAGCGGGCTGATGGGGGATTTACCGAAAACACCTAAAGAGGGTGCCGATGCTTTGCCTGCCAGCGTGCAGCAGGGTCAGGCGTTCATTGCGCAGGTGTACCAGAAAATGAACCGCCTGGTGCAGGAGTTTGCGCGTGGTGAGATCAATCGCACCCAGTTTCATAAGTTGTACGATCGTTATCAGCGGCAGATCATGACGGTGGCTCAGTTGATCGCAGAGGCCGATCCTTCTACCTGGCGCGATGCGCTGGATGGGTCGGAGGATACCCTGTTGATCAAGAAGCGCTTGACGGCCAAAGCGGTGGGGATGAGCGTCTACGAGAACAAGACCGGAATGCCGATTGAGACCCTGGGAGATTTCGCGGTCGATGCGGAATTGATTGTGCCGATGCTGAGCAGTTACCGATCGGCAGCAGCGGAAATCTTTCGCGCCGGGATGCGAAATACTGAGATGGAAAATGGGCAGTGGCTCTGTTTTGTGCCGGGCGCGTATACAACCCTCATCGCGTTGTTTTCGCTGGAACCTTCAAAAAACCAGCTGGACATGATCGAGCGGATGCACCAGGATTTTGAGACAGCCAATCGTCCGGCACTTGAGGCAGGCCACATCAATCCGGAGCAGTTAGCCAACCCATTCTATTCCTTTGTGCAAAAGCGAGCCAAGCCGGATCGTGAGGCGGACTCAATGCTGTGAGCCTCTGAGTGGTACGGGGTGCCGGGGAAGACAGCCAGGGCCGGTCAGGGGTGATCTGCATGGGTGCATCGGGCACGCAGCCGTGTCAGATCGAGAATGGTCAACTGAAGTCCGCGCAGATCGAGCAAGCCGTCTTCGCGCAGGGAGTCCAATGCTTTTTCGGTCAGGCTGCGAGGCTGGCCTAACATTCCTGCGATTTCACCTCCCGTCAATCGCAAGGGAAGGCGGATCAGCCCATCCTCAAGCCGTCCGTACCGGTCGGCCAGGCGGCAAAGCATCTGGGCCAGGGCCGTCTCCGGCGATGTGGGCGGCAGTTCGTCCTCGGTGCGCTGCATGGTGAAGCGCAGGCGGCGACTGATCAATACCAGCAGCGCGATGGCGATGGTGGGGTGTTTTTCCAGGACCAGAAAAAAGTCGGATCGCCCCAGAATCAATACCTCGCTGCGCTCACGGGCGACTGCGCCTGCTGAGCGAGGCAAGCCATCGAGTAAGGCGAACTCGCCAAAAACCTGCCCGGGTCCCATTTCTGCGACCGTATGGATACTGCCATCGGTATTGGTCACGATGATGGCAACCAGGCCGGATTTGACGATGTACAGGCTATTGCCCGGGCTGCCCTGGGTGAGGATTTGCTCGCCAGCGCGAAAGCGGCGGGTGACCAAACGTTCGGCGAGCGGCTCAAGCTCCGCGTTAGACAGATCGGCGAATAACGACACGTTGCGCAAAAAATGCGTTCCGGCCACGAGCGCCTCCTCTGCTTGCGAGCACCCGTCGCATGACGGGATGCGCCATCTCATTTGAGCATAGCACAGTTTGCGCCGTAGCAGAATTCAGGGCATGAACAAGCGCCCGGCGGCAAACCAGGCTCCCCTACCGGCTCAGGGCAGGTCGGGGGCGCGTGGCTGGCGGGCGACCCATTCGGTCAGGGCGGTGAGCATGGCGGGGTGGTTTTGCGGAAAGACGAGCAGCGCCGGGTTGGCGAAGAGGGTGGCCATCCACCGGTCCAGGTTGGCCCATTGGCTGAAGGCGGCGGTCCAGAAGCGCGCCGGGGCACCGTAGCGTACTTCGAGGTGCAGGTGGATTTCTTGTGAAAAGCCGGTACTGCCCACCAGGCCAATTGGGGTATCTGGGGTCACATAGTCGCCGAGGCTCACCCAATCGCGCTGCAAATGCGCATACATGGTGTAGATGGAGACACACGGGGTCACGGGTGTTTCGACCAGCACAAAGCTGCCAAAGCCAAAGTTGTTCCAGGGCATGCGTCCCTGGACACGCCCCTCAGCATCGCCGTGCACGAAGCACTGCCAGCAATCTGATCGCGCGGTCACATAGCCAGGACCGATGGGGTAGATCAAGGTGGCGAGGCCATCCAGATAATCATCCGGGTTGGCGTAATCTACCCCATAATGCCGCCCTTCATAATTTTCGTCCAGAAACAAACCGCCCTCTGGAATGATGAAGTGGGCTAGGGGGCGGCGTGAGAAACCCGCCAGAGGATCGTCTGAAGCGCTCTGCAGCGCCTGACCCGCTGCCGGGTTACGCAGGGTAGTCGTGCCATACGCCCGGTCGGATGTGGCTGCGGGCAGGCTGCAGGTTGAGGGGTCGTCGATGCAGGGAGCAAAAGGCGTGGCAGGCCCCAAGACAGATGAGGTATCCGGAAACGGGGAATCTGAAAAGACTGGCGGGCAGACCGAAAACAGCGCGGCAAGGACGAGCGTAACCAGGCTGGTGATCAGAAGGCGCATGGTGGGTCCGGTGGCTTGCATCGGCGTCGGGTGATTTGTGGGAAATCCGACAACTACTATATGATCGACATTGTGGCCGGCGGTGGATCGGGCAGGCAGGTGAAGTGGGCATTTCCGATCGATCGCAGGCAAGAACTCATACGCCTTATGATAGCACATCATCGATTTCTGGCTGGAATGGTTTATCAAGGAGAAACAAAGCGATGGCTCGTGAAGACCTGATCAAGCTGATTACGCAGGCGATTTCGGACCCGGATTTCCGCGCCAAGCTGTTGGCGCAACCCGATGAAGCGCTCAAAGGTTTTGCACTGGATGACGACGAAGCTGAGATGATCCGCAAGCTACCCGGTGATGCATTTGATGGAATGTCGGTCGATCTGGAAGATCGCCAGTCCAAGAGCGGTTTTCTTGGTGGCATTTCACTGATGGGCCGCAAAGATGCAGTGGACGCCAGTTCGCTGCTTGACCTGCTTAAAAACAAGTACGGATAGTCGCCTGCTCTCGAAATTAGCAAACATAACGCCGGGCCATGTCGCATGATGCAGCATGGCCCGGCACGATTTTGGGAGTGGGGCAGAAAAACGATTACTGCGGTTGAGGTAGCAGCAGCACATCTCCCGGTTTGATCAGGTTCGGGTTCGCAAGATTGTTCAGGGCGATGATCTGGTTGGGATCGACATTGTATTTGCGTCCGATCGAGAAGATTGTCTCGCCTGCCTGCACAATGTGTTGGGTGGGAATGCCGCCGGGAGTTGTGGGCTGCGGCTGGACACCAGGTGTGGCCGGTACGGTTGTGCCGGTGCCGGGTGTGGCTGCCGGACCAAATACACAGCCGGGAATAGTTAGCTGCATACCGAGCTGTAAGATGGTGTATTCGCCGCTGGGAAGCACTGCGGTATTGGCCGCAATCAGGTCGGCCAGGGTGACTTCTTTCTCACGCGCAATCGAGTAGAGCGTATCGTTGGGTTGAATGATATACAGGCACGGGTTGGCTTCTGGCGGCAGCGGTGTGGGCGTGGGCTGATACGTCGGATCGAGTGTGGGCATGGGTGTAGGCGAAGGCTGCGCATCACTCATACCGGGCGTCGTGATCGCCAGTCCAGCCGGCTGGCTGGTGATCAACGGTGTAGGTGTGGCCAGTCCGGCTGGCTGTTGGGCCGTTGAACTGGGAGCAACTGTGGGAAGGGCAACCGGCTGTGTCGGCTGAAGCTCGGCGGGCGTGATAGTGGGTTTCAGCGTGATCGAAGGGGTGATCAGCGAGTCTGGCGGGATCACATCCGTCGGAGTCGGGCTGGGTGGCGGTGTGGTAGGCTGCAAATCCTGGAGATCAACCCTGTTTGAGGTGGGCTGAACGTTTTCCCCCGCATCCTTATAACATGCCGAAGCTGTCAGAGCGACAAAGAGCAATACGCTGACTGACAGCATTTGCCGCAGCGCACGGTGTTTGACCATCGGTAACGCTCCCTCAGGGTCGGAATGACCCACCGACCATCATCTGCCAATAGCAGCAGCTCAGCAATGACAGTATTGAACCAAATTCCTCGCGCGCCCAACGTATTTGAGCGCTGTGTGGCATCAGCATACACCGAACGGCGGGTTTTGTACAACAGGTTGGGCTAACCGGAATCTAACAGCACGGCAGGGGGGCAGGTTTTTGATTCCCCCTGTTGGCACGGCGTCCCCGGCGGTAGAATGGGCGGTTGCAAAGCCTTTGCGCATCTTCTATAGTTGGTAGTGTTCGTATCCAGACCGGGTGAGGTTGGCGGTCATGATGGGGCCATACTTCACGGAAGGAAAACCATGACCATTCAGGCAGATTCTGCCGGCGTCCGCATGATCGCGGGCGTGCGGTTTTATGAAATCGGCAAACTGTATCATTTCGCCTGCGATCACCTGCCAGACTTGATGGTGGGCGACTTTGTGATTGTGGAAACAACACGCGGGCGACAACTGGGGCAGGTGATGAACATGCTGCCCGAAGATCAGGACGATGAGCAGCGTGACTACAAGCCCATCCTGCGCAAGGCCACGCCGACCGATATGATGAGTCAGAAGTTGTGGAAGGCTCGTGAGGCTGATGCGCTCAGGGCGTGCCAGCAGAAGGCCAAAGAACTGGGTGGTCACGAGGACGCCAAGTTTGTGGCGGCCCAGTACAATTTTGATGGCACACTGCTGACCATTTTGTTCAGTGCCGAAGATAAGCTGAATACTACACGATTGCGCGCCGCTTTGCAGCGCAGCCACAAGGCAAAAGTAGAGCTGCGCCAGATCGGCCCGCGCGATGTCGCCAAGCTTATTGGTGGCATGGGAGCGTGCGGCGTTCAGACATGCTGCAGCCGCTTCCTGACTGATTTCAGCCCGATTTCTATCAAGATGGCCAAGGCCCAGGGAATCTCGCTCAATCCGTCAGAAATCACGGGCATGTGCGGTCGGCTACGCTGCTGCCTGATCTATGAGTACGAGCAGTATGTCGAAGCGCGTAAACTGCTCCCCAAACGCAACAAACGCATTGGGACTCCTCATGGTGAGGGCAAAGTAATTGACGTGCATCCGCTGCAGGACGCGGTCACGGTGCTGGTTGAAGAAACACAGTACATCGTTGCGCGCGAAGACATCATCCCGCTGGAAGAATTCGAAGCCCTCAAAGCGAAGGCCGAAGCTGGTTGTAGTAAACATGGCGATGGCCCGTGTGATTGTGGCCGGCAGGGCGGAGCAGAGGATGATGCACAAGAAGAAGAACCGCTGGCGGATATGGTCGACGAGGGCGTGCTTGATCTCGACGAAGATGAGGATATCGTCAGGCCAACAAGGGTAGATGTTCCGCATCAGGGGCACCAGCGTGACTCGCACGAACGCGAACCGGGCGAACATCGCCAGGGGCGGTCACGACGTGGTCGGCGGCGGCCTCGCGGTCAGCGAAGTGGCCCGGCGCAGGGCGGCACGGATCATAACCGGGGCGATGCGTCGTAGCGCTGCTTCCAGGAAGGCATCAGCAGTCATATTTCATGTGTGGGGATCAAATCGTCAGGACTTGAGGACAACATCGGACTATGAGTGATTCGAATGGCAAGGCTACTGTTGAGCGCGTGATGGGGGTTTTTGCTCACCCCGATGACCCGGAATTTTTCTGCGGAGGGACGTTCGCCAAATGGGCTGCCGAAGGCAAAACCATTACCTTTGTGCTGGCGACTAGCGGTGATAAAGGTTCAAGCGATCTGACCATGACTTCCGAGCAGTTGAGCGCGATCCGCGAAGTCGAAGAGCGCGCTGCTGCAGCCCAGTTGGGCGTGCACGACGTGATTTTCCTGCGATACCCTGATGGTGAACTCCAGCCCACGCTGGAACTGCGCCGCCAGATCACGCGCCTGATTCGGCTCAAACAGCCCGACATCTTGGTCACCAACGATCCAACGGCGCGCTGGTACGGCTCACACTATATCAACCACCCGGACCATCGCGCGATTGGCGATGCCGCGCTGGATGCGGTCTTTCCCTCGGCGCGCGATCACCTGACTTTCCCGGAACTTTACCGGGATGAAGGGCTGGCTCCGCACAAGGTGAAACAGGTTTACCTGTGCGGCACGCGCGATCCTAATGCCAGGGTTGATGTGACCGATTTCCTGGCGACCAAGATTCGTGCCTTGCGTGAGCACAAGAGTCAGATCGCCGATATGGAAGCGATGGAGCGCCGTCAGCGCGAGAATGTGGACGCGGAGTTCGTGAACGACGGTGTGCGTTACACCGAGCTTTTCCGGGTATTCAACCTGGGATAAGTGCGTGGTGTTCAAAGTGAGAGTCAGGCGAAAGGCAAACCGGCGGTGACAAGTTTGCAGGCACAGGTCGAGGCGTATATCCAGCAGCACGCTGCCGAGTGGGTCGCGCTGCGGCGCGATCTGCACCGACATCCTGAACTGGCGTTTGAGGAAGTCAGGACGGCGGGCATTGTTGCGGCCCGCCTGGCTGAACTTGGGCTGGAAGTGCAGACCGGGGTGGGGCGGACGGGTGTTGTCGGGGTGCTCGAAGGCGAACATGATGGGCCAACGGTCCTGGTCCGTGCCGACATGGACGCGCTGCCCATCCACGAGGAAACCCAGGCTGCTTACGCATCTGAGACGCCAGGCAAGATGCACGCTTGCGGACATGATGGTCATACCACCATCGCGCTGGCCGTTGCCGAAGTGCTCAGTGCGCAGCGTGCGCATATGACCGGGCGCGTGAAGTTCGTGTTTCAGCCGGCAGAGGAAATCGGTATGGGTGCGGAGGCAATGATCCGGGATGGGGTACTCGGTGCGCCTGTGGCCGATGTCACCCTGGGGCTGCACCTGTGGAACGAGATGCCGGTGGGCATGGTGGTGGCCAATGGCGGCCCGTTGATGGCGGCGGCCAATGACATTCTGATTCGCGTTATCGGCAAGGGAGGGCATGGGGCTATCCCACAGGAAGCACGCGATCCGATCCTGGCCGCGGCTCATATCGTGACGGCGCTCCAGAGCATTGTCAGCCGGAACGTCGATCCGTCCGATGAACTGGTGATCTCCATCACCGAAATCAAGGCGGGCGATTCGTATAACGTGATCCCTCCCACAGCAACGATGCGCGGCACGATTCGCACTTACGATACAGCAGTGCGCGATCATGCGGTTGAGCGGTTGAAGGCAATTGCGGTGGGAATAGCCGAGGCCATGGGCTGCCAGGCGGAGGTCGAGGTTCGCGCATTGACCAGGCCGGTGATCAATTCGCCGGAGGTGGCCGCGCGGCTGCGCCCGATTTTCCAGGCGGTCGCCCCGGAGATCACCCTGTTGGATGATTTCCGCATGATGGTTTCGGAGGACGTGTCCTATTTCCTGGATGCTGTGCCGGGAGTGTTTTTCCTGGTTGGCTCGGCGGACCCGGCGCGCGGACTTGATGCGCCGCACCATCACCCGCGTTTTGATTTCGACGACACCGCGGCTATCCCATTGGCCGTCCGGCTAATGACGGCAGCGGTAGCCTCTTATGTGCTGCCATGAGCGCGGCCTATTTGTGGTGGAATGAGATGTCTTCAACAAATTTTTTCCGGCGGCGGATGGGCCGAGGCTGGCTGGTCCTGGCTGGCGGCCTGGCAGCGGACGATCAATCGGTGACTGCGCTGGAAGCCGCGATGTTGAATCGCACCATCTCACAGGGGCCAATGGCTTATATCTGGGCGGCTAGCGACATCGAGACGGCTGACCAGCACATGGAATCGTTGCGCGACCTGGGCGCACGCACGGGGTACCTGATAGACATTCTCACCGAGGAAGAGGACGAGATCTCACGCGAGCTTGGCGAGGCCGGAATCATTGTCCTGGGCGGTGGGCCGCGTGTGGATACGCTGCGCGAAGCCCTGGTGGGCGTGGTGCTGCAGGCGGTTGAGGATGCTTTCATGCGTGGCGCAACGGTTTATGCCTGCGGCGAGGCGGCTGCGCTGCTTGGTGCGTTCGCGGTCCAGCCGGATCGCCTGATACCGGGGTTTCACTGGGTAGAACGCGCGTTGATTTTACCCGCCTACACATCCGATCAGGCCGAAGTGCTGCGAGGCTGGGTCCAGACACACGCGGACCATTTTGGCCTTGGTTTGGGCCACGGCGCCGCGTTGGCCCTGGGGCCACAGGGTGAAGTCGAGGTGTGGGGCAGGCCAGCGGTCACCGTGTTGTTGGGGCAGCAAATTGCCCCGGATGAAAGCGGATTCGCGCAAGACGCTGATGAGTGAGGAGGGACCATGCCGGTCACAGTCCTGGTGGGTGCTCAGTGGGGCGATGAAGGTAAAGGGCGAGTAGCTGATTGGCTGGCGCGTGAGTCTGATGTGATGGCGCGCTATGCCGGGGGCGACAATGCCGGCCACACCGTCATCGTGGGGGAGCGTACCTTCAAGCTGCATCTGGTACCTTCCGGGATCGTGTATCCTCATGTGATCTGCCTGCTGGGCAGCGGTATGGTGATCAACCCGGTGCGGTTGGTCGAAGAGTTGGAGATGCTGGCCGCACAGGGGATCGATGTCTCGCCGGACCGCCTGTTCATCAGCGCGCGGGCGCACATCATCACCCCTGGCCATCTGGCGCTCGATGGCGCTTCGGAGCGGGCATTGGGCAAAGACTCGATTGGCACGACCCAGCGCGGAATCGGGCCGGCCTATATGGACAAGGCAGCGCGCAGCGGCGTGCTGGTCGGCGAACTGGCCGATCCGGCGCAGTTTGCACAGAGCATTCGCGCATCCGTAGAGCGCGCCAACGCTGTGCTGACGGGGGTCTATGAGTTGCCGCCAGTGGATGTGTCGCAAGTGTCTGAGCCATATCGCGCGGCGGCAGAACGCCTGGCCCCTTATGTCGGCGATGTGACGACCCGGCTCCATCAGCAGTTGGAGGCAGGCAGCCGCGTCTTGTGCGAAGGCGCACAGGGCACCCTGCTCGACATCGACCAGGGACACTATCCTTTTGTCACCAGTTCTTCGGCGACGGTGGGTGGTGCATTGACCGGATTAGGATTTGGGCCACACTACATCGACCGCGTGGTAGGCGTCGTCAAAGCGTACTGCACGCGGGTGGGCAACGGTCCTTTCCCCACCGAACTGTTCGATTCTTCCGGTGACCGGATGCGCGAAAGTGGCGCTGAATTTGGGACAACGACGGGTCGCCCGCGGCGGTGCGGCTGGTTGGACGGCGCAGCGCTGCGCTTTGCGGTGCGCATCAACGGCATCACCGAGCTGGTGATCACCAAGCTGGATGTGCTGAGCATCTTTGACGAATTGAAGATCGCGGTAGCGTATGAAAAAGACGGGGTACGGTTGGATACATTCCCGATCGATACTCGCCTGGCCGGGCAGGTGACACCGGTATATGAGACGCTGCCAGGCTGGAAGTCGGATATTTCAGGCGCGCGCCGCCTGGAAGACCTGCCGGAGAATGCGCGCCAGTATATCGGGCGAATCGAAGCGTTGGCCGGAGTGCCGGTGAGCCTGATCAGCGTGGGGCCGGAACGCGAACAAGCCATCCGGCTGCTGTAGGTGTTGGTTCAGCGAGGCGTATTGGTCAATGGATCAGCCAGAAGAGGGCCGGGCCTATTCGGTCAATATGCAGGCTGCGCCGGTTGATGATGTGCCGCAGCGTGTAGTGTCACTGGTTCCCTGCCTGACTGAAGCATTGTTCGACCTGGACCTGGGGGGCCGGCTGGTGGGCATCAGCGACGATTGCATTCGCCCATCAGGGCGCTTGCACGAATTGGCACGAGTGGGCCGGGCCATGCTGCCCGATATTGCTCGCGTGGCGGCGCTGAATCCTGACCTGGTGCTGATGGATGCCGACGATCACCGCCCAGAGGATGCCGAAGCGCTGCGCGCTGCCGGGATACCGGTCTGGATTATCGGTCCGCGCACAGTTTTCGACGCACTGAACGTGTTGTGGAACCTGATGGATGTGTTTGATCATGCGGTCATGGTGCCGCGTGTGCGCGAGATTGAGCGCGCGTACGATTATGCACAGGGGGCAGCCAGTGCGCGGATACCCTCGCGGGTTTTTGTGCCGTTGGGTCGCAATCCGTGGAAGACTTTTGGCGTGCCCGGCTATGCGCAGGACGTGCTGCGTGTTTGTGGTGGGGTAGATGTATTCGCAGAGCAGGCGATCGCTGAAGGTGAGCGCTACCGCGAAGTCTCCGAGCAACAGATCATCGACGCTCAGCCTGAGGTGATATTGCTTCCAGATACGCCGTATGGTTTTGGCGAAGCAGAAATGGCGCTGGTGCAGCAGTGGGATGTTCCAGCGGCACGGTCGGGGCGTATCTTCCAGATCGAGGGCGATTTGCTGACGTGGTACGGCACGCGGGTCGCCTATGCATTGCGGGATTTGCCGGGTCTGTTGATGGGGGAAGAGGCATGATAGATCGAGTGGTAGGGCAACAGGCGCTCGAGATACTGAGCCAGGGGGTAGGCCAGGCTGTCATCGGGTGTGATGAAGGGGGCCAGATCTGCCTGATGAATTCAGCAGCCGAGCGTGTACTGGATGGGGTTGACTCCGCTTTTTTAGGGCGGGGTTTGCAGGACGTTCTCGGCGCGCATGCTCAAAGGGATGCGCTGTTGCCCCTGGCAGAACAGGTAGTCGATGGTGCGGCACTGGCAGCGGGCCAGGTTGTTCTGTCGGATCAGTCGATTGTTCCGATCCTCATCATCCGTGCTGCCAAGGCGCCCGAAACTGCCAGTGGCGGAGAGGACAGTTTCCTCAAGCAGCTCGGCAAAACCGGCGACATCCGCGACATGATCCACAATGTCAAAGGACCGATTTCGGCAGCCAAGAGTCTGATCGACCTGGCCAATGTCGAGGAACTTCCTACTGCGAAACGGAACGAGTTCCTGGAGCGCGCGCAGAGTCGGCTGGCGGCTGCGATCACCATGATCAACCAGGTGCTCGATATTGCCTGGCTGGGTAACGATGGTGAACTGAACTGCACAACAACCAATCTGAATGACATCATTCAGCACAGTGTGCGCGATATGGAAGGATACGCTCAGCACAGCGGAGTGACGCTGCAATGCGAGTTTGAGCAAACCTTATCTCCGGTGTGGGCCGACCAATCGCGGCTGATGGGTGTGATGGGCAACCTGATCAGCAACGCAATCAAATATTCGCCCAATGGCGGAATTGTCCAGGTGTGCGCGGATCAAGATGGGGATCGAGTGCGGGTGCGGGTGATCGATCACGGGATAGGCATCGAGGCGAAACACCTGGAGCATTTATGGGATCCCTACTACCGGGTGCGCTCTCCGCAGACCCAGCGGATTGAGGGGAGCGGGCTGGGACTGAGCGTCGTCAAGGTCGTGATCGAGAAGCATGGCGGCGAGGTGTTTGTGAGCAGCGTGCCGGGTGAGGGCAGCACATTTGGATTCTGGCTGCCGCAAGCGGAAAATGAGTGAAGCACAGACTCCTCGCGGCCTAACTGGACGAGCCTGCCGGGTTGAACGGGTTTTCCTGAGACAACCACTCGCGGTAGCTTATCCCGCTGCGGTGCTCGCGCGGGACGACGATCGGCAGAGCACCGGGCATGAGGTCCGCGATCAGCGGGGTGGTGCCGAGCGGATCGCCATCGATTTGGGTGGGCTGCGGTGTTCGGCAGTCGATCACGATACGTTTGCGCGCCGTGAAATAGGTGACTGCTTCGGGGGGAATGCCACCGCCAGTGACCATCTTGGTGACACTGTCAAATACGCGCCCCGGATTAAGCGGACGCAGTACGCCGGCATAGAGCAGGCCGTCGTCGGGTTGAATGGCCTCGTTAATGACGGACAGCCCATTGATCCAGGTGAGCGCCCCGGTTGAGGTAATGAAGGCCATGATGCCTTCGATGCGCAGCGGGCGCTGACCGTCCAGCGAGATCAGGTATTCGACCGGCCTGGTCTGGCTCAGCGATTTCAAGCCGGAGATGCCATAAGCCAGGATTCCTAACCGATCTTTATCCTCGCGCGTGACATTGAAGGCTGTCTCGGCTTCAAAGCCGGTTGATACGCGCAGTACCGAGCATCTATCCCCCACCTTTGCCAGATCGATACGCCGGATTTTGCCGGGACCGAGTGCCAGCTTCAGCGCCGGATCGAGCCGATGTGGCAGCCCCAAAAAACCAGAGACAACGTTGCCTGTGCCGGTGGGCACCCATGAAAACGGCAGTACGTGATCGCCCAGCACTTGCCGCGCCCCCGAAACCCCCTGCATCAATGTGCCATCGCCGCCTGCAAGCAGGATACGGTCCGCGCCAAGCTTAACCCCTTCGGCAATCGCGCGCGCAAAATCGAAGTCAGGCGTAGTGACGTGCAGCGTGATTTGGGGAGGCTTGATCTCGCGCAGGCGCTCAATAACTTCCACACCGCGCTTGGTGCCAGAAGCCGGATTGATGATTGCAAGCACATGATTGGGTTCATCAACGAACGAGGCGCTTTTTTCGAGCATAACGCGCGTCCACCACAAATATGGGCGTGATCTGTCTTCCCGCCCTGGCGCAGGCACTATTGAATTTCATGATGTACTAAGTATACCCTGAATTGTCGCTGCCCGTTAAATGATAATGCGAGGCGCGGTCGGCGTAGGTGAAATCGTTGGAGACGGCGTGACCGGCGTAGGCGTGAGCGTGGGCTGGGCCGGGTCGATCGTGGGAGTGAGGGTGGGCGGCTCGGTGGGAGCCGGGCTGGGACTCGGCGTTGGGCTGAGCGTAGGCAGCGGTGTAATGGTTGGGCGCGGAGTCAGGGTGATGGTCGGGGTCGGCGTAGGGTTCTTGGCTGCCACCACGCTTTCGTGGATGTAGACCAGATCGCGGTAGACGCCGCCTGCGTTCAGATCAATCACAAACCATTCGGGGTTGTTGGGCACCCGCCCATACGAGCACAACTCGGTGCCGTCCGGCACGACTTCGACGATGGGGCAGGCACGATCATCCATCTGGGGGCATTCGCGGTAGACGGCACGCTCCACATTGACGACAAAAAACTGGCAGGTGGGCATCGGGGTGAACGTGGCCTGGATAAAAGCAGTAGGGAAAACGATACCCGAATCACTCGATCCGGCGGTGGCGGTGGTAATCGCCTGGCGGGTGATCGGCGCGGTAATGTTGCCCTGATCTTCCAGGAAGCTGAGGAAGCCGGTCCAGACAAAGTAGCCACCGAAAACGATCAACGCACCGACGGCTGCGATAAGCATGGGGGATGGGCCGGAACGGCTGTAGCCTGACATAGCGGGTACATCCTAGGATCGTTTATCGATGCGCCAGACTCATGCTCTCGTGGCGCTTATCTCATGAATTCCCCCCATGATCAGGCAGAGTTATACCACGTCTTCCAATTGATACAAAGTGGTCGCCTGGGTTTTGCCCGCGAGAGTGCGGGCTTCAAGATGTCGCGCGACAACCCGGTCTTCGACTTCGCGGTAAGTCGCTTCACTGATGAGGATTTGCCCGGCATGAGCGATCTGCTGGAGGCGGCGCGCGATGTTGACCGTATCGCCGATCACCGTATAGCTCATCACCCGCTCCGACCCCACATTACCGACTGTGGCTTCGCCAGTGTGCAGACCGATTCCCAGGTCTAGCTCGGCGAGAGCCGGGCTGTCGATGGCGGCTTTGATCCGGCGAAATTCGCCTCGCAGTTCGAGCGCCATCCGCAGGGCGTTCAGAGTGTCGTGTTCTGTGGCGACCGGGGCACCAAAAAACGCCATGAGTTCGTCACCGATGTATTTATCGAAAGTCCCTCCATGGCGGAAGATGACTTCGGTCAGATCGCTGAAGATTCGGTTGAGCACCGTCAGCACTTCTTGCGCCGGGCTGCGCTCGGCGAACGCGGTGAATCCTCTAATATCGGCGAAACAGACGGTGACTTTGCGCGTCTCGCCGCCCAGTTTGAGGTGTTTTTCGGGGTCTGCCAGGATAATTCGCGCGATGTTCTCGTCCACGTAGCGGGCGAGCACCTGGCGCAGCAGGTGATTGCGCGCTTCGAGTTCATCGTGCAGGCGCTTGATGCGCAGCAGCGACTTGACGCGCGTAAGCAGCAGCAGGGAGCTAAACGGCTTGGTGAGGAAATCGTCGGCTCCAGCCTCGATGGCTTCCAGCTTGTCCTCATCGGTTTCCAGGGCTGTGACCATGATGACAGGTGTGAACTGAGTGCCCGGATTAGCTTTGAGGCGGCGGCAGGTTTCGTACCCATCCATGCCGCTCATACGGATATCCAGCAGGACCAGGTCGGGCGGAGTGTCCAGGGCAATTTCCAGCGCTTTTTCGCCGCTGTGGGCCGTACGCACGCAGTAACCTGCGGCTGCAAGATGAGCCTGCATCATCTCGCGGTTCATCCAGTCGTCGTCGACAACCAGGACGGCAGGGGCATAGTCGCTGGTAGGGTTTTCACTCATACTTGTGCAGTCTTTCTTGTGGCGGCAGATCACCCTGGTAGGACTTGCGCCAGACGTTCGAGCAGATCTTGATCGGTCCAGCTCTGCAATCCGTCGAGCACGATCACCGGCGGCTTGGGGATGACCGATCCGAGCAGCCATTCGTCATGGCACGCTTCCAACTGCTGCAAATAAGCCAGAGAGATTCCATGTTCCTCGCTGCGCCCGCGCACCTGAAGGCGCTGAAAGCATTCTTCGGCAGGTGTGCGGAGATAAATGATCGCGTCGGGCATCGGCACAGAGCCGATCATGTGCTCCCAGAAATGGCAGTAGACTGCCCATTCGGTGTCATCCATGAATCCTTGCTGGTGCAGGTTTTTGGCGAATACATAACGATCGCAAAAGACCGAGCGCTCGTAGACGATTCGGTCATGATTGTCTGGATGTTCGGCCAGTGCCTGGGTGCGCGTGATGAACGCCCCGATTTGCAATGTGAATGCCCAACGCCGGGTATCCGTATAAAAGCGCTCGAGCAGGTTGGCGGCAAATCCGCTTTGCCAGCGTTCGACTGGCTCCGGGACAAAAGAAAATTGATCGTGAGCGGCCAGGCGTCTGCCCAATGTTGTCTTTCCGGCTGCGATGTTTCCTTCGAGCAGAATGAGCATGATGCCTCCAAAAGCGTCTCTCCACCAGCAGAGACCTTTTGCTGGTGGAGAGATCAATGGTTTCAGTGGGTCTACTTCACGCCACGACGGATGGCCATCTTGACTTCGCTGATGGCACGGGTAACCTCGATCTCGCGCGGGCAGGCGGGCGTACAGTTGTACACCGTGCGGCAGCGCCAAACACCATTCGGTTCCGCCAAAATTTTGAGGCGCTGGTCAGCAGCTTGATCGCGGCTGTCGAAGATGAAGCGGTGCGCCTGGACGATTGCAGCCGGGCCGACATAAGTCCCGTTGGCCCAAAAGCTGGGGCAGGAAGTTGTACAGCACGCACAGAGAATACACTTGGTCGTATCGTCGAAGCGCTCGCGCTGCTCGATGGTTTGCAGCCGCTCACGCCCATTGGCGGGCGCGGCATCGTTGTTGATCAGGTAAGGCATCACCTCGCGGTAGTGAGCAAAGAATGGCTCCATGTCGCTGACCAGGTCTTTGATCACCGGCAGACCGAGCAGCGGTTCCACCTGAATTTTCAGGTGATCACCGGTGCCCAGGCTTTTGACCAATACCTTGCAGGCCAGCCGGTTCACGCTGTTGATGCGCATTCCGTCCGAACCGCAGATACCGTGCGCGCAGGATCGCCGAAAGGCAAGCGTGCCATCTTGTTCCCATTTGACGCGGTGAAGCAGGTCCAGCACGCGGTCATTGGGGGAGACGTTGTCGAGGGAATATTCACCCCACCAGGGTTTTTGATCTTTTTCCGGGTTGAAACGCCGGATTCGCAATGTGACCCGCATAATGTCCTCTTTCGCGACCTGCTGCTCTTAATAAACGCGTTCTTTGGGCTTGAAACGCTCGTCTTTTGCGGCGAGCGATTGGTCAACGGGTTTGTCATGATTGACGGCGATCTCGCCATCGGCAGTGCGTGTTGCCAGCGAGTGCTTCATCCACTTTTCATCATCGCGTTTGGGGAAGTCCTCGCGCGAGTGCGCGCCGCGGCTTTCCTCGCGGGCAAGCGCGCATACAGTCGTCACTTCGGCGATGTCGAGCAGGCATCCCAGCTCCCAGGCTTCCAGTAGATCGCTGTTGAACCGGCGACCCCGGTCGTCGATCACTAGGTCGTGTTGATACTGGTCTTTTAAGCGGCGAATGGTTTCCAGCGCCGTTGTCATGCCCTCGGCAGTACGGAAGACTCCCACGTGTTGCATCATGGTTTCTTGCATTTCGGTACGCAATTGGTAGGGTTTGCGTGATCCCTTTGACTGGCGGATACGTTCCAGTTCGGTCTCGACTTCACCGGTCGGATTTGCAGGTAGCGGTGTGAAGGATGCCCCCTGGCAGTATTCGACCATATGCTTGCCGGCCCGTCGACCGAACACGATCAGGTCGGTCAGGCTGTTGGTCCCCAACCGGTTTGCGCCGTGCACACTTACACACGCGCATTCGCCCGCTGCGTATAGGCCGGGCAGCGGCGTGCGTTGGGCATCAATCACCACGCGCCCATCAAGATCGGTGGGGATGCCACCCATGCCGTAATGTGCCGTCGGCTGAATGGGGATTGGCTCGCGTACCGGATCAATGCCCAGATATGTCCGGCTGAAATCCACTGTTTCGGCCAGCTTGGATTCGATGTATGCCGCATCAATACGGCGCGATTCGCCCGCTTCGGCCAGGTAGCGATTCACAGTTTCGGGTGTGACGTCGAGGTGTACATAGCGCTTGCCCTTGATACCGCGCCCGGCCTGTAATTCCAGGTAGATCGCGCGTGATACCACGTCGCGGCTGGCCAGGTCCTTGATATTGGGCGCGTAATGCTCCATAAAGCGTTCCCCGCGGTCATTGAGCAAAATACCGCCCTCGCCGCGCACCCCTTCGGTGACCAGGATGCCCATTCGATACAGGCCGGTAGGATGGAACTGGTAGAATTCCATATCCTGCATCGGGATGCCGCGCCGGTAGGTGACGGCGTTCCCGTCGCCAGTAAGGGTGTGGGCATTGCTGGTGATTTCCCAGACGCGACCCCAGCCACCGGTGGCGAACATGACAGCCTTGCTGTGGAAAATGTGCAGCTCACCGGAGTCGATATTAATGGCCACCACGCCCGCAATAGCCTCACCGTTGCGGATCAGATCCACCACGTGGTATTCGTCGAAAAACGTGACGTTGTTTTTGATACACTGCTGGTAGAGCGTTTGCAGGATCATGTGCCCGGTACGGTCGGCGGCATGGCAGGCACGGCGAACAGGTTTTCCACCGAAGTTGCCGGTATGACCTCCGAACCGTCGCTGCGAGATACGCCCATCCTCGGTGCGATCGAAGGGCAGGCCGAAGTGTTCAAGATCGATGACGGCTTCGATCGCTTCCTGGGCGAGTACCAGGGCAGCATCTTGATCGGCCAGATAATCGCCACCTTTCACCGTATCGAACGCATGCCATTCTGGACGGTCTTCTTCGTGGTTGCCCAGGGCTGCGCCGATGCCACCTGCCGCTGCACCGGTATGCGAGCGGGTAGGGTAGAGCTTGCTGATTACCGCCGTTTTGACTCCGCGCGAGGCATACAGCGCTGCCATCAGGCCGGCTCCCCCAGCGCCAACAATGACTGCTTCATACTCATGTGTTTGCATGGGTTATCCTCTGCACTGTGCGGCGGTTAATGCGGCAAAGCCGCGTTGATCTCTTGGGCCATATCGTAAGCGGTCTGGTCTACACCGGCCAACAGCGCAGCCGTCCCTAACACGATCAAGGCGGCTGCACCAAAAACGACGGCGTAATTTAACCCACGATTCACGAGCGGGCGGTGGGCGTAATCGTTGACGACGATGCGCAGGCCGTTGAAGCCATGCAACACTACCAGTGCCAGAAGAATGGCATCGTACACGCGCCAGAGCGCAACCCCGGCGACCAGCATATCCCACCGCGCGCCCACAAATTCAACCGCTGACCCCGACTGATTGGTGATATTCGTGCCTACAACGGTGATGCCTTGCCCCGTGATGTCGAAGACTCCCTGGATCACGTGCATCATAGCGAGGTGGCCGAACACCAGGGGGATGATCAGCAGACCGGACAGGCGCATGAACGACCACAGCAACGTCTCCATGCGGCCCGGCAGCACGAACCCGGTCTTGCTGCCGGAGATCAGCCCAAATAGGGCGGAGACAACCAGGGCCGCAGCGACAATCACCACAAAACCCAGCGCGAATTCGGCCTGTAACTCAATGATCTTCTGGATGGCGATGAGGTCTGGGTCTTCTCCATAGAATTCGAGCACATGGCTGAACATGGCGATGAAGGTCGGGACCAACACCAGGACGGTAGCTACAAACACGATTCGCGCTGCGCGCGCCTGGTAGGCCCACCATTCGGGACGCGAGTCCAATGTGATGACACGCAGCCCGTTGAAGGCATGGTAAATCACGCACGCCTCCAGGATGAATTCGCCAATAGTGAACAGCGGGCTTTGATATTGGGCGATAGCCTCGGCGTACAGGTGGGGATAGAAGGCGGCCCACGAGGTGTCGATCACGTGGAGGGCCAGGAAGAGGACGGTCCCCAGGCCGGAAAGTCGGTGCAGCGCCCAGCTCCATTGACCGATCTTGCCCCTGTAACGGAGAGTTTCTGTAACGGTGGTGACAAGAGTTGTCATAACACGGTGCCTCCCAAAGACGATTATCATTTTGCATCTTGAACGCCAGGCAGGTGGGTGTTAGCGGATGGCAGGCGTTGATCGCGAAAAACACCGGCACCGATCGCTAACCATTTTGGTCAAACTCTCTAACCATTTTTGCATTCCTTATGATATGCCGAACCTGATGCCATGACCAGCGAGCGGCCAGGGGCACGGGTTTCAATGCTACCGGGCCTGCCCGATTTTTGCGATAGGATTTTCCTGGCGGATGCATCTCCAGCGGGTGTTTGCAGGCATGCGGGCGGTATCGACGCGGCGCTTGAGACCACTGAACTCTGCACTTCACCAATCCGCATGGCCTAATCGTTTGTTACCAAAATATCGTGATGCTATACTTTCATCAAGTGCTATGGTTCGCCGTTGACATTCGCCCTCATTACACCGACATAGTACTCCCCGGCTTGCGGGCGCGAACGCGGGTCCGCCGCTATCCCCGTGCGGCAGACTACGCGGAAGAGCAAGTCAGGCGCATACCAGCCATTGTACGTTCTGTGTGCAGACTGCATGAATTACTGTTTCAGGAGAGAAAGACCACATGACCGAAGCAAAGAAGGGCCTTGAAGGCGTTGTCATTGCCGATACCAAACTGAGCCGGGTGCAGGGCGATATCGGAAAGCTGACCTACAGTGGATATGATATTCTCGATCTGGCGGAGCATACCTCGTTCGAGGAAGTCGTCTACTTGCTGTGGAATAACAAGCTGCCAACCAAAGCGCAGTTGGCCCAGTTGATGGAGACACTCACCGCCGAGATGGCAATCCCCGACGTGATTGTGGATCAGATGCGGCAGTATCCCAAGACCGCGCATCCGATGGGTGTGCTGCGCACCACGGTATCCGCATTGGGGTTGTTTGATCCTGAATCGGAAGACAGCAGCCCAGAGGCTAACAAGCGTAAAGCGGTTCGGCTGACGGCGAAGATTCCGACCCTGATCGCGGCCTGGGCGCGCATTCGCAAAGGTCAGCAGCCGGTAGCCCCGCGCAAGGACTTGAGCCTGGCGGCCAATTTCTTGTATATGCTCAACAATGCCGAGCCGGATGCCACCGAGGTCGCGGCATTAGATGTGTACCTGGTGCTGTTGGCGGATCATGGTATGAATGCCAGCACCTTCACCAGCCGCGTGGTCACGAGTACTGATGCCGATATGTACAGCGCGATTACGGGGGCAATCGGAACCCTGAAAGGGCCGAAGCACGGCGGAGCGAATGAAGCCGCGATGGTGATGTTCAGAGAAGTCGCTGCTGCCCCCAGTGTGAAAGAATGGTTCGAGACCGAAGTCAAGGGCAAAGGCCGGCGGATCATGGGCATCGGCCACCGGGTATATAAGGCACTCGATCCGCGTGCGATTGTGCTCAAGAAACATGCTCAGGCCGTTTGCGCTCAGCGCCACTGTGAACTGCTCGATGTCGCGATGGAACTGGAAGCTCTGGCGGCAGCAGATGAGTATTTCATCGAGCGCAAGCTGTTCCCGAACGTGGATTATTACAGCGCGATTCTGCTGGATGCGATCGGCATCGAGACCGATTTGATGACGCCCTTGTTTGCCATGTCGCGTATCGCGGGATGGTCGGCGCACGTCATTGAGCAGTGGGCAGACAATCGCCTGATTCGTCCACGTGGCAACTATATCGGCAACGAGAACCTGGTTGTTGTGCCGATTGAGCAGCGTACCGAGTAAACCCTGCCGGGGCGAACTACACGTAGCAGGCATCGAAGACGAGATCAATCAGGGGGCTGGCCGATCGGTCAGCTCCTGTTGTTGAAGCAGGGGCCACGAGATGCTTGTCGCAGGGTGGAAGCCGTGTTGATATTTAGGGATGAAAAGGCGAGTGTTCTGAGCACAAATTCCAACACGACCTAGTATTGTCATATTGGAAGGCGCGTGCTAACGTTAGGCTATCTTCGGATGTTCAGTGCGCAGTGAAGGGCTGCATCATGACATCATCTCATCCTCAGCCGCCGCGCGACAAACGCATGTCTTTGAGTGAAGCGGCGGCCCTCGTACAGCCAGGGCAGACTCTGGGGTTGGGCGGCTTCATGCTGTACCGGCGTCCTGTCGCGTTTGTGCTGGCCCTGCTGGGACGCGATGATCTGCCGCGCGACCTGACCCTGCTGGCCTTTACCGCAGGGTATGAGTCTGACCTGCTGGTGGGAGCGGGTTGTATTCGCAAGACGCGAACATGTTACTTTGGGTTGGAAGCGTTTGGTTTTGCACCCCGGTTCACGGCGGCGGCTCAACAGGGTGCGGTAGAGATCATCGAAGAGACGGAAGCGAGCCTGGCTTTTGGTTTGCGGGCGACTCTGGCCGGGGTCGGATTCATGCCGTCGCTGGCATGGATGGGCACAGACCTGCTGGCGCTTCGCCCGGATGTGAAGACGATTCGTGATCCGTATACCGGTGAGGATGTGGTGGCTTTCCCGGCGGTGCATTGCGACGTGGCCGTGATCCATGCCCTGGTGGCCGATCGCGCCGGAAATGCACGCCTGAACAAAAACCTGGGAATCGACCCGGAACTGGCGATGGTTGCGCACACGGTGATCGTGACCGCCGAAGAAGTAGTCGATCGGTTGGATGGCGAGGTCGATCTGCCCGGCCCGATGGTCAGCCATGTGGTCCATGCTCCGCGCGGTGCGTGGCCTACCTCGTGCTACCCCCATTACCCGGTGGGTGGCGGTGAGGTGCTCCGCTATATCGAGGCGTGTGACCAGGGCGAGTTCGAAAGCTATGTAGCCAGCGTGGCACGGCGATGACAGCCGGGTTGAATGATGAACGTGGTGGGTCTAGTGTAGGAGTGGTCGTCATGCGAGCGTTTACAGGGAAGAACAAGTTGGTCGCGTTCAGTGCGTTAACCACACTGATGCTGGTCGTGTTTGCTGTGGGCTTTGTGATGGGTACGCATTCGCCAATGGTAGGCGCGCAAGGCAATCCACCCCAGGAGACGGAGCAGTTGTTCGAGCCATTCTGGGAAAGCTGGACGCTGCTGCACCAGAGCTATGTTGATCCGTTGGATGATAACGCCCTGATGGAAGGCGCGCTGACGGGCATGATGGCCTCGTTGGGTGACCCGCATTCCGATTATATGCCGCCCGATGTGTTTGAACGCGTCAATGAGGGCATGAATGGGGAGTATGAAGGGATAGGCGCGACAGTCCGGCAGAATGAGACGACGGGCGGCCTGGAACTGGTGTCGATTATTGCCGGATCACCCGCAGAGAAAGCGGGCCTGCGGCCAGGCGATCAGATTGTCGAGGTTGATGGGGAGGATGTGACGCGTCTCACCCAGAATGAGATCGTGGCTCTGGTGCGCGGCCCCGCGGGCACCCCTGTGCTGCTGGGCATTCTACGCCCCGGCGAGCCAGACATCCTTGATATTGAGGTTATCCGCGACAAGATCGCCAACCCAAGTGTGGTCTACGAAGTACTCGACGGCGATATCGGCTATCTGCGGCTGAACCAGTTCAACTTCTCATCATCCCAGGAAATGCGCGATGCCCTGACCAAGATGGATGCCAATAATCTCAAGGGCCTGATCCTGGATGTGCGTGGCAACCCCGGCGGCTATCTCACCACCTCGATCGAAGTTGCCAGCGCGTTTATTCCCGAAGGCGTGATCGTGACAGAACGTGGGCCGGATCGCTCGGTGGATCATAAGGCGCTGGAGAACGCCATTGCTCCCGATGTGCCGATGGTGATCCTGGTGGACGAGGGCAGTGCCAGTGCATCAGAGCTGATTGCCGGCGCGCTGCAAGACCATGAACGCGCTACGGTAGTCGGCATGAAGACGTTTGGCAAGGGATCGGTGCAGACATGGCATACCCTCAGCAATGGCGGTGGGCTGCGGATCACTGTATCGCGCTGGTACACGCCGGATGGGCATTCTGTGAGTGAGGTGGGCATCACGCCGGACATCGAGGTGCCCTTTGAACTGACGGAGGATGGTTCCGATAACCAGCTTGAGACGGCAATCGCGGTGCTCAACGGAACGTATGAGCCGGCAGCCGAGGCAAAGCCGGGTACCAAATGAGCGTACCCGGCGGTTTGCCGGGCGATCATAGACAGTTCTAACGGAGTTTTTAATGCTGCTCTCATGCCCAGGCGCTATAGTTTTCCTAGAGCGCATCAAGGGCGGGAGATGGAAACCCCGCCAATAGGTGGAGATGCGTGAGGTAGCGTAGTCTGCGCAAGGAGTAGGTGCATGATCTTCGATATGAACTATCTTCTGTACGTAATGCTGCCGACACTGGTCATCACCGGGCTGACGCAGATGTGGGTGCGCAGCGCCTACCAGAAGTGGAGCCAGATTCGCAACAGTCGCGGGGTGGATGGGCGGCAGACTGCTCAAATCCTGATCCAGTATGGCGTGACCGGGCGTGGCAATGTGCAGGTGGCCCCCACGCGTCCAGGTCGTCAGTTTCAACCGGCGTATGGGGCATCGGCCATCCGCGTAGAGGTCACGGACGGTGAGCTTTCCGATCATTTCGATCCGTCACAGAACGTCGTGCGGCTCTCGCCCGGCGTGGCGACTCAACCTTCAGTTGCGGCAATGGCCATCACGGCGCACGAGTTCGGGCATGTCCAGCAGCACCAGGAAAACAGTCCTTTGATGGCGCTGCGCAGCGCCATGGTTCCGGCAGTGACTCTGGGATCGCAGTTTGGCATCCTGCTGATCATCATTGGGCTGATCATCAACTTCACCGGGTTGGCGCTGGTCGGGTTGATTCTGTTCGCCGGTGTGGCCGCGTTCTCCATCGTGACGCTGCCGGTTGAGCTGGATGCCAGCCGCCGTGCCATGAACCTGATGCGGCAGACTGGGCTGATTGCCAGCGAGCAAGATGCGGAAGGTGCACAGGCCGTACTGCGGGCGGCGGCGTTTACCTATGTGGGGGCTGTGGCCACCTCACTGTTGACCCTGATGTATTGGGCGATGCTGGTGTTCGGCCGCAGCCGTCGTGATTGAGATTGAGTGCCAGGGACGGGCAAAGGAACATGATGACTTCACCATCCGCACCTGCTGACGATTACACCATCGATGAATTGATCGCCGTGTGTATTTCGCGGCAGGTGCAGGATGGTGAACTGCTGGCACAAGGGATCGCGACGCCGCTGGTGGCCGCCGGTTACATTCTGGCCCAGCGCACCCACGCACCTAACGCCTATTTTGCGTCGGCAGTGGGGCAGGGCGTGGTGCAGGATTGGGCACCGCTCGGCATCGCGCGCGCTGAGGAACTGTGGCTGGGCAAATCGATGGCCAATGCCAGTTTTGTGGTGCTGGTAGCAGATATGCTGCACAGCCTGCCCCCAAAAGAGTTCTTCCGGCCCGCGCAGGTGGATCAACAGGGTAATTTCAACAACCTCGCCATCGGGCAGGATTATGCATTACCCCGGCTACGCCTGCCCGGTTCCGGGGGCATCCCCGATGTTTCTGTGTATTCGCACCAGATGTATATGTACGTGCCGCGTCATTCGCGCGCGGTGTTTGTGTCGCAGGTGGACCGTGTGAGTGGGTTGGGGCACAGCCCAGATCGAAAACGTGGAAGTGGGCCGCGCTATGTGGTTAGCGACCTGGGGCAGTTCGATTGGGCGAACGGGCGGATGAGAATCACCTCGCTGCATCGAGGTGTGAGCCTGGAGCGTGTGCAGGCCAAGACGCAGTTCGAGCTAGAAGTCGCGCCCGATTTGCATGAGACACCGCCCCCGACTCGCGAGGAAATCCGCCTGCTCCGCGAAGAAATCGACCCGCTCGGTGTGCGCCGGTTAGAAATGCTGGCCGGGCAGGCCAGGCGCGATCTGCTGCGCGAGATTCTGCGCCAAGAAGGGGTGCTTGACGCGGATAGTTAACCCGCTGCCCGGTCGTAACTGGGCGCACGGATGGGCAGCAGCACCTTGAACGTGCTGCCGGGCAGCCGGCTCTCGTCGTACCCTTCGCTTTCGACCCATACCATGCCGCCGTGTGCCTCAACAGCCCCCTTGACCAGCGCCAATCCCAGGCCAGGCCCGCCCCCTTTAAATGAGGTCTTGCCCGACGAATGCAGCGCCACTGTGCCGATCTGGTAGAACTTTTCGAAGATGGCCTTGTGGTGCTTGGGGTCAATGCCGATGCCCGTATCCTGGATCACTACGGCGACGCTGGGGCCCATTTGCTCCACTTCAGTCGCCCAATAGGTGACCATGATCTGGCCGCCATCCGGGGTGTATTTAATGGCATTGGTGAACAACTGATAGAAGATTTTGTAGATCAGGCCGGGGTCTGCTTCGATCACCGGGACTTCGCCCAGGCGCTTGATGGTCAGAGTCTGTTTGCGGTTGACCAGTGCTGGCTCAAGATCGTTTTTCAACTCATTGAGCACACTTTGAAGCAGCACGGGGACTCGTGAGACCTGGAGCGTTTCGGTGTCGATCTTTGAGATGTCGAGCATTCCGTTGACAATCTCGTGAAGCCGCCCCACGCCGCGCAGCACGCCGCTTACCACGTCGCGCAGGACTTCATCAGCCTGGATGGCGGGATAGTTGCGCAGTACGTCGGCGTAGCCCTGGATCACAGTGAGTGGTGTACGCAGCTCGTGCGCGGCCACTTCGATAAAATCGAGCTTGGCACGGTCGAGTCGTTCGAGGGTTTGGTAGGTTTCGCGCAGGTCGGCGAGCGCGGTCTGGTCATTGGCGCGCAGGCGATCGAACGTGGTGCGAACCAGTCTCCAGGCCAGGTCCGGGCTGGAGGCCATCAGCCGCTCGAACACATCCCGGTCGAATTCCAGCACGGTGGTCGGCTGAGTCGTGCGCACATTGGCCGAGCGAGGCTCATCCTGAATGAGCGCCATTTCTCCAAAGAAATCCCCGGCGACGCTGTGCCGCAGCACACGTTCTTCATCGCCGCCCAGGTGTTTGGTGATGGCTACTTCACCATCCAGGATCAGGTAGAAGACGTGCTCGTAGGCCCCTTCTTTGCAGATCAGCGTGGCGGGTGGATAGGTCTGGAGCCGCACCAGGCGGGCGATGACCGCGGCATTATCTTCGTCCAGGTCAGGGAAAGCTTCGCGCAATTTGCCTACAATGTCGATGTCCATGCTACCCCTGAACGCTTTCTCCCATTATTGGGTTAACCCGGCGCAGACAGCCCAGGCGCCTGCTCTATGCCAATGCAGGTGAGCGGCCTATAGGGGCGCGCCGAACGCCCCTATAGGATTACATTCCTAGCCGGTTTTGGATGCGCCGTGCTCAGCCGCGCTTCACAAGCGCCTGTGCGCTTTCGGCGACTCGCTGGGGCGTCAAGCCGAACTTCTCGTAGACGGTCTTGTATGGCGCAGAGGCTCCAAAACGGTCCACGCCGATCACGACTCCGTCAAGTCCGGTCCAGCGCTGCCAGCCGGTGGTCACACCAGCTTCGATGGCGACACGAGCGCGGACAGCCGGGGGCAGGACTTCGTCGCGGTAGCTTTGAGGCTGGCGCTCGAAGCGTTCCCAGCAGGGCATACTGACGACGCGGGCCGCGATGCCTTGTTCTGCCAGCAGCTTCTGAGCGTCCAGCGCGATGTGAACTTCGGAACCTGCCGCCAATAGCAGCACCTGCGGCGCCCCATTGGGGGCATCGGATAGCACATATGCGCCGCGCGCGACCCCTTCGTGCAGAGCCGGGGTATTGGGGAGCGCGGGCAGATTCTGGCGGGTGAGCAGGATGGTGGTGGGACCATCGCGCCGGGCAATGGCGCAGCGCCACGCGGCAGAGGTTTCGTTGCCGTCTGCCGGGCGGATAACGTCGAGATTGGGGATCACACGCAGGGACATAGTCTGCTCGACAGGCTGGTGAGTCGGACCATCTTCGCCGACGCCGATGCCATCGTGCGAGAACACAAAAATGGTCGGGATATGACTCAGCGCCGCCAGACGGATGGGCGCGCGCATATAATCGGCAAAGACCAGGAAGGTCGCGCAATAGGGCATCAGACCGCCGTGAACGGCCATTCCGTTGGCGATAGCGCCCATCGAGTGCTCACGTACCCCAAAGTGGAAATTGCGGCCTTCTGGCACATCATGCTGGAAGTAGGGATACCCTTTCAGGAAGGTTTTGTTTGAAGGTTCCAGGTCTGCTGAGCCACCCAGCAGCCCCGGCAGGTGGGGCACCAGGGCATTCAGCACGACGTTGGAGGCATTGCGCGTGGCAACCGGCTCGGTGAACACCGGCAGGTCAGCATCCCAGCCTTCAGTCAGTTCGCCGTTCATCATGCGTGCCCAAAGCGCGGCGTGCTCACTGTGCGCCTCGGCCCATGCATCGAACTCTTTCTGCCACGCCGCCTGGGCTGCCTGACCTTTTTCGACTGCCTGCCGGAAGAAAGCCAGGGCATCTTCGGGCACATAGAATGCCGGTTCGAGCGGCCAACCGAGGTTTTCTTTGGTGGCTTTGACCTCATCCGCACCAAGCGGCTCACCATGAACCTTGGAGGTACCCGCCTTGTTGGGGCTGCCATATCCGATGATGGTCGAGACAATGATCAGCGAGGGACGCTCGGTGTCGGCCTGGGCAGTGAGAATGGCCTGTTCGATTGCGTCGAGGTTGTTGCCATCCTCGACGATCACGACCTGCCAGCCATAGGCCTCAAAACGCGCCGCGACGTCTTCGGTGAAGGTAATCTCGGTGCTGCCTTCGATGGAGATGCGGTTGCTGTCGTAGAGATAGATCAGTTTGCCCAGCTTGAGATGCCCGGCCAGCGAAGCGGCTTCTGAGGTAATGCCTTCCATCAGGTCACCGTCGCTGACAATTGCGTAGGTGTAATGATCGACGATCTTATGAGCAGCGCTATTGAAGCGAGCGGCCAGGTGTTTTTCGGCAATCGCCATGCCCACCCCATTGGTGAAGCCCTGACCCAGCGGACCCGTCGTCGTTTCGACGCCCGGCGTCAGGCCATATTCGGGATGGCCAGGAGTCAGACTTCCCCACTGGCGGAACTGTTTTAGCTGATCGAGCGGCAGGTCGTAGCCGGTCAGGTGAAGCAGTGAGTAAAGCAGCATCGACCCATGCCCGGCAGAGAGGATGAACCGATCACGGTTGGGCCAGGTGGGGTCGGCAGGGTTGTGTTTCAAAAAGCGCGTCCACAGCACGAAGGCCATTGGTGCAGCGCCCATCGGCAGCCCTGGATGCCCGGAATTGGCTTTTTGTACACCGTCTACCGAAAGCATACGAATAGTGTTGATACATTTCTGTTCAAACTCGGTCATGGGTTCCTTCCGTAGATTGTCCTAAACACCGCGATTCGCGCATGGCACTGGAGATGGAGCGCTGCCCCCGCTTTTACGTGACTGAGTCCCTAGTATAGCGGCCCTAACACTGTTTGCAACGGACAATTGGCTGTAGTTCGCCGTGCCAGGTGGCGCGTTTCGTTCAGCATGATCGGCGCGAATGTGTTAAGCTATGGCGTGAGTTCTCACGCGATGGATTGAGCGCACTCTATGCACAGGTGTCACGATTATGGCCGACGATTTTGAAGACCTGTATGACGATTCTGACGAACTGGACGATGATCTCGACGATGAGGTGATCGAAGCCTATTGTATGTCCTGCCGCAGCAAGGTAGAGATGGAGAACCCTACACCCATCTGGACCCGGCGCGGCACCCCCGGCACGCGCGGAACCTGCTCGGTGTGCGGCACCACCGTCTTTTTGATGGGGCGGACCGAAGCTCACGACCGCTTGAAACGCCCGGAGCCGATCCAGATTGCCGAAGGGGGACGCAAGGTCAAGATCGCACCAAACGTTGTTTACATCAATTACGGCATTGCAGATGAAGAATTCGCCGAAATCCTTTCGGAAGACCTGCGGCGAATCGGCATCTCGACCTGGCTGGCCGGCAGCGATGTGGAAGATGTGCAGTGGGCGACCGGTGTACATCCTGCATTGGTGGAATGCAAAAGCATGATCGTAGTCTTGACTGCGCTTGGCATCAAGGCCACCAATGTCCAGGATGCGCTCAAGTTCTTTTTGCAGACCGGGAAGCAGGTGGTGGTGGCCCAGCTTCAGGATGCCGAGATACCCG
Source organism: Anaerolineae bacterium (assembly GCA_034429275.1). Lineage (GTDB taxonomy): Bacteria > Chloroflexota > Anaerolineae > Aggregatilineales > Aggregatilineaceae > DAOUFU01. Next base: position 50,246 of record DAOUFU010000053.1, on the reverse strand, counting down.
ATTCGCTGCGTCGAAAGCCGCGCTTTGACTTTCGCGGGGATGATTACAAGCGGCAGTTCCGCGAGATGGCGGCGGTGCTTAGCAGCTAAACCCGGCTATGGATTGCAGAATGATCTACGCGCCAGCGTTCAACTGACGATTGAGCGCTGGCGCTGGTATATCTATGCCCTGCCGACCGGCTCAATAGGTGCGTCGGACCAGGAAATCGGCATACTGCCGGATCAGTTGCTGTGTGTCATTTTCGATACCTGTGGCAGATAGATCGTTGAGCGCAGTATCGTAATATTGCTGAGCGATACGGTCGGTTTCGGCGGCAGCTCCCACGCGCTCCAGGATACCGAGCACAGTCTGGATGTCGGTATCGCTCAGGGCATCCTGCGCATAAATCCGGCGTAGCGTGTCGGCATCTGGCCCGGCGGCCCGTTCAAAGGCGACCAGGATGGGATAGGCTTTTTTCTTCTCGCGGATGGCACTGGTTGCGGGCTTGCCGGTCACCGCTTCATCGCCCCACACTCCGAGGTAATCGTCACGCACCTGGAAGGCGATCCCCAGACTGCGCGCGAAAACTGCGTAATGTGTAATGACGGCCCGGTCGTCCGTGCTCAACATCGCCCCGGTATAGGCCGCACATTCGATCAGCGTCGCGGACTTGTTGGTGATCATGGTGATGTATTCCGCTGTTGAGACCGAATCGCGGGTTTCAAAGGCCATGTCCATGATCTGGCCCTCGGCGGTCCATAAACACGCCTGAGACAACGCGCGGTGGGCATCGATCACTTTTTCCGGCGATATCCCCTGGCGGAACAGCCGTGCCATCGTGAGATTGGCCAAAGCGTACAGTCCGTCGCCCATGTTGATGGCCTGATATTCACCCCATCGCGCCCAGATGGTCGGTCGATGGCGGCGTTCGAGCGAGCGATCCATCACATCATCGTGCATCAGCGTGAAGTTGTGCAGGAATTCGAGCGCAGCACCAGCGGGCAAGATGTGATGGTAGCTGCCGCAGATGGCCTGTGCGACCAGCGCCATCAGCAAAGGGCGTATCTTTTTGCCGGAGACTTTGACACGGGCCGGATCATTGGGAGGCAAGTCCCAGCCGAACTGGTAGTCGATGGCCTGCCATAGCAGATCGGCAACCGGGCGCTGCTCACTGCGCGCGCTGTACATTTCGGCATCGATCTCGCGCGAAATGCGCTCAACGATGGCGGCGAATGATGTGTCTGTCATACCAGGTCCTTTCGTGAGCATGATCAGGACGAAGCGGGCAGTCCGGCGCGCCATTCCTCAACGGTCAAGCCGTAAAGCAAGTGATCGGCGTAGTGACCTTGCGTAAATTCCATGCGGCGCAGGCGACCTTCGCACTGGAATCCGAGATGCTCGTGCAAGCGGCAGTCGTCGGTGCTACGGTTCCATTCGTAATGAAACTGCCAGTCGGACGGCTCGATCGCGCGTAGCCGTACACGCTCACCCTGCCAGGGGTGGGCGGATGGGAAATTATCGCCCATTGTCATCATCTTCTTTCGGAGACCGGCGGCCCATTCCCAACAGGCCGCCAAGTGTACCGAACGGTCCTGGCAGCGGTTCCGTCGAGGTCGATTCATCCCATCTTCCGCTGTGTCGCTTGACATCCCATTTTTCCCATTCGCCGTGCGTGCGAACCAGGAACGCTTCCAGCAGCGCTGCGCTTGCGGGATCGCTCAACATACCTCGCACATCTTTGAGCACTGTGATCAGGTTGTCGAGATGGCGTGCCAGGTTTGCACGGTTATGGGTGAACAACTCTAGCTCATCCGCGTAACCCCGGCGGCCCAGGGTGTGTATGCTCAGGGCCAATGTGGGATTCACCATGCGGCGAATATCGTCCCAACCATCGGACTGCTGGAGTGAATAGAAGAGGGCGTTCCCCAACAGGGCAGGTAGCTGTTCCGTGGCGGCGACTAAGCCATCGTGCTCGCGCGGGTCCATGAAGCGTGACCTTGCGCCCAGCAGCCCGACCATATCCTCGGCCAGGGCGATGGCTTCACCGGGACAATGCGTGTCTGGGGTCAAAATGATGTCGGAATTGTCAAACAGGTCGGCACGCGCACCTTCAACCCCCAGGATGCCGCTGTAGAGCGCATCGACGTTGATGATGGGAGTCATGCCGACCAGGTACGCTACCCGCTCGCCTTTAGCATTGGTCGGGAAGTGAGCCGCCGCCAGGTCGATGACCGGCTGCTTGATTTCGGCAAGGTCGAGCACCACCACGCCCGGTTTGAAGTTTTGGCCCAAGCGGGCATAGAGATCGGGGCGCTCGCTGTGTGGGGCGTTGATCACGACCAGGTTGGCTTTGTCTACGGCCTTGCCGGGCGCGCGTTGAAAATCGTCCACTGCGCCAAGCTGCTGAGCAGTCTTCATGGGCTGCGCTTGCGGGTCGCTGCCGATGATGGTGAACGTGTGATTGGAGCGGGATTGGTTCTGATACCGTTTGAGCGCGAGACCGATGGAAGCGCTCAGGCGGTCCAGGCCGATGATCGCAACGTGTACATGCATGGAAATCTGTCCTTTGTAGCTCGCTCAGGCCGACATTCGGCGGAATCTCTGTCTATTGTACCCGCGTTGCGGTTCAACGGTTTGATGCGCCCGATTTTTAGTTGCAGTCATCGACCGCTTGCAAGGCGGCCAGCAGGCGATCTTGCCCGGTCTGGGGGGGATTGGGGACCGGCCCGGCGTGGTCGCGGATCAACGCGCAGACCAGTTCGCCGGCCCCCGCCTCTGAAGCCAGGTCTGCTCCCCAGACCGGATGCTGCACACTGATGCCGAAAGGTCGCTGCCAGAAGGCGTGTGAACCGGGCTGCCACTGCTGGCCCCAGCGCCAATACAGCCTGGGCAGAACGGCCCTGACCAGCACAACCAGCACCTTTTCCGGAATCGAAAAGGGGTAGCGGATCTTGCCCACATCGTGCAGCAGAGCGGCGGTGAGCAGGTCAGGATGTGTCTCGCTGCGCGCCAGCAGCGCGCGCAGCACCCGCAGGCTGTGCTGGCGTTCGGAACGGCGCATTCGGCGGTAGAGTGCGTACAATTCCGGTGTGAGATAAGCCTGGGCCAGGGAATCGTCTACCGGGCGCAGGCCGGAAGCCAGCGCGCGAAGACCCTGCTGAATGCGATACAGCGCGGACAAGGGACTCACTCGCTGCTGGCACGCCCGAACGTCACCCCGGCCAGCGCTTCGAGCACGGTGATCACCGCGCTGTTATCCAGGTCGCCGTTGCCCATGGCGATCATGGCCTCGTACAACTGATGCGTGATAGAGGTCTGGGGTAAGGGAACGCCGTAGGTGTGCGCAGTATCCATCACGATCTTGAGGTCCTTGACCTGCATATAGGCTTTGAAGCCCGGCTTAAGGTCGCGCGCGAAGAGTTTGGGCGGTTTGGTGTCAAGCGCCCAACATTGGGCTGCGCCCCGGCTGATGGCTTGCACGACACGCTCCGGATCTACACCGGCTTTTTGCGCCAGCAGCAACGCTTCACACATGGCGACCATTGTCCCAGTGACTACGATCTGGTTGGCGGCTTTGGCGATCTGACCTGCGCCGCTTTCGCCTACGAGAGTAATGGTTTTGCCCATCGCCTCGAAGATCGGCAGTGTGCGGTCAAAGGCTTCCTGTGGGCCGCCAACCATGATGCTCAGCGTGCCATTGCGTGCGCCGATGTCGCCACCGCTCACGGGGGCATCGAGCGCCATCACGCCGTGCTGCGCGAGCACTTCGGCGATTTTGCGCGATGTTTCGGGCTTGATGGTACTGTTGTCCACAAAGATCAGGCCGGGATGTGCGCCTTCAATGATACCTTCCGGCCCCAACACGACTTGCTCAACATCGGGGGAATCGGGCAGGTTGGTGAAAACAAAGTCGCACCGGGCGGCAACTTCGCGCGGTGAGCTGGCCGGAGTCGCGCCCTCGCTGGCGAGCTGGTCTACGATGGCGCGGCTGCGGTTGTGAACCGTCAGCACGTGACCGGCTTTCATCAAGTTGCGGACGATGCCCGACCCCATCAGGCCGAGACCGATATATCCCACACGAGCCATGCTTCAGTTCCTTTCACGGCAGTCACCGAAAATCACGAGCAGGTACCCGGCTCACTTCCGCTCTACCGGGTACCTGCCCTGGTTATACCGTATTTCAGGCGGAATGTCCCCCAATCAGCGCTTCCAGGGCGGCAGTTCGGGCAGATAAGTCTCGAACTCGGCGATCAGAGCAGCTTCGTACTCACCGGCGTAGGTGCCATTAAAGAAGCGCTCCATCGCTTCGGTATAGAACAGTTTCCACGACTGCTCTTCCGCACCCGGATTGATCGGGAAGAACAGCGCCTGGTTGGCTTTGGCCGCTTTCATATCGCCCAATGCGTCACCGATCATCAGGATGTGATCCGGCTCATATTTTCCGGCGGCGGCAAGCTGGAGATGAACGGTTTTGCTGCCCATTTCCTGCCCGGCGATGACGCGCACGTACCGGGCGATGTCGTGCTCGTTCCATTCTTTGTTGAGCGCCTGTCCGGGGGTAGCCGAGACCACCATCATATCGGCCTTGTCTGCCATCGCCTGCAGGCTCTCACGCACGTAAGGGAAGGGGGGCACACCGTGAACCATCGCATCGATTTCGGCATTCACGGCTTCGCTCCAGGCAAGGCCGCGCTCGAGTTCGGGATCACCCGGATGCTGTTCCATGTAGCTCTTGAGGCCGCTGTTGCTGAGCGGGAATTCCTTCTGATCGATGAAGGCGCGCAGTGAGTCGGCCTGCGGAATGGTCACATGGCGCTGCTGAACCTCGGCGCGCTCGCGCAGCAGGTCAAAGACCATCACCAGTGCGGGCCAGCGATTGACACCGCGCCACTTGGAATAGAGGTTCACAAACTCGGAAGCCTGGCGGGCATATTTTGAGACGGGCTGCAGGCCCCAGTATTTGATGATATTGGGGGTGAAGCACTCTTTGTGCTTGATCTCCATCGTATCGAAGGCGCAGCCATCCGAATCGATGCCGATGAAAAAGTCGTGCTGCGGTTGAAGGTCGCGCAGGGGTTGGGCGGGATCGGTCATGGGCCTGTCTCTTTCGGTGCTCATTTCAGGAACGGGTCATTTATTTGCGATACGACTATTTGCGATACGACTGTGGCACATAGGCCGGAAGCTTCTTCTCGGCGAACCGCATCTCGAAGCGTGCAAACCGCTGGATGCCGTTGACCATCGGGATCGCCGGCCAATCGTTGCCAATGAGCGGCCTGGCATAGGCCAGGAAGTCATCGGTGACGTCGGTAAGGCTGGGCGCGATCCAGGTCTTCGGGAAGGTACGCTCTGAATTGGCTACGGCTTCAAGCGGCACCTGCCCAAAGGTCGCCATATACAGGTCGCCGGGCTGGCGGAGAATCGTCGCCATGAAGCCGTTCTGCCCGCTGGCGGCGATTTCGGCAGCCTTGCGGCCCACCATATACGCTTCATCAAGGTCCACCGTCGAGGCATAGATCATCGAATGGCGCTGGTCGGTTCCTGCAATGTTGGTGCGGGCTGATCCGGGCACGGGCAGCCCCACGCTGTTCAGATAGTTGATGACGGCCTGACCAGCCTGGACCTGGCTCGCGCCGAATTCGGTGTGACCGAACGAGTCCTTGCGTGCGCCGATGTCGCCCACATCAAACCCTTCGCTGACGACCACGACCGCGCGGCCATACGTTCTGAGTTTATCGTTGACCTGGTCCGCCAGGTTCTCGATGGTCAGGCCAGACTCGGCCAGGCAGATCAAAAGCGGCATCTCGCGGTGAGGATCGGCCAGGCGTGCGGCGGCAGGGATGAAGCCGATCTTGCGCCCCATCGCCTGGATCACCAGCACCGGGTCGGCAGGATTGGAGCCGAGATTTTCCTGGTTGGCATTCTGGATGTTCAGCGCCCAGTAACGCGCTACGCTGCCATAGCCGGGTGTGTGGTCGATCAGAGTGAATTCGGAGTCGCCGACATCGTTGTCGATGGTTTTCGGAACACCGACCGCGATCAGGTCCAGGCCGCGCTGAGCGGCCAGAAGGGACACTTTGTGGGCGGTGTCCATCGAGTCGTTCCCGCCGATGTAGAAGAAGTAGCCGACGTTGTGCGCCAGCATCACATCGATCACACGGTCGAAATCTTCGGTCTGCTTCGCTTTGAGCTTGTAGCGGCAGGTGCCAATGGTTCCCGCGGCGGGCGTTGTGCGCAGCAGTGCGATCTCGTGGGGGTCCTGGGCGGAGATGTCGAGCAGTTCCTCTTTGAGCACGCCCTCAATGCCATGCCACCCGGCGTAGACTGTGCCAAATATGTCCGGCCTGTCGTGACATGCGTCGATTACGCCCCGCAGCGAATTGTTGATCACAGGGGTCGGGCCGCCCGATTGGGCGACAATCACATTTTTTGCTTGAGCCATACTGGATTTATTCCCTCATAGAGTTTTGAAAGGCCCCAGGGGTGACAGCAGTCGCCCCTGGGGGCATCCATCGAACAATCCGGGCGCAGACATTCGCGCCCGGTAAGCGGTATCAGTCTTCCCATTCGGTGTGGAACACGCCGTCCTGATCGATGCGGCGGTACGTATGTGATCCGAAGAAATCACGCTGAGCCTGAGTCAGGTTGGCAGGCAGGCGTCCGCTGCGGTAGGCATCGAAATAGGCCAGTGATGCAGACAGGCCGGGGACGGGAATGCCCAGGCCGACGGCGGTTTGGATGACCCTGCGCCATGCCGCCTGGCGTTCTTTAATCTGTGTGGTGAACGGCTCGGCCAGCAGCATATTGGGCAGATCGGGGTTGGCCCGATACACCTGGCGAACGTCTTCGAGCAGGCGGGCGCGGATGATACAGCCGCCGCGCCAGATGCGCGCTATATCTTCAAGGTTCAGGTTATATTTGTACTCGTGGCTGGCGGCTTGCATGAGTGCGATACCCTGAGCGTAGGAACACAGCACCGAGGCATACAACGCCTGGCGCACGTCCTCAAAGAAGGCGGCGCGATCTCCCCCAAAGGCTGCTGTCGGCACGCTGAAGACTTTTTCGGCTCGCAGGCGCTCGTCTTTCAAAGCCGAGATGATGCGCGCTTCTACCGCTGCGTTGATGGTATGAGTCGGGATGCCCAGGTCCAGGGCGTTCTGACTGGTCCATTTGCCGGTGCCTTTTTGCTGAGCTTCGTCCAGGATCACATCAACGATGGGGAGGTTGGTGTCGGGGTCTATTCGGCCAAAAATCCTGGCGGTGATTTCGATCAAATACGAGTTCAGCTCGGCGGCATTCCATGCACTAAAGGCAGCATGAAGCTCTTGCGCCGTTGCTCCAATGCCGCGTGCCAGCACGTCGTAGGCTTCGGCAATCAACTGCATGATGCCATATTCGATCCCGTTGTGTACCATCTTGACATAGTGACCGGCTCCGCGTGGGCCGATGTAAGCTACGCATGGTTCACCGTTCACCTTGGCAGCAACGGCCTCAAACGAATCCTTGATCAACGCATAGGCATCGGGCTGGCCACCAGGCATGATCGCCGGGCCGCGCAGCGCGCCTTTTTCGCCGCCCGATACCCCACTGCCGATGAACAAGAATCCTTCGGCTTCGAGTTCTTTGGAGCGGCGCTCGGTAGCGGCGAAGAAGCTGTTGCCCAGGTCGATGAGCAAGTCGCCCCGGTCGAGATGAGGCTTCAGCGAATTGATGGCTTCATCCACGACTTTGTCGGGGACAAGCAAGATGATCCGGCGCGGTTTTTCGAGCGCAGCCAGGAAGCCTGGCACGTCGTCGAAGCTCTTAACATCGCCTTCGTCGCTGTGTTTGTCAAAGGCGGCGCGCTTGGCTGCGTCCAGATCGTATCCGGCCACGCTGAAGCCGTGTGATGCGAAATTGCGGGCGAGGTTGCCGCCCATGACGCCCAATCCGACCATGCCCAGGTGATATGCAGTCATACGGTTAGGTTCCTCCACTTTACAAAGCAGCCCTGGTTCACACAGGGTGTCTGCACAAATCAGTTGGCAAAACGGGTCACGAGTTAGCGTGCAGCAGGCTTGACCCGGTAGAGATATTCGCCCGCTTTAGGTACATAGAGCACACCCTCGGCCTCGCGACCCCGCCAGTCGTCAGGAATGATGCTATTGGGGTCCACATAACCGAGATTAAGCGCACGTGTCTCATCAGCGGGGATTTTGGTTGCCAGCGAGACGCGAATACGCGGATGCTCAACCCCGCTTTCAAACGTCCCGGAGCCTTTCAGGTGCGTGCTGTGAGCCAGGACACCCAGGGGGACATCCTGGAACCGTTTCCATTGCTTGAGGAAATAATCGCGCACGTGATAGCCGATCTGATGCAGATAGCGGCCATGAACCACGCTGACTGTGTCCAGGTGCGGGGCAAAGACGATGATCTCGCCCCCATCGGCCACACCGGGATCGAGCTTATACATGGCTTTGGCCCCTGTCCACAGTTCATCGTACATGGGCGGCGCTTGCGAAAGCACACGCTGGTATGGTTGGTCCAGCCAGATGATGTGGCGCTGCGATGACAGCTCTGCCGAGGCGTGATGGGCTTCGAGGTGGGGGCCGATGAACAGTCCTGCCAGATCACCGTGATCGACGACGAGGGCTACCAATGTGATGGGCGTAGGGATGTGATCGGCAGCAGCATGAATCATGCGGCGCATGGGCGTATCTTCGATGCCGATGGTGTCCAACACGGTCAGCAGAGCGCCCATCCAGTGGGTGACGTTGATCATCTCCGGCCCGGATATGCCCGGAAAGAGGTATTTCGCCCCGCCGGAAAAGCCCACAACCTCGTGTGGGAAGGTCGGACCGATGATCAGGATGTGGTCATAATCCAGAGCCGCGCGGTTGATTCGAATTGGCACATCGCCGCCCAGCGAGGGGTGCCACACATCGCCTGCATATGCTTTCACCTGGTCTTGAGTGATGGTGCCAATTGTGGCCAACGCGGCGGGATTGTCCCAGGCATGGTTGAGCAGGCCGACGTGTTTGAACCGCGCGCTGCGCTCATCAGGCGTGATCCCCACCAGATTGAGCAGGGCGGCTTCGTCCAGGGCAAGGTGGGTTCCCAGCGCGACCATAAAATCCAACTGGCGCACGTCGTGCAGCGTCTCGGTGATGGCGCGGAACAACATGGGCAGCGGCAGCGTGCGGGTATGGTCGGGGATCAGGGCTAACACCCGTTGGTGAGTAAAACGTCCGGTCAATCCCCGGTCAATTGTGGCGCGCACTGAGTCGTGGGGCAGGGTGGTCCCCGGTGGAGCCGAGGCAGCAGCATAGAGCATGGGTCACACTCCTGAAAAGGCGCTAAAGCCGCCGTCGATCGGTATGACCACACCCGTCACAAATGCGGAGGCTGGCGACACCAGCCAGAGCACCGTTCCCAACAAGTCGTCGGGTACACCAAAACGCGCCGCCGGGGTGTGATCAAGAATCTTTTGGCCTCGCTCGGTGAGCGCGCCGGTGTCTTGGTCGGTCAGCAGAAAGCGGTTCTGTTCAGTCAGAAAAAAGCCCGGCGCGATTGCGTTCACGCGCACATTGGGCGAATATTCCTGGGCCATGTGAACTGCCAGCCACTGGGTAAAGTTGCTCACGGCGGCTTTGGCGGCGCTGTAGGCTGGAATGCGTGTCAGCGGGCGAAAGGCGCTCATCGAAGAGATATTGACCATGACGCCGGAGTCCTGCGCGGCCATCTGCTTGCCAAAAACCTGTGAGGGCAGAAAAGTGCCCAGGAAGTTCAAGTTGAACACCCATTGGGCGGCTTCTGGAGGCAGGTCAAAAAAGCTGAGTTCAGGTGACGTGGTGGCATCAGGTTTGTTGCCGCCTGCACCGTTGATGAGAATATCGACGGGGCCGAGCTGCTCGGTGATCTGCGCGGCGGCGGCTTCTACGGAATCGCGCTGAAGCACATTGACACGCACTCCAATGCCACCGATTTCGCTGGCAATGGCCTGCGCGCGATCCTCGGCCAGGTCGAGAATCGCCACGCGCGCGCCACATTCGGCCAGCATCCGCGCAATGGCACTGCACAGGATGCCCGCACCGCCGGTCACAGCCGCGGTCTTTCCAGTCAGGTCAAACCAGGTTTGGGGCGCTGAGGTCATGGGGCTTATCTCCTGGATGCATCTCATGCGCTGGCCGAGAAGGGGGCAATATGCCGAGCGAAATGCTGCTTCAGCACCGCCTGATAGGTGTCTTCGTGAGCGCTCAATGCGGCATAGAACGGGTCGCGGTATTGTTCGAGCAGCGAGCCAAAGGTCACATGCAGCACCTGGCGTGCGTCGAATTGGTCGAGCAGAGTAGGGAGCTGCTCATCGCTCAGGTCTCGCGGCACTTTAGCCAGGTCGGCGGAGACGTGGTAGCTCGCTTTGTCCGTTGGATAACGCTCGATGGCGGTCTGAGTCATATCGCGGAACAGGGTGGGTACACGCAGCGCGATCACACGCAGGGCTTCCAGCCAACTTGTGCCTGCTGTCTTGAGGTGAACGTATGGGTTGGCATGGCGAGCGATGATCGGATAGATGCTGAATTTATCCGAGCCGGAATGAATGCTGAGCTTATATGGTCCCAGGTCGCGCGCGATCTGAGCGTGGTGCACGAAGTCGGCCTCGAAGATGGTCAGATCGCCGATGTAGTCTACCCCTTTTTCGAAGCGCCCGACGAAGCGCGGCGCGAGTCCCTGGAAATTGATCCCGAGACGCAGCAGTTCGGATGCAATAAAAAAGTGCTCGAAGGGGCTGGTGGGTGTGTCGGTTTCATCCACAGAAATTTCGAGATCATACGGCTGCCCGGCTAGCCGATGCGCGATGTGGCGAGCCATGTGGGCCACATCGGCCAGCGCTGCGCCATATTTGCACGCGGCGCGCCGCACCTCATCATCCGATACCACGCCGGTGGGCGCGGTGCCACTGTAGCGTTTGAGCAGCGCTTCGGGCGTGGTGTTGAGCGCATCCCAGGGCAAAGCGGCAAATTTGCGCTGCAAGGTGGCCGAATCGTCGGTATGGGCTGCATTATCAACATGATCGCTGGGGTCGAGTGTGAACCCGATGAACCCTGCCGCAATGGCCTGATCGATCACATCAGTGTTTTTGAGATGGTCGGCATCGCAGCCAAAGCCGGTGCGATAGTCCGCAGCGAGCACGCCCCAGGTAGCGTCATCCATGACCTGCTGTGGTGAGCGATGGGCACGAGTCATTTCACGGATCGACTGCTGGGCAAAGACCGGGAACAGATCGCTTTCGCGCACGGCCAGGATATGCCCGACAGTGGCCAGCCCCAGCCGGTCGCCACAGCCGATAGATTTGCGCAACCCGACGGTCACCGGGGCGGTCCATGGCAGCGCGCGGCGCAGGGCGGCGGCATTGGCAGCATCGAGCGGACACAGCCAGGTGGTACCCTGCTGCTCGCCAGTGAATCCGGGCGGAAGTGATCCTTCGATGACCAGTCGTTTGCCCTGATCGGTGTGGATGATGCGGTAGCTCGTCATGGTCTCTCTTTTCTGCAAAGGTGAACACCGCTCACGAACGGGGCGGAGCACAGGACTCGCGGATGATAAGCTCAACGTCAAGTGTGATCAGCGGTGCGACCGGCAACGGTTCACCGCGCAGCAGGCTGAGCAGGGTATTCATAGCGCGCTCGCCCTGTTCATAGGCGGGCACACGAACGGTTGTGAGGGGCGGCTCGACATATTGGGCGGACGAGATGTCATCACAGCCAGTAACGGAGAGATCATCAGGGATACGCAGCCCGCGCTGGCGACATGCCGCGTATACCAGCAGCGCCACGGTGTCATTGAAAGCCACGATGGCAGTAGGCGGTTCGGGCAGGCTGAGCAGTCGATCAATGGCCGCGTGCCAGCGGTTGTTGGCATAGATGAGTTGAGCGATCTCGATCATCAGTGCGGGATCGGGGGATAGGCCATATTCAAGGAATGCTTGCTCAAACCCCATGTGGCGCATACGCGCAGGCTGGTAATAGCGCGCGGCAAGGTTGAGCAGGGCGATTCGACGATGACCCAGGCTCAGCAGGTAGGACGTGCACTGGCGGATCGAACTGGCGTGGTCGATCTGGATAGCCGGAATGGTGGGATCATCTAGCGCGTAATTGCACAGCACAAGCGGCGCGCTGCCCTGTGCCAGCGTGCGAACCTGGTCTGGCGAGGCGCGCGGTGAAATATAGAGCACGCCATCGACCATCGCCTGCTGCATGATTAACTGGCTGTAGGTTTTTTCACGCCGGGGGTCGCCGCGCGTACTGCACAGCAGCAGCGTGTAGTTTTCCTTGATGGCCACATCTTCGACGGCCTCAATGACTTCGTTGATGACCGGTTCGGCAATGGTGGGGATAACGACGGCTATGGTGTGGGTTTGATTGGTGCGCAGACTGCGGGCTGCCAGGTTGAGCCGGTAATCCAGGTCGCGCATGGCGGCCATGACACGTTCGCGGGTAGCTTGGCTGACCAGGTCGGGGTTGTTCAGTACACGGGAGACAGTGGCGGTTGAAACCCCGGCATGTCTTGCAACATCTTGCATTTTGGCGGACATCGAAGCATCCCTGAGAACGTAATGGCGGTAGTTTTGATGCAAATTGTAATCGATTACATTAAACCGCAGATCACCCGCATTTGTCAAGGGGATCGGGTAACAAAAACACCGGCTGGGGAAATCTATCAGCCGGTGTCGGATATTCGATTATGCGAGCAGATGATCACTCGTTGTTTTCGAGCATTCGCTCGCGCCGTTTCTGATCTTTCAGGCGTTCCTCGTTGTTCAAGATGCGCTTACGGATACGCAGGCTTTGCGGGGTGACTTCGAGCAGCTCGTCGTCGGCGAGAAACTCGATGCAGTCATCCAGGCTCATGACACGCGGCGGGCTGAGGCGCAGCTCTTCCCCATAATACTTGGTGTGTACGGCGGAGAGACCCTTGGTCTTGGTGGCATTGATGGCCAGGTCTTCGTTGCGGATATGCTCGCCAATGACCATGCCTTCGTAAACTTCATCACCTGGGGAAATGAAGAAAGTCCCGCGCGCCTGGGTATGCGTCAGTGCATATTGGCTGGCGATGCCGTTTTCCCAGGCGACCAGGCTGCCAAACTGGCGACCTGGAATGGGTCCGGCAAGGGGTCCATAGCCGTGAAACAGGGTATGCATCTGGCCGAGGCCGCTCGTTGCACGTAGGAACTGCGAACGAAAGCCCAGCAGGCCGCGCGTGGGGACCAGATACTGCAAATAGGTTGTGCCGCTGTCGCTGGACATGTATTGCATGATGCCCCGACGCGCGCCGAGCAGCTCAACAACGGTGCCCACCAGTGAATCGGCGATTTCGATGTGGACTTCTTCAAATGGCTCCAGAATCTCGTCGGTCTGGGGGTCGCGGTGGTAGATGACTTCGGGCTTGCTCACATCGAACTCATAGCCCTCGCGCCGCATGGTTTCGATCAGGATGGCCAGATGCAGTTCGCCGCGCCCACTGACAATGAACCGATCGGGCGTGTCGCTGTCTTGAACACGCAGCGCGACGTTGCTGCGCGTCTCATCATACAACCGTTGACGCAGGCGGCGAGATGTCCCCCAGCCGGTACGACCTTCGCGCCCGGCGAATGGCGACGTATTCACCCCAAACGTCATCCGCACGGTTGGCTCGTCGATGCTGATCGACGGCAGCGGAGTCTCGATGCTGGGGTGGGCGATGGTATCGCTGATGTTGAGTGTTTCCAGGCCGCCAAATGCGATGATGTCGCCAGCCAGGGCTTCGTCGATCTCTTGCCTGCCAAGGTTATGATAGGTGAACAAGTAGACGATGCGTCCCGTCTCGCGCTCGCCATTGGGAGTCATGCGGACGACTTCCATGCCGCGCCGTAGCTTGCCCGAAAGCAAACGCCCGACTCCGATTTGCCCCTTGTAGTTATCGTATTCCAGGGTGGTGACCTGGAGCTGAGCCGGCGCATCGGGATCGATGGTTGGGCCGGGGATGTGTTCGAGAATCGCTTCAAACAATGGGGTCAGGTTGGGGGTGATGGCATCCGGCGTAGTGCCCGCGCGCCCCTCCAGACCGACCGCATAGATCACCGGGAAATCGGCCTGCTCATCGCTGGCTCCAAGCTCGATGAACAGGTCAAACGTTTCGTTCAGCACTTCGGCGACGCGCGCATAATTGCGATCGACCTTGTTGATGACGACGATCACTCGCAAGCCGAGGCCCAGGGCCTTGCGGAGCACAAAACGGGTCTGAGGCATGGGGCCTTCGACGGCATCGACAAGCAGCAGCGCGCCATCAACCATATTGAGCACACGCTCAACCTCGCCGCCAAAGTCGGCATGGCCGGGGGTATCGACGATATTGATCTTGACGCCATTCCAGGTGATGGCCGTGTTCTTTGAAAGGATGGTGATGCCGCGCTCCCGTTCCAGCGCGTTCGAGTCCAGGATCCGCTCACCGGCGGTGGCGGCGTTGCGGAAGACGTTGGACTGTTTGAGCATCCCATCGACCAGGGTGGTTTTCCCGTGATCGACATGCGCGATGATCGCGATGTTGCGAATATCTGTCCGCGTTTGAGTCACACTGTTATCCTGAAGCTCCATGTTCGTTGGGGCATCATTTTCGCTCAAAAGCGGCGCGCTGAGAAGGGTGGAAATGGGAATCGCGACAAGGTGCGGTCCGTCAAACGGCGAGCGGATATAATGTGCGCGTCTTGGTTGGCTCAGATAGAGAGAGGATCGGCGGAAATGCCGATAGATGTCAAAGTCGGAGACGTGGTTCAGATGCGCAAGGGACACCCCTGCGGCAGCGACCGCTGGCGCGTTTACCGGGTGGGCGCGGATATCGGCCTGCGGTGCCTGGGCTGCGACCGGCGGGTGATGCTGCCACGGCGGGAGTTTGAACGTGGCGTCAAGCGCGTTCTTTCCGGCGATGATGCAGAGGGAACATAGGGCGGCGGAATGGCAACCAGACGGGTTGTGTTTTTGATGTCGGACAGTGGCGGCGGACATCGTGCTGCTGCGGAGGCGATTCGGGCCGGACTGGAGATGACCTATCCAGGGCAGTATACCTGCGAACTGATCGATGTCTACCGACGGTATACCCGGTTCCCGTTCACGTATATGCCGGAGATCTATTGCCATTGGGTCAACAAGGCGAATCTGCTGTGGGGGTTGGGATTTAAGAGCGCAGATGGGCGGCGGCGAGCCAGGCTGCTCAGCGCTTTTTTGGGGAGATACTGGGGAGCGCACCGGATGCAGCGCCTGATCGCCGAGCACCCGGCGGATGTGATGGTGAGTGTGCATACCATGTTCTCGCGTCCGGCAGCCTGGGCGCTCGCGCAGATGAAAGGGGCGCGCCCACCCTTTATGACGGTGGTTACAGACCTGGTGACGGTACATGCGTTGGCCTTTGCGCCTGGCGCGGATCGCTGCTGCGTGCCGACGCAGGCGGCTTATGATTGGGGGCGTCGGTTGGGACTGCGCCCGGACCAACTGAGGCTGACCGGGCTGCCCGTCCATCCCCGCTTTGAGGCGGCGCGTAATACACGTGACCTCATTCGCGCCAGGCTGGGCTGGGCCGATGATCGCCCGGTTGTTTTGGTAGTTGGTGGCGGCGAGGGCATGGGGCCGCTTGA
This sequence comes from Anaerolineae bacterium, assembly GCA_034429275.1. Lineage (GTDB taxonomy): Bacteria > Chloroflexota > Anaerolineae > Aggregatilineales > Aggregatilineaceae > DAOUFU01. The sequence continues at coordinate 34,624 of DAOUFU010000053.1, read as the reverse complement.
ACGGATCGCGCGGGCGCTGAATGGGCGGCGGCTGCCGATACGGTTGGTGATCATCGCAGGACGCAACCGGCGGCTTCAGCAGCGGCTGATGCGCGCGACCTGGAACCAACCTACCACGATTTATCCTTTTGTCAATACAATGCACGAGCTGATGGCTGCAGCTGATATTCTGGTCACCAAGGCGGGGCCTGCCACAATTAGCGAGGCTTGTGCTGCCGGGCTGCCGATGGTGCTGAGTGGGCGAGTCTCTGGTCAGGAGGAAGGCAACATCGAATATGTGGTGGAGCAGGGCGCAGGCTGCTATGCACCAAAGCCGCACCAGGTGGCGGATACGGTCGCAGCATGGTTAGAGGAAGGACAGGCGGGGCTGGCACGCCGGGCCGCTGCCGCGCGTCTGCTGGCCAGACCATCGGCTGCCCTGTTGATTGCCGAGGAAATTCATGGGTTAGCCGAACGCGGACCGATCCCACTCGCCATGTCGAAACATCGGACCTCAGGCGCGCCTAGATTAGGGTATACGCCTGAGGATGGATGGGTTTTGTGAGCGCGGCATAGAAGATGTGCCCTAACCAGCCCAGTCGCGCAGATAGAGGAAATCGTGGCCGATGGTTCGGCGGCTGAGTTTGGCGACATTGGGCATGGTGCGTTTGTAATGATTCATGCGCACCTTGCGCCAGAGCCGTTCCACAAAGTCCCGGTCGAAGCCCTCGGCGGCGACTTCATCTACCGTATAGCGCTCGTCCACCAACAGATAGAGCAGTTGATCCGCCAGCGCGTAAGAATAACCCAGCTCCCCTTCATCAGTCTGGCCGTCCCACAGGTCTGCCGATGGCGCTTTGTCCAGAATGCTTTGGGGCACGTGCAGCGCGGCAGAAAGCTGGCGCACCTGGGCTTTATACAGGTCCGCGATGGGCTGAACGGCGGCGGCGTTGTCGCCGTAAACGGTACTGTAGCCGAGCAGTGTTTCGGTTTTGTTGCTGGTGCCGATCACCAGGCCGTTGAACGCTGCCGATTGATCGTACAGCACGATCATGCGCATTCGCGCAAAGATATTGCCTTTGCGGAGAGGAGTCATATCCGGGAAGCGTTCCAGCAGCGGATCGGCCATAGGGGTGATGTCGACGGTGTCAGTCTGAACGCCTAGCGCATCGATCACCGCCTGGGCATCGTCCAGGCTGGCCTGAGAAGACGACTTGTAGGGCATCCGAATGGCCAGGACATTCTGCGGACCAAGGGCCTCGGCCAGCAGATAACATACCAGGGCCGAGTCGATTCCCCCGCTCAGGCCCAGCACGGCCTTGCTGAAGCCGACTTTCTCCACTGCGTCGCGCAGGAATGCCACCAGGATTTTGTGCGCCAGATCGGTATTGATCTCCAGGCGCGGCAGGATGTGCATCGGAACCATCAGGCAACCTCTCGGCGGAGCGTCAGCCGCCAATGCGTGGTTATGGGCGTGTCCCCAGAACAACATCGAGATCAAGCGTCTGCCCGGCCCGCACGATGGTCAGCACTACCGTATCACCGGGAGAGGTATTTTCGACAAGGTAAGCCACCAGGTCGTCGATGTCGCGCACCATGACGCCGTTGATCGCCACGATAATATCCCTGTCGGTTGGAATCTCCACGCCGCGCACACGCTGATATTCGGTTCCTCCGCGCAGACCTGCTCGGTCGGCTGGGGAGCCTGGGACGACCTCATCGATCAATACACCGTTGCGCACCACAAAGCCCAGTTCATCGGCCAATGCCGCCACGCTGAAACCACCCTCCGTATCGGGCGACGTGATGCCGAGATAGGAATATTCGACGGAACCCTTCTGGATCAACTGTGGAACGACTCGCTTCATGGTGTTGATGGGTACCGCAAAAGCTACCCCCTGGAAGGCGCCGTTCTCGGTGCGGATGGCCGTATTGATGCCAATGACGCGCCCATAGGAATCGAGCAGGGGGCCGCCGGAGTTGCCAGGGTTGCCCGAGGCGTCTACCTGGATGATTGACGGGTTGCTGTAGCGATCGTAGGCCGGGTCGAGCAGGCGTGCTGAATCCAGCGCGCGCCCCATGGCGCTGATAATCCCTACTGTCATGCTGCCATCTAACCCAAAGGGATTGCCGATGGCGATCACCCGTTGGCCGACCTGGATCGTGTTGCTGTCTCCAAGCTCCACAGGCAGCAGTTGGGCTTTGGCCGGGTCTACCTTGATCACGGCCAGATCGCTGTAATCGTCGATACCGGTAATTTCCGCCTCGAGCACTGTGCCATCGGAAAAGGTGACGATGATCTGCTCGGCATTGCGGACCACGTGCGCGTTGGTCACGATGTGCCCGTCGAGGTCGAGCACGAACCCGGAACCGCTGCTGTCGATGATGTCCATCTGCAAATCACTGTGCACGCCCGACACAATTTCGATATTGACCACCGACGGATTGACGCGCAGGTACAGGTTGGTCAGGAGCAGGTATTCGGCATCAGCAGCAGCGATCCATTCTGAGGGCAGGGCGGTCGGCGTGGACACCTGGAACGCCGGTTCGCTCCACGTGCTCGCGCGATAATTGGCGTTCTGGATTTCCGATTCGGACACCGGGCGATGTACGCGCGTGGGGGCAGAATCGTGAACACGCGGCCAGAGATATTGGCCAACGGTCGTGAAGACCAACGCACCGATCAGGATCAGGGTAATCGCGCCGGTGAAAATCCCCAGAACAATCCGGCGCAGGCGCTCTTGTGGCTCCTCGTATTCGTCATCCAGGTCGTAATCGGTATCTTCCTCCACGTGAGCCTGGAAATCAAACTGGGGATCATCATACTTCCAACCCATCGCATATCTCCCATAACCATTGATACAACACTACACTACAGCTAGCACGGTCCCCTATTACACCTGTCGATCGTCCATTTTGCGCAGGCGCTGGAACAGGCGCTTCTCCTCCTTGGTGAGATCAGTGGGCACCTGAACCAACAGGTGGACAAAAAGGTCCCCCGATTGTTGGGGATTTTGCGGCAGGGGCATTCCATAGCCGCGAAGCCGCAGCGTTGTGCCCGGCTGCGTGCCGGGTGGCAGGGTTGCTTCGATTTCGCCTGCCAGAGTCGGAATGGTAAGCGATCCGCCCAATACCGCTGTGTAGAGATTCAATGGAAGGTCCAAATGGAGATCATCGGCTTCACGGCGAAACCGCGGGTGTTCGAGAATCTCGACCTGGATGTACAGGTCCCCTTTTTGCCCGCCAGCAAGACCTGGAAGCCCATACCCCGCCAGTCGGATGCATCCTCCGTCACGGATGCCGCTCGGAATACGGATGGTGACCGGGCCGGAGCCTGTTTCGACGACACAGTGCTTGCCCGAATACGCTTCCTCTAGCGTGATCTGCAAGGTCATTTCCAGGTCTTGCCCTGGAAAACCCGATGGCGATGAAGCCCTGGTGCAGTCATACTGCGGTGAAGCGCTGCGCAAAAAATCACCCAAGAGATCGCTGCTGTCCAGGCTGTCGGCGGTAGCGCGCCCCCAGGCCGAAGCCGCCCAGTCGGGCGAAAGTGGAGTACGGGTGGGGCCAGGGTTCAGGGGCCAGGGACGACCGCCGCGAAGCGACTGGTCATACTGGCTCCGCCGGGCGCTGTCTGAGAGCACGGCGTATGCCTCGTTGATCTGCTTGATGCGTTCTTCAGCCTGACGGTCGTCCTGGTGAAGATCCGGGTGGTAGCGACGAACCATCTCGCGATAGGCCCGCTGAATCTGATCCCTGGTTGCGGTGGGTGAGACACCCAACAGGGCATAATAATCAGGATAGTTCATGTCAGCTGCCCATTCATGCAGAATATAACGCAATCGATGGCGAATGACCTTTTGGCCAGGGCAAACGCATCAAGATTCGGACATCGCGCCGAAAGCACCCTTTTTAGCGCCATTGACAGCGCTTTGCTTTCCCTAAGCCTGTGCCCTTCAGGCCAAGCGATGCGTCAACCGAAACAGTCCTTTTGACGCGATAGCCCTGACCTCATGGCCCTGGTGATTGCTGCCCAACCCTGAGTTGAGTCGCATTCTACGGTGAGCGCGGCAGTGTGTCAACCTGCGCGCATCGTTTGGGTACCCGGTGCGTAGATCAGGATCAGTTATCGCGTGATTGTCACACCGGGCTACCACCTGTAGAATTTTAAACGGGTAACGGTTGACAGGTCCGGTATGAATCCTGCGCGGTACGGATGAGATGCTTGCCCACTGGCCATGCCTTAGCTGCGGGGGCAGTGGTCGCAAGGCTGACGGAGAGCAGATCATGCAGAAACGAGTGTGCCCTCACTGCGGGCATGAAAATGTGGATCGCGCCGTGTTTTGCTTCCGATGTGGCGCGAACCTGGAAGATCCGCCAACAGTGCGCGGCATTCGTCATCGCCGCCATTTCGAGAATGTAATGCGCTCCTTGAATGAGCACGCCGATTCACTCGCTCCAGAGCTGGTTGAGAAGCTGCGCAAGGCCAGGACGCATCCTGACCTGGGAACCGAAACGGCCCTGGTGACCTGCTTGAGATGCGGGACGCTCAACCCGGCGCTGACAGGGTACTGCATCGGCTGTGGGGCCAGCCTGTCTGTACCGGACCCTTCTCACACGATTCGCCTGGTACCGCGAGCCAGCGCGCATAGCAATGTGGGGCGGGTACGTGACAATAATGAGGACCGGGTGGGCCTGTGGGCGCGCCAGGGGATCGTACTGGCGATGGTCGCCGACGGTATGGGCGGCGCTGTCGCCGGGGAAGAGGCCAGCCGGTTGGTGACTGAGGCTGTGCAGGCGGACTTTTTAGGCGAGGCGCGCGGCAGCGAAACGCTTTTTGACCTGTCGGAAGACGAAGTTGCCGATAAGCTGCGTCGGGCGGTGCGGCGCGGCAACCAGGCGGTGATCGAGCAGGCCAGTCAACGGCCTGAACTTCAGGGCATGGGCACTTCCGTGACGCTGGCTTTTGTGCGCGATAACCGTGTGATTATTGCGCACGTGGGAGACAGCCGTGCCTACCTGGTGGATGGGCAGGAAGGGTGGATCAACCAGATTTCGGACGATCATAGCTTTGTGGAGGCGCTGCTCTCATCCGGCCATATTACGCCGGAACAGGCTGCTGTGCACCCGATGCGCAATGTGTTGTACCGCGCATTGGGCCAGGTAGAGGATACCGATGCAGATTTGTACAGCCGAACCCTGGCCGAAGGGGATCGCCTGATTCTGTGCTCGGATGGCCTGACCCGTCACGTGGACGCGGACGAGATCGCGCGTATTGCCATGAGTGCCAGCCTGCCTGGCGAAATTGCGCAGAAACTAATCTCGCTGGCAAATCAGCGCGGCGGCGAAGACAACATCAGCGTGATCGTGGTGATAATGGAGCGGGCGGGAGATGTCGAGGTTGATGCACTCAACGATGCCGCCCTGCTGGAGGATACTCAGATCGGCCTGTATCATCCGGAGGGCACGGACTCCATGCCAGACGGGGATACCCAGGAACTACCTAACCCGTGGCGCGATTCGCCAGAAGAGTCGCAGTCCGATGAGGCGGCATCCGGCTGATACGTACTCTGGCCGTTCGGGATTTCGGATCAGGATACGCTGGGGTTGTTCCGCAAAGCCTGCTCGCGCTGTTTGACATTCTGTACCATGTTGACAAAGGCCTGGATCAACAGGCCGATTTCCTCATCCTGCTTCGACTGCGCGGTGTCATCCAGCGCAATCTGCCCTCCCTCGGCCAGGCGGGTTGTGGCTTGCACCACCTGCTGGACGTAGTCGGTCGTGTAACGCACACGCTCTACCAGGTCGCGCATCATCAGCAGGCCAACCAGGGGCCGGCTTTGGACAAATTCCAGAAAGTCGTCACGGTGAAGCTCTAATACATCAGTCGGCTCGACAGCGACCGCCGAGGCCGAACGTTTTTGGCCATCGAGCAGGGCAAGCTCGCCCAGGGTGCGGATTGGCTCGAAGTCGCGGAGCGGAATTTCGGCAGAGGGGTTGGCCTGGTCCCGAATCAAGATTCGCACTTTTCCGCTCAACAGGATGAACAGCGATTCGCCGGGATCGTCCTGGTGGAACAAATAGTCACCGCGCGCATAGGTGTGCTGCTTCATGAGGTCAAGCAGGGTGCGACGATCGGCATCGGGCGCGCCACGCAGCAGGTAACTGTCCTCGATCTGAGTGAGAATCTGGTCAACCGTCTTGGGATCGCGGGTGTTCATCGGGCAACTACCTCACCTGTGCTCCTGCCGCTCAGGACGCAGCGCGAAGCGCTTCTTCACGTTCTTGCAGGCGCTGCGCAGCCGATGACAGGGCCTGGGCAGCGGTTTCGATCGTTAGATGTTCAGGCTCTAGCGCCGCCAGCGAGGCGTCATGAGCAGCGGACGAGGTTGCAGCCGGACCGGCGCTGACGGGCTGAAGTTCCTGGTATTGCCCCTCGGCGATGTGATGAATGGCGCGCGTGCTGCTTTCGACCAGGGAAGTGGTATAGCGCACCTTTCCGGCCAGGTATTGCAGCATGGCCAGAACGACACGCGGACGACTCTGGATGAACCGATTGAAGACTTCGCGCTGGAGCATAAGCACTTTGAGCTGCCCCTTTGCGCGAGCAGTTGCTGAACGCGCGCGCCCGTCCAGCAAGGAAAATTCGCCCACTACCGAGCCAGCCTCGAACGTGCGCAGCGGCTGACCGGATTCGCTCTCGTCGGAGACAAAAATCTCGACCGCGCCTTCTTCGATCATAAACATGGCGTCGCCCTTGTCCCCTTTGCTGAACAGCGTTGCCCCGTTAGGATAGGTGACGATCTCGATGGCCCGGCTAAGATTTTCGAGGTTTTCCAGCGAAACATTCTGGAATATCTCGATCTTGTGCAGGCGTTCGGCCCGTGCAGCCAGCTCCTCAGGCGTGAAGCGCTCAGCCAGATCGGCGGCACGCATGAACATATCAAACGTGTGCACCAGGGTAGGATCGTGCTGGCCCAGTTCTTCGTTGAGCTGCTCCTGCATGGTGGCATCGTCGCTGGGGAAAACCGTCTGCATGAATTGCGCGACCGCACGCCCCAACTGCTTGCGGATTTTCGCTACCTCGGCCTGGTATTCCTCGATTTCTTGCTCCCAGGTGGTTCGCAGCCGATCGCTGACTGTCGCACTGCGAAGGTTGTTTTGCAGGATGCCGATATTGGCTTGCAGCGCCAACATGCGTCGAATCTGGGTGATATTGTCTTCGCCGAAAAATGCGGTCAATTCGTCGAAAACACGCTCAATGCCCTGGCCGCCCAGGTTCTGCAATGCTTTGCGCTCGCCTGTTGATACATCGAGTTCCAACCCCAGCGTTTCGGCGAAGCGCTGCTTTTCTTCCGCCAGGCCCTGATTGATCTGCCAGGCGATGACTCCACCGCTGCCCACGCCGATGCTGATGGCTGCCAGCAGCAGCACCTGTGGAGACCCGCCTTCCAGCTCTGCCGCAAGGTTGTTGTAGGCGACGTGGAGCGCAATGGCGAGCAGAATGCCCAGGATGGGCAGAACCGTCTTGGACGCGCCCGTACTACGGCGCAGCCGCCCCAATGAGATTCCCACCAGGCCGCTGGCGGCGGCGTGCATCAAGGCGGTGGACAGCGTGCGGCTGATCGCTACAGGAATCGCATCCGCCCCTGCGTTCGGGATGTAGATGAACAGGTTTTCCGAGAGCGCGAAACCGGTCCCGACAGCGATGCCATAGACCGCTCCATCCACGATGTAGCGAAAGCGCGGCTGCTGGATCAGGATGATCAGGATAATCGCCTTGAGCACCTCTTCGATGACCGGGGCGATGCTGCGCGCCAGGGTGTCGAAGGCGATGCCCTGCGCGATCACCGAATTGTTGATCTCCCTGGCGGCTACAAAAGCGATGCTTGCGCCCCAGCCCAGGCAGATCAGGATCGTGCTGAGCTTGCCCGTGGCGTAGACATCAAGCGCGAAAAACAGGTAGACCGTGAAGATCGGGATGGCGATGGTGATGAAGTAGGCGATCAGGGCAACTGCGTCCATAACGGCCCTCGTCGGTTACGACAGGAAAAATTCAGTCCCACAGAAACGACATTTTGCAATGCCCTTGCCACTCAACTGTATATCGCCACCGCAGTTGGGGCACTGCTTGAGTTCGCGCAAGTGACTGGCCTGGTCGGAATAGAGCACACCCTCGTCCCAGTTGATATAGCCGCTAAAAACACCGAGACCGACCAGATCGTAGATGACCCCCTTGATCTGCTCACGGGGAAGCTGCATCTCCAGGGCGATATCGTCCAGCCGGACCTGGCCGCGTGTTTGTACGATATTGAGCAGGCGGCGCTGTTGAGAAGCCTGCTGCTGCTGGGCAGCTTCCTGGCGACCGAAGGCCGCCAGGTAAATTCCGCCGCCGACCAGCGGCGCGACCAATACCAGCAGCGCGAGACCCAGCCCCAAAATGGCCGCCGGACCTTCAAGGTCCTCATTAGTGAACAGCCATGCCGCTGCAATCACGCCAACAGTGATTCCAACAACTATCAGGATGACGCCCATCAAACGATTGGAGTTCATGAGCACCTCGCCCCTTCCTGTGACCGATACAGTCGAAAATCATTAGCCGAATCCTCGGCTGCCGCCGCCGGAGCCTCCGCCGCCACGACTGCCACCGCCGGACCACCCGCCGCCCCCCTTGCCGGAACTGCTGGGCTGGCTGGTCATGACGCGCGAAGCATCGTTGAGCATCTGGGTCATACCTTTGCTCATGGCGTTAAGCCCCTGAGTGAGCGACTCGCTCATTGAGTTCAACCCACCGAGTCCGCCGAGGTCGGGCCCAGACAAGCCGCCGCCCAGGTTGCCGCCAGTCATGGGCTGCCCGCGACGATAGCCGCGCTGCCACGGCCCGCCGAGATGGGTTGGGTAATACCAGGTGGGCATCGAGGTCATGGCAGGGACAAGTGTTTTGAACAATTCCTGATCCAGGCCAAAGGCCACCGCATAGGCGACATACTGATCGAAGCGCTGAGCGGCCTGCGCAATATCTCCAAACTGGCCGATGTTATCCAGATAGCGCCGGAAAGCACGCCACCGTGCGGCCTCCTGCGAGCCTGAAAGCGTCTTGGCGGGCATGTAGTTGGCAGCGAGCAGTCCCGCGGCACTCACCAGGCCCAGCGCAATCGGCGGCCCGTTCAGCAGCGGTGATACGATGCTGGCCGCGCGCGCCACCCAGAACAACAGCGACGCTGCAGCCAGCCCGATAAGGCTGCCGATGAACCAGTATTGGCGGGTTTTTTCCGGTGAGCGGGCGAAATAACCGCGCTTCACCACTTCGGCATAGAGCTGGTGCTTGATGGCCGGGATCGAGGTGTAGAACTTGTTGCGCAGTTCCGACAGAGAGACGACATCCTTGTTGTTGCGGAAAATGCCCCGGAAGAGGATACGCTCATATTCGGTCAGCTCGGATGGCTCTTTATCGGTGCGGTGAAAAGTGAATTCCTGCTGGCTGACCAGCCCAAACAGGCTTTCCTTGCCTTTTTGCTCTATGACCAGATAGCCGCGCCGGGCGAGATCAATCAGCGTACCCATGATATCGCGCATGTCGGCCTGCTCATCCAGCAGCACGCCCACGACACCGGGTAGTTCTTCCGACGGTGGTTCGGTCAGGTATTCCGGCACAACCAGCGCTTGGGGATCTCGTCCATGCGTGCGGTAGCGGATGATTACCCACAGCACGCCGCCTATGGCCAGCAGTGCACTGAGCGCGCCCAGTCCAAGAGTCACAACAGGTTGCACCCGGTCGAGATAGGTCTGCTCAAGATCATACATTCGCTGCCAGCCGGGCTTGGGCATGGCCGGATTGTGCGGGTACTGAACGCGCACTTCGACCGAGCCATTGGTGCCCAGACTGCCCGGCGATTCCCAGGTGAGGGTATTTCCGCGATATGTTTGGGTCCAGGTATTCGGGTAGCTGGTGAATTTCTCGGCAGAGACGCCTGGCGGCATGATGACCGTCACTCTTGACGCCAGCACGGGGAATGACCTGTCTCCCGGCACGGCGACCCAGTACAACTGATCGCCATCGGCGTAGGAGCGGAGGGCACCATCAACCGTATAGGCCAGGCGGATGTTGATGGTCTCATTGCTCAGCACACTGGACAGAAAATAGTACGTGATCGAAAAGTTGTTATCGACTTCGCTGGTGCAGAATGTGCCGGGCAGGCTGGAGCAGCTGTTTCGCAGCGGGGTACCGTTTTGTGAAATCTGGACGTTTGATATCCGTTCGAGACGGTTGGTTGGTATTTCGGCAAAGCCGTAGGAGAACGGCCCGCGAATGATGGTGAGCGTGTAGTCTTCGGTGACAGTGAAGCGATTGGCCGTTGTGTCGATCTCCGACACCGTGACATCGAACCGGTCCCAGCGCAAACTGCGCCCGTCGCTTGTCGTGGTTGGGACGCTTTCCACGATGCCGGCGATCAGATTGCCTACCAGCACTACGCCGATAATCAGAAGTCCTCGAAGGGGAGCCAGCCTGTTTATCATGTCATTCCCTGAGTTTTTATGCGACAAAGTCGTCAGGCGATTGTGTGCAACCTGTCAGCAACCGCTGAAAGCATGACGCGATATTGACCTGCGTTGCATATTATACGCGTTCGGCAGGGTAGTGGCGCAATCTGTACGTGGCCGGTTTTTCGCTTTGTTTCGAATTGTGCCATAATGACAACCTGTCGTAGCTGACCTAACGAGAGAAAAGGCTGTGATCGAGCCGCGTCCAAATCTCCGGCAATACCAGTCTCAACCCGACATCGAACACCTGATCGGGTTGCTGGCTCATCCGGATGCAGAAATCCGTCGGCGGGCAGCGATGGCTCTACGTACGCTGGAAGCGGTGCAAGCTGTCCCGGCACTGAAGGCGGCACTTGCCCGCGAGTCCGATATTCAGGTGCGGGTCAGCCTGCAAGTAGCGATACAGGCTCTGGGCACGATCGGCGTGGAAGTGGACTCGATGACGGTCGCGCAGTCGTATGATGTGCAGGCGCTGCTCCAGGTCTTGCACAGCCGAAATGCCGAGCAGGCCATTATCGCAGCTCGCGCTCTTGGCGAACTGGGTGATCGACGTGCCGTCGAACCGTTGATCGTTTTGTTTCATGATTCGCAGGCGTCTGCAGCGGTGCGGCTGGCAGCGGCTGAAGCCCTGCTCGCGCTCAAGTGTGCCCCATCAGCAGCGACTTTGTTGGGTGCGCTACGGCGAGAGGAATGGCAGGTCCGGTGCGATGCAGTAGCCGTCTTGGGGCAAATGCGCGCATCATGGGCGGTGGCGTCGCTTGCGGCGCTCCTTGACGATCCGCACCCGGAGGTGCGTCGCACTGCGATGGCTGCACTTCGGCGGATTGGCACGGAAGAAGCATTGGCTGCGCTTCACCAACGGGCCAACGGTTCGTTGGTGAACAATGAGCATGACCCGCTTGCCGGGCTTTTTCCTGATTCGGCGCAGGAATCAGAAACGGCAGCCGAACAGCCCTCGCCTGAAGGGCAAGCATCCCCAGAAGATGAGCAGCCAGGGCGGAGCAGGTCGTTGGAGCGGCCAGTCAACCGCCTGATCGCTTTTCTCAAACCACGTGAATAGCGGCTACTGCCCCATTGGCTGAAAAGGCTGGTCTGGGAGTTCGATCACGAATGTGCTGCCAGGCATGGTGAGTTCGTCGTAGCCTTCGCTCTCCACCCAGATGTTGCCCCCATGAGCTTCGACAATTCCCCTGCATATCGCCAGGCCAAGACCCAACCCGCCACCGCGAAACGCGGTTTTGCTGGTGGAATGAAGCTGCGTATCGCCTGCCGTGTAAAAGGTCTCGAAAATTCGCTCACGGTTTTCGGGCGCGATGCCGATGCCGGTGTCCTTCACATTGAGTCTGAGCATCGAGCCGTTGCGCTCGGTCCAAATGGTGATTCGTCCCCCGTCGGGCGTGTATTTGATGGCGTTGCCGACAATGTTGCTAAAGGCAAGCTCCAGCAAAGCAGGGTCGGCAAACAATTTTCCCGGCCATCCTGAGGGGTCAAAAGTGAGTGTGATGCGACGCTGTTCGATTGCGCTGCGGTACTCGTCGATCACAGCCTGCAAGATGGACGTTCCCGATACAGGGGCAGGTTTGAGATCCACCCGGCCCGAAGCCAGCCGCGAGACGGTGATCACCTCGCCGATCACGGTGTGGAGGCGGTCAATGGCGTTGGTCAAGCCTGTGATGGTCGCCTCGACTTCGGGGTTTTGGGCCATAAGCTGCTGGATTGGGGCCAGAGTCTGTACCAGGCGGCTGTATCCATAGACCGTTGTGAGCGGGGTACGCAGTTCATGGGCCGTCAGCTGGATGAAATCGTCCTTGATGCGGTCGATGCGGCGCAATTCGCGGTAGCTGATCTCAAGTTTGCGCACATGGTTTTCGAGACGCTCAACGACTTCCCGGTTATAGGCGAGTTGGGCAGCATGGAGCTGCGAGACATCGACTTCGTCTTGCTGACCGGTGAGGTATGCAGCGATTTTCTGGGGCAGGTTGGTAATGTCTACCGGCTTGGTCAAATATCCGTTCACGCCCGCCACATAGGTTTTGTCTCGTTCGAAGCGGTGACTTTGCGCGGTAAGTGCAACGATGGGTACCGTGGCCAATGCAGGATGGGAGCGCAGGCGAACAGCAATCTCGCGCCCGCTGAGGTCGGGGAGATTGATGTCGGTCAGGATCAGGTCGGGCAGGTAGTGGTAAGCCAGGTCCAACCCCTCTAGTCCCCGGCTGGCCACCAGCACATTGTACCCGACGTGAGTCAACACGCGCCGGATGAGGTTGCGGCTGTTGTCGTCGTCTTCGATGTAGAGGATTGTGGCTTTAGGGTCCATCATCACGTCTTTCTATGCCTGGCTCAGCAAAAGGCCTATCGTTTTTTCAGCCCGCGGTGGCCGTTTGTTGAATGGCAGCGAGCAACTGCTCCTGGGTGATCGGTTTGACCAGCAGTGCGGCTGTACCCTGCGCCGCGCTGTTCAGGATGTCGGGCTGGGTGCCACACAGAAGGACCGGCAGCCTGGCATCAAACGGATCATGTTTCAGGTCATCCAGTATCCGCCAGCCGCCGCGTTCCGACATGTTGACATCAATCAAAAGCGCGACCGGGTGGTAAGTTTCGATCAACTGCCGGATCTCAGCAGGGCGGTTGATGCCGATGATTTCGTAACCGGTGCCCAGCAGGAAACTCTGATACTGCGTGATTGACTCCTCGTCATCATCGACGCCGAGCACAACGCGTGGTGGGGAATCCCCTTCAGACGGCGGTGTATCGGGGGTGATATGAGCGGTCGGGCTGTCTGAAGCTGCTGGACTATCCAGGGTGGCATCGGAAGATGCGGTGTTTGTTTCAGTGTCAGGCGTCTTTTCGGCGGGAGGTTGGGTGGGCACCAGGATGCTGAAGGTGGACCCAACGCCAAGCTGACTTTGGACCTCGATACGTCCGTGCTGGAGTTCGATCAAGGATTTGGCGAGCGGGAGTCCCATGCCGGTTCCTTCTACCGAGCGAGTCAGGGAATTGTCGATCTGCTGGAACGCTTCGAACAGCAGCGGCATATCTTTTTCCGCGATGCCGATGCCTGTATCGGCGACATCGACCCGGATGTACACTCGCTCATTTTCGGTCACCGGATAGGCGGAAACGGTGATCTGGCCCTCATTGGTGAATTTGGCGGCATTAGAGATCAGGTTGAGCAGCACCTGGCGGGTGCGGAACTCATCTCCATAGGCGAGCGGTAAATCATCGGCGATTTCGGTGATGAGGTGGATCGGCTTGTCGCGGGTGAGACCCACTGCAGTAGACATCACCCCTTTGACGATGTCGCTCATCTTGAAATAGGCGAATGATATATCCATTTTGCCCGCTTCGATTTTCGCCTGATCGAGGATATCGTTCACCAGGCCGAGCAGGTGTTTGCCGCTGTCAAAGATCGCGGTCAGGTCTTGCTCCTGGGCTTCGGTGAGCGGACCATCGATACCTTTCAGAATCACACGTGAGAAACCGATGATGGAATTGAGCGGTGTTCGCAGCTCGTGACTCATGGCCGCCAGGAAATTGGTTTTGAGACGGCCCACTTCGAGCAGGCGTTCGTTGGCCTGCTGCATTTCGCGCAGCAGGCGCGTATTCTGCAAGATGGCAGCCAGCGTGCCGCTCAAGGTTTGGAGCAGACGAACATGATCTTCGGTGAAGGCGTTGGTTCGATCACTTTCGACGACGAGAATCCCGATCAGATCGCCTGCGGTGCGCATCGGCACGGCGATAGCTGACCTGGCTGTACTGCTGCCCGGCAGGTCGCGAGGATCGTCGGCCAGGTCGTTGATCATCACCGCCTGCCCATGCCGTGCTACCCACCCGATCAGGCTGCGATCGAGATTGCCCGACGATTCGACGGCGGGAGGCGCAGAATCCGGGCCATCGTCGCGAACCAGGTATCCCCCCGAATCGTCCGGTAGATAGATGCCCGCATTGGTCACCCCCATCATTTCACGCAGGGTAGCCACGGCCTGCTTAAGGGCTTCGTCGAGGTTGGGCGACATGGTGGCCGCGGTGGTGACCTGAAACAGGAATGCCATCTCGGCGGCTCGCTGCTGATAAAGGCCAAACAAACGGGCGTTTTCAAGCGAGATAGCCGCCTGGTCTGCCAGGGATTGGTAGACCTGGAGATCGTTTTTGCCGGGTGGTGCCGCCAGAGCGAGTCCGATAACGATCATTCCAACCGTTCGTTCGGCGGCGATGAGTGGCACAAAGGTGGCAGCATGAGCACCAAGTTCGGTCAGTGCGGCGCGGGCCTGCCCGGAGAGTCTCAAGTCGGTATCGATGTTTTCCACATGGAACAGCTCACCTGCCTGCATTTCCTCCCAGAAAGGAAACTGCGCAGCAGAATAGTGAGTGGTCGTTTCGTGGGATGAGGCGATCTGCCCCCAGGTGGCGGCCAGCCGAACCATGGGTGAGGCTGCGCTTGTTTGATCGGCGTGCAGCAAGTAAAGTGCGGCGAACCGGGTCTGGCTGGCGGGCGTAAGCCGTGCGAAGACCATCAGCATTTCCGCCGGGTCTTGTGTATCGGCAATCGACCGGCTGGCACGGTAGAGCATGGCGGTGTGCTGGAGCGCTCGCTCGGTGCTCAGCAGCAAGCGCTGGTTTTCAAGGGTGATTGCAGCCTGATCGGCCAGGGTGCGCATGAAGCGGTACTGCTCGGCAGGGAGGTTCGTGTGTGTGCGAAAGGCGACGACGAGCCACCCCTTTGTGATGCCACGTACACTCATTGGGAAGCTGACAATCGACGCCAGCTCATGACTATCCATCAAACGTGCCAGCGATCCATCGGCGTTGGTGCGGTAGAACAGCCAGGCCTCTTCCTGGAGACAGGGCCGCCATTCGTGAGGTGTGACCGCCTGTTCAGAAGGGGTCGGAGTGCCGCCTGCCAGCGCGATCTCGCCGGAATCTTCCTTGAGAAAGATCAACGCGCAGTCGGGGGAGAGCGCATTCATCTGCCACAGCGCTGTTTCGATCAACGCCTGAACGGTGGATGTTCGCGAGATCGAGTGACTCGCTTCATACAGCAGCGTCGTTTCACCCAGACTGTCCTGCAGGGCGCGCTCCAGTTCGTGCAGTTCGGTGATGTCCTGGAGTGTCGCGGCCACCCGCACGACTTTGCCCTGAGCGTCGAAAATCGGCACGGCCTGAACCAGGACATAGATATCGCCCAAAGTGGGGTGCTGGATAATGATATCATCCTGGGTGACCGGCTTGCCGGTGAGTATAGCCTGGGTGAGCGGGCGCTCGTGGGGGAGAAACTCGACACCGGTCTGGCTGTGAATCATCGGGTAAGGTTCGGGGCGCAGGGTGCCTTCCACAAAATTGCTGCCCAGCATTGCGCGCAGGGCGTCGTTAGCCAGCACAACCCGTACATCACGGTCAAGCACCAATATGCCGGTCGGCAGCACGTTCACAATGGTCCGAAGCTGCTCAAGCGCGGTCTCCTGCTCATCTTCTGGCTGCGCACCCGGTGAAGCGGATCGCAGCCGCCTCCACACCAGCAATAACGCCAGGAAAGTGACCATCCAGGTGCCTGCGATCAGCAGTCTGTTCACAGGCAGCACATGCTCACCAGACATTGTCAGCACCACTATACCGCCATGTATGCCCATCGTGATGAACGCAACAGCGATCAACCAGGTCAATGCCGGATCACAAAGGGAGGCGATTAGGCTGTGGCGAGGGAAAACAGCTGAGAAAAGGCGGCGGCTGAGCCGGTTCATTGTTGCATCAGCTCCTCGGTGGCAGCGGGGTTTTCCTGCTGCCGAAATGGCTGGAGTGTGAGCAGGTGAAATGCGGAGGCACTAGTTATGAGCTGCGCCGCCGCGCAATAAAACTCATCACCTGGTCGGGAAAGTCGTCTATCTTGATCGGTTTCTCGATATAACCATCACATCCGCTCTTGAGTGCACGCTGGAGCACATCGTGCATGACATTGGCGGTTACCGCGACGATAGCTACATTGTGCAGCGAGGGAATCTCGCGCAAGGCTCGCGTGGCGCTCAGCCCGTCCACTTCGGGCATGTTGATGTCGATCAGAATGACATCGGGCACCACCTGCTGCGCCATAGCGATTCCTTCGGCGGCGGTAGTGGCCTCGTGCAATTCAAAACCCGCAGCACGCAAAACACGACGCACTAATACCCTGCTGTCCAGGTTATCTTCAATATAAAGTGCCCTGATAGGCATAAGTCGTTTCCCTAAAAGTGGAAAAAGTGGAGAAACTGATCCCCTATAAGTTTATCACATATGGAATCTTTGTGATATGTTAATTTTATCTGTATTTTAATCGCGCGGAAAACGGCGTTTCACCGGGCAGGTGGAACTGGCGGGTGATCGGGTTCGGAAGGCGATTCGGGTGGGGGGGCAGCGGGCGGAGGGGGGGTGTTAAGCGCAGTGTCGGCCATCGAACTGGCGCTGGAATCGCGCGGCTCGATTGGAAGCGTACCTTCCTTGAGAGGGCGAGTCTGCGCGCGGTGGGGAGAGTCGGGATCATGAGGCAGGATCACCTGCTTCATGCGGGGGATCTCAGTGAAACCGGGCAGTTCGGCCAACGAGTCATCGGGAACTGCCACCTCTTCCCATCGGGCGATAAACCATTCAATCCAGGCGAGTTCCGCTTCGAGCAGGGCGATCTGGTGGCTGAATATCGCGCCTACATGAAACGGGGCGTGCGAATCGCGCACTTCTTGTTCGCGGCGGCGAGCCTGGTTGATGCGCGAGGTCAGCGCCAGCCGATAGTTTAGCAAGGCAGAGCGGACCTGGCTCGCCCGCAGCACATTGAGATTTGCCAGGCCCAGTTCGAAGCCATTGACGGACTCATGCGGTGTGCTGAGCAAGTCGGCGACTGCCGTCTGGAGCACGCCTATCCCGGCGGGGGTGATTTGGTAGTGACGGCGCGAGGGGCCTTCCGTACGATCAGATTCCCGGCTGGCGATCAATTCCTGCCGTTCGAGCTTTTCCAGCACGTAGTACATTGACGAAATCCCGATGTGAGTCCAGGCACGCAGCCCGCGACGCTCGACTACGGTCTGAATGGCGTAGCCAGCGATAGGGCCTTCTTCGGCAACAATGCTGAGGATGGCGAGTTCAGCATCGGTCATGGGAAATGTCTCCTGGGGCTGTCTGGAACAAGCTGGCATTTGGTGAAGGCACCGGCGGACACTGACATCACTTCTTGCGTGTAGCGTACACGAGGCCGGGCTGCAAGTCAATTCAGCCCGGCGGGTGCATCTCACGATGGGGGCGAGTTTCAAGCTGCCGCCCACAGGGAGTCAAACTGGTGACTCAAAATAGCGGAACGGATCACTAACATGCGTTCAGCGTTTGAGCGAGCCCAGCGCATTCCAGGTCCGGTCAAGCGTGCTTTGTATTGTTTGACCTCACTTTCAACTGGGCCAGAACCAATCAACCAGCCCTCTTCACGGAATTCGTGATAGCGCATCCGGCGCTGATGGTGTTCAAAATAGCGGGCATGGTCAGCTAAACCGGCATGCATAAGAGGCCGCGTGATTTTCCAGATTTCGCCTTGAAAGAGTGGCGTTTGCATGTGATGATACCAGGTGTGTGCCTGCGCCTCATCGGTTGGAAAAAGGGCATGGGCGGCTTGGGCGAGATGCTGGGTCGCATGATACCAATCCACAATTTGGGTGCTATCCGGGAACAGGTCGGCGACCAAGTTCCAAATCCATTCCGCCCCATCCGCGGTCACACTAGATCGGGCCGCCCGCGGGAGGTCATGGGCGACCGCGATAGCCCACAAGGCGGGAGCAAACTGAGTGACATCGCCCAATACGGCGGTATAGTGGCGTGCCTGGGCGCACGGCAAGTCAACGGGTTCACCTGTCTGCGGGTCTCGTCCGAGGTGCTGCCCAATATCGTACACTACGTCTGCCTTAAATTCCTTCCAGCCTTCCCCTCGAATGTTGACCATGCCCCCATCCAGACTGACGCCTTGCGGTTGGTCATGGTCCTGACGCGCGTCGGCCAGCATCACCCGTTCCGGCCTGGCCTGGGTCTGTTGACTGTCCACATACGCCTGGAGACGTTTCCCATGGTTTTCGACGTGACGCCACAGGGTTGCATCGGGCACCCGGACCTGTCCAATCTGTTCAAAAACCTGTTCGGCTTGTCCATACGGCAGCAAGCCACTTAGCCACACCATCTGGTGACTCATCGCCCGACTGTAGGGACTGCGATCCAGTTGCCACCGCCTATCCTGGGGGAAAAAAGCCCTGCTTGCACCGCTCGCAGTAGTAATAGGTCCGTTCCACATCGATTTCTCCACTCCGCGTGACGACCCGTCGCCGCTTTCGCCCTTTGGAATGCATTTCCTCCCCGCACATCGGACACTGCGGGCCGGGTCCGATCGCTTCTCCACTCACCTCGGCCAAAAGCTGAGTCGTCCTTTCCCCAACTTCCTGCCGCATAGCTAGGGCTAAGTCTTCAATCTCGGTTAGCGTCAGGTCCGCTTGGGGTTTTCGCTTGGCCAACATCCGGTCTATCGCCGCTTCTGCTTCGGCCATTAAGCGTGTTTTCAAGTCGTCATCACGGGATGGCATAGGGGCCTCCAGGTTTTTTCTTTTCAGTTTACTCCTTTTGCCCCCAACTTGAGATACACCCCAGCCCGGCACGTTTGAACATCCGCCAGGCTTAATTGCAGTGATCCAGGCTTTCCAGATCAGCCGGGGGTATGATGGGGTCTACATTTCCCCATTGGGTGACGGCGAAGCTCACCTGAGCAGTCTGACCGGCATCCGGCTCGTCAAGTTGGGCGTCGAACTGCAGCAGGGCGGCAGTCGCATCATCCAAAACCAACGCCCCGCTGAACGAGTAGTTGACTGTATCCGGAATATCGGGCTGATCGGACTGGGAGCTGTTGGCCGCTTCGCGCGCGATCAAGAGCGCCTGGTCCAACTTCGCTTCTACCGTGTAACGTCTGGTTTTTCGTTCCAACAGCGGGGTGTCGTCGGAATCATCCGGGGTTTTGATGACGGCGAGAATCTGCTCGCTTTTGAGCATCGAGGCAGCTTCTGCAAAGATGCTGTCCATACCGTCATTGAGCAGCCAGGCATCGGCGGCTACATTGCCATCACGCGACGTTTCCGACGCGATGCAGGCAGAGGGGGTATCTGTGCGGACGATGGTCCGCGACGCATTTTCATCTGTGCCAGGGATCACCACATAACGCCGGGTGGTGAGCGCACGCTGCAGGTCTACCTGCATTGTCCCCGCCGAGTCGACCTGTAGAGTTAACAGCAGCGACGTGGACTGATTGCCGGGGCCGCGCGCGTCTAATGTGAACCGGGCGAGATACCCTTCCTGCGAATCGAGCGCTTCCAGGGCATCCTGAAGCGAGGAACGCAGATTATTGTCCTCTACCTCTTGCAGCAGGTTGACCGCGTCGTTGGTAGTTTCCGATTTTTCGGATGTGCTGCACGCCGTGAGCGCGAGCACGGCAATCAGTCCGACCAGTAGTGGGAAGTAGACACGAGACATAGGCCTGTTCCTTGTGTGGATGCGGATATGGGCAACTTTAGCGCACAAGCTTCGGTCTGCCAAAGTCCGGCAAGTGCAGTACGAACGGACGGCAATATTGCCGAAAACTGTCGAAATATATAGTTGCATATCGGCGCGGTCATTTGTACACTCTGCGGCGATCAGGCCGTGCCGACCCGCATCGGGGGGTACGGACGCGATTTATTCGCGGGGTGGATGGGCGAAACGGCGTATGATAGGTCACAAACTCAACAATCGGTATGAGATTCAGGACCTGCTAGGCGAGGGTGCGACAGCCGTGGTTTATCGCGGCATCGACACCCGGCTGCAGCGCACTGTGGCGATCAAGCTGATGCTGCCCTATGTCGATGAAACGACGCGAGGGCGCTTCCAGCGCGAGGCGCTGGCAGCGGCGCGACTGAATCATCCAAACATTATGGCTATCTATGACGTGGATGAAGAAGATGGACGGCCTTACCTGGTGGTCGAATATATCGAGGGACGGCCCCTGTATTCGTTCATTCCGTCACCGCCGAGCGTAGTGGCCGAGTTCGGGCGGCAGATCTGCATGGCGCTGGATTACGCACACCGGCAGAACCTGATCCATCGCGATATCAAGCCCGCCAATATTCACATCACGCCCAATGGCCAGGTGAAGCTGATGGATTTTGGCCTGGCGATTACCGGCGAGACCAAGCGATTGACGGCGACAGGACGCATCATCGGCACCCCAGCCTACCTCTCGCCAGAGCAGGCGCAGGGACATCGCCTGACGCCCAAGACCGATCTGTATTCGACGGGTGTGGTGTTGTACGAGCTAGTAACAGGGGTGCTGCCTTTCGACGCCGACGATATCGGAGTGCTGCTGCTCCAGCAGGTCAAGAAGCCGCCCACGCCGCCGAGTGACCTGATCTCAGGGATTCCGCTCGACCTGGAGCGGGTGATTCTCAAGGCGCTTGCCAAACAGCCGGACGCGCGATTCGAATCGGCGGGGGCGATGGCAGCGGCGCTGGCCGAGATCGCAGTCATGCGCACATCACAAACCGTTGCCGTGGCGCTGGCCGAGGTGAACGAACCAGAGGAGAATGCTGCTGATTCTGCGGCATCTAGCGAAGCGGACGACTGGCTCACTCAGGGAGGCGAGGAAAGCGCCGGGATCGTGGTGACTCAGGCTTCTGCCAAGCCGCGTATACGCGTGGCGCTGGCCGATGATCACCGGATTTTGCGGATGAGTCTGGCGATGTACCTGGCCGACAATCCTTCAATCGAAGTGGTCGGGCAGGCGGATGATGGTGAGCACGCGCTGGAAATGGTCCGGGAGGTGAAGCCCGACGTGCTGCTGCTGGACCTGAATATGCCAGGTTTGAGTGGGCTTGATATTCTGCCCCAGTTGCGCCGCGATTGGCCTAACCTGAAGGTGTTGGTCCTCACCGGGCGTGATGAAGATTCGTATATCATGCGGGCGCTCAGCGCCGGGGCGCATGGGTATGTGCTGAAAACCATTACCGAAGAGGAACTGACCCAGGCGGTTCGAGATGTATGGGACGGGCAGTTGGTGTTGGGGCGCGGTGTGGCCGAGCGGGTAGTGAAGGGATATGTTCACCAGGGTGAATCGGGCGCGGAGCAACTGAGCGAGCTGGACCGCGCGCTGCTCACCGGCATTGCTACCGGGCTGACCAACGACCAGATCGGCGAGCGTCTGAATATCGATCCGCAGCTGGTCACCGAGCAGCTGATGGTGCTGATCGACCAGTTGGGCGCGAAGTCACGCACCGAAGCTTCATTGATCGCGTTGCGCAAAGGTTGGGTGCTGCTCGATGACCTGCACAATTTTTAGGGTAGGTGGGGCGAACGATGGCCGTTGAGCGCTACCTGGTCGTGCCAGATGATGACTGGCGTATCCCCCTCTATGCGCGCGATATGCTGTGGGTTACCCTGGGTGGATGGGCTGCTCAGGCAGAAGGCGAACAGGGCCGCTTTGTGATGGACTCTTTGCCTGAGGATGGGCTGCTGACGTTGTGCTGGGGAAGGCCCGATGGTCCCCCGTTGGCGCGGTGGTCTCTGGACGAGTTATCCGGGTTAGAGGCGGTGGGCTGGGGCGGCGAAGTGGCGATAGGCGGCTTCGTTGAACGACTTCATACGCTGACCGTGCGCGGACTGGATTTGATGATTGCCGAGGTTGAAGGGGGCCCGCTGCCGGCGTCTTACACTCAGCTTCCCGATCTGGACACCATGCGCGAAACGGTCTTCCGGCGCGACGATGATGCCCCGCTCGACGATGATCGCCACATGTACCCGGTGATTGTTCAGGCGGAGACGATGCTGGCCGAGTCGCTGCATCATGCGTTGATCAGCGAGTTGCCGATGGACTGCTGGGGCATCCTGGGGCCGCAGGCTGGCGGCTGGCACGATTTGGTCGGGCTGCCGATCTTGTTGGAAGCGGTTACGCTGTTGGCTCCGCGTCGGCGTTGAAAGAGGGCTTGAGAATGCAGTTGGATCGCCCCGGCGTTTTTACCGGGGCGATTTGATTCGCGGCAGTGCTCTCATCCAATGGCGGTTGCGGCGATACCCAGTTGGGTCAATCGTTCTCCGATCACCGGCTCGGCATCGCCATAGATCATGCGGGTGCAGTGCCAGGCGCGGCGCAGGTTATGATTTTCCGCCAGAATGAGGGCGCGTCCATTGCTGTCTGGAATGTTGATGCTCACAATCTGGCCCTGGACTTGTTCGAGGGCGGTGCGCAGCAGGCGTTCGGCTGAGGCCGAATCCCAGGCCATCCAGGGTCCCAGATAAATCTCGCCAGCACTTGGTCGGCCCAGCAGAAAGCCGTTCAGAGTGCCGTGCTCGTCATCGACCCAGGCGAGCGTGGGCGCTTCTTCGAGCAGCCGGATCAGGATATGGCGGCGGTCCAGGCCGAACAGCCGGGTGTCGAGATCGATCACTGCTGGCACGTCTTCGGAGCGCATTCGACGCGCGCGCGGTCCGATGTAGGTGCTGGCTTTGCCTTTCCAGCGCTCGATTTTGTACAGCTCACGAAAGCCAAGCGCGCGATAGAGCGGACGCCCAAGATCGGTGGCATCCAGCATGATCCGCTGAACGCTGCGGGCGATCAGGTGATCGAGTGCCGCGCGCATGAGCTGTCGTCCCAGCCCCTGTCGCTGACGGTCGGGTGCAACGATCATCAAGCCGATCCAGGCCAGGGTCGTACCGTAGGGCGTCGTGGTCACTGTGCCGATGATGCCGCGCCCGGTTTCTTCGAGCACGAAGCACCCCTCCGGTGACCAGTAAAGCACGCGCTGCCAGTCACGCATCTCGGTTTTCCAGCCAACGCTCTGGCTGAGTGCTAATGCGCCGGGCAGGTCGAGTGCCGTCATCTGGCGCAAGATGCGATCCGGTTCGCGCCGGGGAGCGTAATGCTCGTGCCAATCCATATAGGGTGTTCCTCGCAGCGATGGAGATGAGTTTTTCGATCCTCAGAGGCATGATTATTTGCCCCTGAGGATCGATGGTTGTGCGACAAACGTCAGATGGCTATCCCGGTGTCGGCTCCAGGGTTGGAGTCGGTGGTAGCCCTGGGGTCAGTGTTGGTGCGAAGGTGGGTGATGGCATCGGCACCGCCGGATTATTGACCGTGATGCGGACATCTTGAGTGACTCGCCGCCCCTGGGTGTCATATACGGTGAGGCGCAGCGTATATGGCCCGTTCTGTAGATTGGATGTATCTACCTGGCCGAGGATCGAATCCGGGGCAGTCCATTGGGTCTGCTCAACCAGCACCGGCGCGCTGAAAGCCTGATCGCCCACATTATGACCATAGGCATAGCTGATTTCGTAGCGGCTGAAATTGGGCATGACGACCTGGCCGCGAATGGGCAGCACGCGGGCTTCGCTGGAGATGATCATATCCTGTGGTGGATAGGTGATGATCACCGAAGGACGCGGCTGAGTGGGATCGCAGTAGGCCGTCGGCGGCGACTGCACCGGCAGGGTGATCCCCAGGTTAGCGGCCCATGCCTGACCTTCTGGAGTGGTATTGATCCAGTTCGCAGCAGTGGGATCGCTCAGGTTGAGGAAGGTGCGCGTTTCAACATCGTTGGGGCAGTATTCGTTCACCAGCAGACCGGTGTATCGGTCTACCTGCAGGGTGACAAACATCGACCGGTCAGCAGTGGGGGGAGGGGCGAAATTGGCAAAAATCTCCTGATGCGAGCCGCCAGGGCAGTCCGCCGACATTTGCGCCCCGGTGGCGGTACACACGGCCATTTCGATGATTCCGGCAGGGCGGGTGAACGGTACGATCGGCAGGCCCTGATGCGCGGCTTCCATCACTTCGTTCCAGATTGGCGCGGCGATGCTTGAGCCGAACAGGCCGTAGATCGGGCGGTTATCGGTATTGCCCACCCATACCCCGACGACAACCTGCGGGGTGTAGCCCATCGCCCAAAGATCGCGGCTGTCGTTGCTGGTGCCGGTCTTGATCGCTGCCGGGCGGCCATTGCTCAGCTCCATCGGCCAGCCGGGGTTAAATTCCTGCGTGCGCGCTACGTTGTCTGAGAGGATGTGGGTGACCAGGTAGGCGAGTTCTGGCTGGATGACCTGTTCGCCGGGCCGGTTGGGGTCGACATCAAAGATCGTGTTGCCCTTGCTGTCTTCGATATGGACGATGGTGTAAGGGGAGATTCGGCGGCCCATGTTGGCCAGGGTATTGAAGGCGGTGACCATATCGAACAGGCGCACATCGACCGCACCAAGCGCCGTCGGCAGACCGGCCCCGATCTCAATGGGATTGCCGAAGGGGAAGTTCAGCCCGACTTTTTGCGCAGTCTCGGTGAAGCGCAGCAGCCCAACGTGGTCGAGTGTTTTGACGGCGGGCACATTGAGCGAATTGGCTAACGACTCCCGCAGTGTCTTTGGCCCATGATACAACCCGTCAAAATTGACCGGGACATAGGTGGGGTTGGTATAGGCGGTGTAGACATCCCAGATCACGGTGGCGGGAGTCCAATAGTTGTTCTGCTCGTCGGGGGTCAGCGCGGTCAGATACACCAGCGGCTTGATGGCGGATCCCGACTGCTGAGCAGTCAGGGCGACATTCACCTGCCCATCGATGTCTTCGTTATAGTAATCGGCGCTGCCGACCATCGCCAGAATCGCGCCATCGGTCACACGCTCAACCACGACCGATGCATTCTCAACATCATAGCCCTGGTTGCGCACGCGGTTGAGGTTGTTGGTGACCGCCTGTTCAGTTGCTTGCTGGATGCGCTCATTAAGCGTTGTCGTAACGCGAAATCCCGCTGCGTAGATCGCCTGTGGCCCATAGGTCTGTTCTAGCTGCTGCCAGACATAGTTCACAAAATGCGGGTGGCGCATCTCGGTTACAGGCATCCGGAAGGTAGTGGCCTTCACGTAGGCGATATCGAGCACCATCTCGGCACGCTCGGCCATGCCCGGAGCCTGGTAGTAGTATAGGGTTTGGCCATCGGGCTGAACTTCTGCGGTAACACACAGCGTACCGCCGTTTGGCACACCCCAACGTGTGGCATCGGTGTGCTGGATGGTGATGCAGCCGTTGCCATTGGCTTCAGACATCAGGCGGAGCACTGTATCCATGCGTGCCAGTGCAGCTTCCCGATTGATCACTGGGTCATAGGTGGCCGGAGATTGAGGCAGCCCGGCCAGAAATGCTGCCTCTGCCGGGTTGAGATCGGCTGCGGATTTGCCGAAGTAGGTTTGGGCTGCGGCCTGGATGCCATAGGCCCGGTTGCCATAGAAGATTTCATTCAGGTAGATTTCGAGTATCTCGTTCTTGCTATATTTGCGCTTGATTTCCGAGGCGACGATCACCTCGACGATCTTTCGCTCAGTCGTGCGCTGCGAGGCAAATTCCGTTTCGAGCACCAACGCGCGCGCAAGCTGCTGAGTGATCGTACTCGCGCCGGACACAGTGTCGCCTTCCTGGACGTTTTGGTAGGCCGCGCGCACGATGGCCAGCACGCTGAATCCCGGATCGGTGTAGAACGTCTCGTTTTCGGTGGCGATTGTTGCATGGATCAGCCAGGGCGAAATCTGGTTGAGCGGCACTTCCTGGCGAGGCCCAGTTTTGGGATCGCTGAACTCGGCCAGCTTGGTGCCGTCACTGTCCAGGATCAACGTCGTCTCGAAAGTGGAGGCGCGCTCATGCAGGCTGTCGACCGCACTCGTGTACTGGTTCACCTGGTAGAAGTAGTAGGCGACCATGCCCAACAGCGCCAACAGGGTGATGGCCATGCCGCCGATCAGTCCAAAGACGGCAAAGCGGATACTCCACCGGACCCAGGGATTGCCTCTGCGCGCGCCATAGGCGGCGCTGTAATCCGGTTGAGGGAACTGACCCAGCGGCGGTTTCGGCTTGACCGGGGCAGCAGGGACAGCCGCATTGACCATCGTCGCGCCTGCCGGACCGCCAACGGGCGAGGTGGCAATCGTTGCGCCCGCGTCTCCCTGAACGGCCTGTCCGCCGTAGACATGGCTCGCCTGCTGGAGCGTCATGGCTTCCGAGCGTCGAACTGGTTCCAAAAAGGGGCTGTTGGGCGACACCAGGGTCGCGCCAGGGTCTTCTTGGGGTACTCGCTGGGGAAGCGGGGAATCATCCACCTCGATCGGGACTTCATAGGCAGGGCGCACCGGCATTTCATCTTCAGCGGCGAAATCGTCGATCACAACGCGCTGCATGTCGGTGTTGGTGGAGACGCTGCTCCCACGGACAGGCGCAGTATGGCCCGGCGGAATCGCTTCAACCCATGTCTGACCGTCGTAGCGGTACCATTTGTTGCTTTCCAGGCCCAGCATCCACCAGTGCCCGTCGTCGTCGAGGATCATGAGGCTGCGCAGCTCGTTTTGCAGCTCATCGCGCGTCAGGTGCCCGGCTTCGTATCGCTGGCGCAGCACCTGCACTTTGCGCTCCACGACCTCGAACGGAGTTGGGCCTATCGATGCTGCCGGGGTTTTCCCTGCCATCTGAGGCGACGGAACCACCGGAGTTCCCGCACTGGGTGTATCGGTGCTGATGGAGGTGTCTTCTTGTGGGCTGGGTTCTGTGCTGGCCTGGGCTGCCTTCGCATTTTGTTCAGCCAGGAAGGCTGCTTCTGCTGGGGTCAATCGGCTGCCGGTAAAGGATGTATCTGCCACTTCCCCTGCTGAGATCATCGTATCGGGGGCGAAGGGGTCAGCGGCAGCCGGCTGCCCGGCAGCTGGCTGCTCCTGAGAACCGAGCACCAGTGTTTCCTGCTCTTCATCACTGGCGGCAGCAGGTAACTCCGCTGGAGTCAAGATATCGGTATCTGCGGAGATCGACTGGGTATCACCTGATGTCGGTGGACTCCACGCCTGCTGTGGGGCAGGTTGTCCAGGCAGCGGCCCGGCAATGGTCTCGGAAGCGCGAGAAAGCAGCTTATCGAGATCGGAGTCGATGGGAGTGAACCAGCCGCCAGCCTCAATGGGAGACGCGCCCACCGATACATCGGGCAGCACAGGCTGCGGCGCATCGCCTTCGGGCGTGACATCGGCAGCCCCCGCCGGACGGAACCAGGTTTCAGAAGTTGGGCGAACTGCGCCGGTAGGCGGCGGGGTGTGCCATCCTGCGTTCTCGCCGGGCTGCGAGCCGGTTGGCGGCGTCGCCGATGGGCGGCTCTCCCCCTGTTCGGCAGCGCTGCCGGGGATTTCCTGGGGGTTTTCCGGTTGGTCAGCCATACCACACCTCGATCAGGTTTAAGTACCGTGTATATAGCAATCTTATCACCTTTGTGGATTTTCCACAGGGCGAGGCCGCACACATAAGCTGACAGCACGGGATGAGCGCTGCCTGAAATGGGCCGAAAAAGCAGGTAATAAGGTCGCGCCGGGTTAATCCGGGTTCTGGGCGGCACCTTCGTTACCGGCGGCGCGGCTGGCAACCAGAACGGTCCATTCCCCCTTCTGGGTGATCTCGTCATTCTGGTTCAGCACTTTGATATCGAAGGTAACAAAACCACCGCCGAGTGCTTTCATCTCGCGCTTTTTGATGATTTTGATTTGCGCGCGTATGGTGTCGCCAATGAAGACAGGGGCGCGGAATTTCCATTCCAGGCCGGTGAACGCCAGCACCGTACCTTCCATGAAGCCCATCTGGTAGGCCAGGCCGCTCGAAACAGAAAGTCCCAACAGGCCGTGAGCCACACGTTTGCCGAACTGTGTGCCCGCAGCATAGGCAGCATCGGTGTGCATGGGGTTGAAATCGCCCGATAGCCCGGCAAAGTTCACAATATCGGTTTCGGTGATGGTACGCCCGCGCGTTTCGAGTTCCTGGCCTTCTTCAAATTCCTCAAAAAACAGCCCCTGCATCTTTCTTGGTTGGTCAGTCATTCGTTCACCTCACTGGAATAAACTCAGGGGGCACAGCTCGCCAGTGCTTTTGCCCCATGCAGTATGTGCGATTTTAGCGCAGGCACGAGTCCGAGGGCAATTCACCTCTACAAACGCGTTTTGAAGTCGTACAGGCCATCAGTGAAAGGCCACGCTGCGCCGCAGGCCGGGCAGACGACGGCCTGATCGCGGTGTTCAAGGGCTGTACCGCAGTCGAGGCAGGCGAATAATGGGCCATTGGTAGCGTCCGGTGGGATGTTGCCCATCGCGATGTTGAGCGTGAATACGCTGGGTGAGAGGGGGGCAATTTGCCCGGTGGGCTGGAGCAGGCGATCCACGGCCACCAGCAAACCGGTCGGCAGGTTTCGCTTGAGCAGACTGCTTCGAAAGTAAGAAAGTGCGAGCCGTCTGCGGGTGACGAACCCGGCGTCGCGCAGGCAGCGCTCCATATACGCTGGGTGGAAGTCAAAGTTCAGCTTGACGAACTCTACTGGTTCAAGATCAAAGGGATTCCACTGCTGCCTGCGGAGCAGATAGCGCGCGATGGACTTGAGATGGCGCTTGCTGGCATATTCCAGGATGAAGACGGCTCCTGGAGCGAGTGCGGTCCGAATTTTGCGCAGGGCAGCGGGCACATCGGCGAAATGGTGGATGACACGTTCCATCACAGCGGCGTCACAGCTTCCTGGTGCGAGGGGCAGATGGTATATGTCTGCCGCTACGAAGATGTAGCGGGGATCGTTCCCCAGGTGCTGTTGGGCGTCGCGGAGCATCGTCCGCGAATAATCGAGCACGATGACCTGCTGCCAGGCGGCTAGCTCGCCGGTCATGCGGCCAAACCCTGCTCCGAGATGAGCCATTCGCTTGCCGCCAGCCGGAAGGAGTCGGCGGAGAGCAGCCCGTTCGGCAAGGTCTTCATAGTCGCGGCCCTGACCTTCCCAAAACTCGGTACGGTAGTCGGAGCCTTCGTAATCACAGATGGGGGGTGTGGTATTGCTCAAGTTCTACCTACTCTCCAGGTGTTGCCATGTTTCGATGCAGTGTAACAAAAAAACGGCCTGCGCTGGGCAGGCCGCTCAATGCGTTAGCTGGGTGGAGTGGCAGTGGGCCAGACCGGCGCGGGTGTCAGCGTGGGGAAGGGGGTGAAGGTGGGTGTCGGGGTGCCCCCTTCCGGCTGATCAGCTTGCTCCGGCGGCGCAGACTTATCGTCTTTGCGGATGGGCCAGGGGTTCATGCTGCCTTCAGAGGGCGATACCAGGTTCACTCCCTCGCCCTGCAGCGCATCGATCATGAAGTCGGGGACTTCGTCCCATGTGCTGGGCAGGTGATCGAGGATGCGGACATAGGGTTCGAGTAAGCCGCGCAGGTTGTCGAACGGCTCATGGAGCTGTGTCTCATTGAGCGGGATGGACACGTCAACGGGCAGGCTGATCGGCAGATTGGTATCGACCGGGACCACCATGTTGAGCTGGACCGGCAGGATCAAGCCGGTGGGCAGCACGATATCCACTCGCCCGTTGATCATGCCGCCCCCGCCCGGCAGGGTGAAGGTCGCGTTGGCGGCAATCGGCACATCCTGAGTCAGAACCACATTGGTTTGCTGGTTGAGCGGCAGATCGAAAACGACCGGGATTTCGTCTTCAACCTGAATGGTACGCTCAATCACGGCGCTATCGAGGCCGACAAAGTTCGCATGTAGTCCATCAATCAACGGTTCAAGAATTCCATTTTTGATCTGGAAGATCTGCATCAAGAGCAGCAGCACAACGATGACCAGAATCAGGTTCAGGGCAAAAGAGAACAGGATGGCTACTGCTTTGAAGCTGTTCCACCACACCCGGAATCGCTGCATGATGAAAAATCTCCTTCTGCCGACACGCGCCAGCATTCAGGCACCACTGCGTGACAGCCTGCGCTCATCATACACTGGCCTTAAGTTATGGTCAACTGTAGCGATGGGTGGCGCGTGGGCTGAGATCTGAGCGAAATGAAGCTGCCTGGCGGGGAATGACTGACCGGAATCTGACCTGGAACCAACCGGGCGGCTGGCCATTTGACTTCGACCAACCGCCCGATGCCTGGCTCACCGGAATGGGTCGCTAGAGACCCGCGTCGCGGCGGAGCGCTTCCACTTTGTCGAGTTTTTCCCAGGCCACATTCAGGTCATCGCGGCCAAAGTGGCCGTAGGCCGCTACCTGGCGGAACTGCGGCTTGCGCAGGTCCAGATCGCGGATGATAGCTGCCGGGCGCATGTCGAAGTGCTTCTTGACCAGTTCGACGATCTTGTCGTCGGGGATGGTACCCGTGCCAAAAGTTTCGATGGCGATCGACAAGGGGTGAGCGACGCCAATCGCGTAGGAAATCTGAATCTCGAAGCGCGAGGCCAGCCCTGCCGCGACGACATTCTTGGCGATGTAGCGCGCCATATAAGCCGCGGATCGGTCCACTTTGGTGGCATCCTTACCGGAAAACGCGCCGCCACCATGACGGGCTACGCCACCATAAGTATCAACGATGATCTTGCGCCCCGTCAGGCCAGCATCACCCAAAGGCCCGCCCACAACAAAACGACCAGTCGGGTTCACGTAGTACTTGGTGTTCTCGTCGAGGAACTGGGCAGGCACGATCGGTCGCACGACGTGTTCGAGCACGTCGGCGCGGATCTGCTCGCTGGAGATTTCTGGCGCATGCTGGGTGGAGATCAGCACAGTATCGACACGCACAGGCTTGCCATAGGCATATTCAACCGTCACCTGGCTCTTACCATCCGGTCGCAGGTAGGGCATGGTGCCGTTCCGGCGTACTTCGGCCAGGCGGCGGCAAAGTTTGTGTGCCAGCATGGTCGAAAGTGGCATATATTCGGGGGTCTCATCACAGGCAAAGCCAATCATCATCCCCTGGTCGCCCGCGCCGATTTTGTCCAGCTCGGCATCGGATGGCTGACCTTCGCGTTGTTCGAGGGCTTTATCAACACCCTGCGCGATGTCGCCGGACTGCTCCTTGATGGAGACGATCACGCCGCAGGTATCCGCATCGAAGCCAAATTTTCCCCGCGTGTAGCCGATTTCGCGCACGACATCGCGGGCGATGGTGCCGATATCCACGTAGGTGGAGGTCGTGATTTCGCCCATAACCAGGATCAAGCCGGTGGTTACCGCCGTTTCGCAGGCCACGCGTGCCTGGGGATCATCGGCCAGAATCGCGTCCAACACGGCATCGGAAATCTGGTCGCAAATCTTGTCCGGATGTCCTTCGGTGACCGACTCGGACGTGAAAAAGAACTGCGGAGATGACATAAAGGTGGTGCTGCAATTTTTGTCGCTCACAATGGCTCCTTGTCTCTTCTGATTGAGAACACCGAGGCGAATCCGGCAAAAAGAAACCCCCTGAGACACTCCAGGGGGCATGTCGCGCACAAAAACCCTCAACTATCGCTGAGGTCTGTGAACAAGCCCTCTCATCTTCCAGATTACCTGACGGAATTAGCACCGTTCTTTTGGATGTTGTGGCCCAAAAGAGGTTGCCGCGACTTCATGGGGCCGGTCCCTCTGTCGCTCTGGATAAGAGTGCTGCCAGCGTACGTTGCCAATCATAACATCTGGTGGCAGGCTTGCCAAAAACTCGCTTTGGGGCGCGACCTGATTTAATCGGGTTGGTTGATGAGTCGGACTGGTCGCCGTGACCGCAAGCAAGAGGCGGAGTGCTACCCTGATGAGCATTGATTTTAGTTCCCTGCGGGCCGTGATTCTGGATATGGACGGTGTATTATGGCGTGGGCAGGAAGCACTGCCCGGCGTCCCGGAGTTTTTCCACTTTCTGAGCCAGCACGGCATAAAGTACGCGCTTGCAACGAACAACAGCACCCGTACAGCGGATATGTTCGTCGAAAAGCTGGCCCAGTTTGGAGTCCCGGCCCGCGCTGAACAGGTGATTACTTCATCTGTTGCGACGGCGGCATATATCCGGCATCACTTTCCTCTCGATACGCCGATTTACGTGGTGGGTGAGACGGGTATTAAACAGGCATTGGCCGAGGCCGGGTATCGAGAAGACCCGGATCGTGCGCGGCTGGTGGTTGTGGGGTTGGACTTCAACGTGACGTACGATCGTCTGCGGATCGCCACGCTGCGCATCCGGGAAGGAGCAGCCTTCATCGGCACCAACGGCGACCGGACGTTTCCGACACCGGAAGGGCTGGTACCGGGCAACGGGGCACTGCTGGCCGCCATTTCGACGGCGACCGATGTGCAGCCCATCATCATCGGCAAACCGGGGACGGCGATGTTCGAGGTTGCGCTGGAGCGGCTGGGGACTACGCCGCAAAACACGTTAATGGTGGGTGATCGCCTGGAGACGGATATCTTGGGTGGGGTGAATGCCGGGATGCCGACCGTGTTGGTGCTGACCGGCACTACCACGGCGGAACAGGCGCGCGAAGCGCCTATCCAGCCCGATATGGTGTGTGAGACGTTGGCCGATCTTCATAAGGCGTGGGCCGCCGATCTTGCACGATGAGAGGGTCGTTGAGCCGCACCTGGGAAGCTCTCACCCTTGTGGGCATCTTGGCGGTGAGTCTGGCCGCTGTGGCGAGCGCGGCTGTGCGAGCGGCAGACGCGGCGGAGTGGACCTTCCGTGCAGGGGACTTTGAGAGCTACTATCCTGCCGGATTCGGTTTCGGCGCGGAGATTGAAAGCAGCGCCGGGCCGGTAGAGCGTGCGCGGGTGGTGTGGTCCCACGCGCCGGGCACGCAGCGTAGCCGCCCTGCCGAACGCGATCCCATCAGCGGACAGTGGCGCGTTCGGTGGGAACCTACCGGCAGCGATGCGATTCCCCCCTGGCTGGCTGTTGTGTATCACTGGGAAGCCAGCGACATCGCAGGTAATACATTTCGGTCGGCGGATTTTCAGGCGGAATATGCCGATTTCTCCCGCGGCTGGCAGCGATTTGAAAGCGCAGATGTGATTGTCTTTGCGCTCGATCTTCCGGATGATGTCGGAGAGCAGACATTAGCAGCGATGGCTGCTCAGCGGGAGACATTCCGGGCAGCGTGGGGTGGTGGGCTGCCTTATACTCCGCGCGTGATTCTTTTCGGCAGCAGGGCGGCCTGGCGCGAATGGCAGATCGGCGCAGTGGATGGGGCCGTGATCGGCACAACGCAGCCGGATTGGGGAGCTACTGTGCAAGTGGTTTCCGGCAGCAGCCGCGACCTGGCGTTTGGTACTGTTCTGCACGAAGTCGCGCACCTGTACCAGGCGGAATATGTGGGTGCGCTCCCGGTGAACTGGTTCGTGGAGGGCAATGCTACGCTCTTTGAGTTGAGCCGTCAGTATGATTATGAAGCTGCCGTACGGCGAATGGCGGCGCAGGGATCGTTACCGGCGCTGCTGGAAGGAACAGGGCCAGGATTGAGCAGCCGCCGTGGATATGACCTGGGCTACACATTCTTCGTGTGGCTGGTTCAGAGTTACGGGTGGGAAGGGCACCGCCAGTTGATGTCCCTTCTGCGCGAAGGGATAGGACGGAATGCCGCGCTCGAACAGGTCACCGGGTTGACGACGACCGAGATCGAAAGCCGGTGGCGTATGTGGTTGGGCGCGTCTGGCCAGGTGCCGACTCTGGCCCCAACGCCCACCTTCCGGTTCTTTCCTTCACCGACCCCGTATATTCCCGGAACAGGCTCAAGCGGCTCATGAGAGGGGTAAGCCCCGCGTGACACATGCGCCAACTGGTGCTAGGATGATGGTGAGTTTGTAGCCTTTCGTGCAGCAACCATTCAGGAAGGGTGCTATGCAGAAAAGTCATCTCTGCCAGGGGCCGAGCGCCTTGATCCGGTTGTTGGTCATTCTGTGCGCGCTGCTGACGATGATTGGGGGACACCGTGAAGCGCGCATATTCGCCCAGGAACCAGGGCTGCTTTATGGCCTGCGCACCGAAATTTTGTTCCCGTCGGTGGTACGGTTCATGGGCGGCGTGAACGAATCGAGCACCCGGATCGATGCTGTATCGATTCGCGTGCGGCAGGGTACACAGCTAGACGAGACATTCTCGTTTATGCCTGCCGAGCATGTCCTGGCGGATTATGGTTCCTCGGTTGAGCTGGTGTATGACTGGCTGCTGACCGGATGCGCGATTCCCACGACATTCCAAAGCGTCGAGGTGGTGTGGTCGGTGCGTTTGACGGATGGTCAAACAGCGGAAGCGACGGATT
>DAOUFU010000052.1:0-4572 GCA_034429275.1 Anaerolineae bacterium | reverse complement strand
GAAAATTTTCGGAGAGGGGGCGAAGCGGCCCGGTTTTGGCCGCGCGGGGGTGAGGCCAGCCATTCGCCTCTCATATCCGATCAATTGGCCAAAGTGCATCAGGGGCAGGCGATGCGCATCAACCGAAACAGTTTTTTTGATGCGTTTGCCCGGATCTTCCCTGCCTCACTCAAGCCCGCGCGCGCAAAGTGTGCTATACTACCGCCAGAATCACAGCCCATGATGGCTTCTCGCATTGGACGAAGGATAGATGACGGTGAAACACTTCCTCGAACTCGCTGATTGGACAGCTAGTGATCTGCAAGCCATGCTCGACCTGGCGGTCGCCCTCAAAACCGAGCGCAAGGCCACCGGCAGCAACCCTCCCCTGCTGGCGAACAAGTCGATGGCGATGGTCTTCCAAAAGCCCTCACTGCGTACCCGCGTGAGCTTTGAGATGGGGATGCAGCACCTGGGCGGCTATGCTTTTTACCTCAGCCCGCAGGAAATCGGGCTGGGCAAACGCGAGAGCATCGCCGACATCGCCCGCGTGCTGGGCGGCTATGTCGATATCATCATGGCGCGCACCTTCGCCCACGATCACGTCCTGCAGTTGGCGAAGTGGTCCCCTGTCCCGGTCATCAATGGCCTGACCGATTACAACCATCCCTGCCAGGCCATGGCCGACCTGTTGACCATCTACGAGGAATTCGGCAGGCTGCGCGGTCTGCACCTGGCCTACCTGGGCGACAGCAACAATGTCGCCACCAGCCTGATGATGGGTGCGGCCCAGTTTGGCATGAAGATGACCATCGGCAGCCCCGCCGGTTACCAGCCCAAGCCCGAAGTGGTCGCCAAAGCGCGCGCGCTCAGCGGCGGAACGCTCGACCTCACCGTGACCGATGACCCGGTCGAGGCGATTCGCGGGGCCGATGCCGTCTATACGGACACCTGGACCAGCATGGGCCAGGAAGAAGAGGCCGAACAGCGCCGCCAGATCTTCCCGCCCTACCAGGTGAACAGCGATCTGCTGGGCCATGCCGCGCCTCACGCCATTGTGCTGCACTGCCTGCCCGCCCATCGCGGCGAGGAAATCACCGACGATGTGGCCGACGGGCCGCAGTCGCGCCTCTTCCCGCAGGCCGAGAACCGGATGCATGCGCAGAAGGCCATCATCGTCACGCTGCTTGGCGCAGCAGAAGCGTATCTGAGCGGCGGCAAGAAAAAGGCGAAAGCCGCCAAAAAAGCCAAATGAAGCAGGACGGTTCCCCCCGTGCGCGGCACCCAGGAGTCAGGCACGACGGAAGCGTGGGGGCGTGGACTGCGCCCCCGCATGACCGGGCTTGTACCCTTCAACAAACCGGGTGATTGGGTGCCGCAGGGGACGGTAACTACCCTGCATGAGACAAGTCAGCAACATGACGGGGCACTGTGTGCCGCGTTCTGATGAATTTTGTAGCGAGGATGACCGCGATGCCAGGGAATCGCCAAATCTACGAGCAAGCTATGAATATGGGGCACAGCGCCGCCTGGGACCAGGAATGGGACAAGGCTATCGCCGCCTATGGCCGGGCAGTGCAGGAAATGCCCGAAGATCCCGCCGCCCATAACAGCCTGGGCCTGGCGCTGCTGCAGGCGCGCCGTCTTGAAGACGCGCTCAAAGTCTACACGCGTGCCCATCACCTGGCCCAGGACGATCCCATCCCGCTCGAAAAGTGCGCGGACGTGCTCGAACGCCTGGGGCGAGCCAAAGAGGCCGCCCAGCAGTATATCAACGTGGCCGAGATTTACCTGGCCCAGCGCGACCTCGAAAAAGCGATCAGTAACTGGGAGCGCGCCGTCAGCCTGACCAGCGGCCTGGTTCACATTCACCAGCGGCTCGCCCTGGCCTACGAGCGCACCGGGCAGCGGCGCTCAGCCATCCGCGAATACCTGACGCTGGCCTTCCACTTCCAGCGCGCCAGCCGCCCGGATGTCGCCCGCCAGGCTGTTGAGCGCGCGCTGCGCCTGGAACCCAACAATCCCCAGGCGCTCAACACGCTGCAAGCGCTCGAAAGCGGCGCGCTGATCCCGCAGGAAGTGCTGGCCGCCTTCGAACCGGCGGGGGGCAGCCGTTCCCGCGAGCACGACCAGGCCTTCGACAGGCCCAGCACGCGCAAAGGCGAGGACCAGCGCGAGATCGGCCAGGCCGACGTGCGCGGCCCCATCGGTGAGGCCGTCGAACTGGCGCTCGAATCCCTGGCCGAGTACGTCTTCGAGTCGGGCGACCTGGATCGCGGCGGCGCAAATGCCATCCAGGCCATCGAGTTCCAGCGCCAGGAAATGATCGCCGAGGCCATCCAGGCCTATAACACCGCCGTCAAAAATGGCCTGGGGCACGCCGCGGTCTACCTCAACCTGGGCCACCTGAATATCGAGCAGCAGAACTGGGCCGATGCCATCAGCAACCTGCAGGTCGCCAGCGCCGACAAACGCTTCGCCGCCGGTGCGATGCACGGGCTGAGCATCGCCTACGCCGCGCGCGGCAAACACCGCATGGCGGCCAATCACATCGTGCAGACTCTGCGCCTGGTCGATGTCGATCTGGCCCTCACGCCCGACGAAGCCGTGCAGCTCAGCGCGATCTATGACCGGCTGACCATGAGCATCGACGAAGCGCCCGAAGAGAAACTGAGCGCGCTGGTGAACCGCTTCCTCACGCTGCTGACCGGCAGCGAGTGGAAGCAGCGTGTCGCCAAAACCCGCCGCCAGCTTGAAGAGGCCATCTCGCTGCAAACCGACAATTCGCTGATCGACATCGCGCTGTACATCGACGCTAACGTCACGCAGGGCCTCAACCTGATCGACCGCTACCAGCGGCAGGGGCTGCACTGGCTGGCGATGGACCAGGCCCATTTTATGCTCGAATCCGCCCCGGATTACCTGCCCATTCACCAGCGCATCGCCCAACTGCTGCTTGAGCGCGACAACATTTCCGCCGCCATGACCAAGTTCAACCTGGTGGCTGCCACGTATCACATGCGCGGCGATACCGAGCGCGCTACCAGCATCCTGCACGATGCCATCCGCCTCGCGCCGATGAATACCGACCTGCGCAAGAGCCTGATCAACCTGCTGACCGAGCAGGGAAACAACGATGAACTGCTCGACCAGTATATCGACCTGGCCGATGCCTATTACCAGTTGGCCGATCTCGAAGCCGCCCGCGATACCTATCAGAAGGCCATCAAGCTCGCCCAGAAGATCAACTCGCCCGCCGAGCGCGTGATCCACATCATGCACCGCCTGGGCGATATTGAGGTCAGCCGCCTGGAACTCAAGCAGGCGCTGCGCACCTACGAGCAGATTCGCAAGATGGCCCCAGACGACGAACACGCCCGCCGCGTGCTGGTGGACCTCAATTACCGGCTGAATGACCCGGTCTCCGCCATCAGCGAGCTGGACGGCCTGCTGCGCGTCTATGCCAGGAATTCGCAGGCCAGGCGAATCATCCAGGTGCTCGAAGAACTGGTCACGCGCTACCCGAAGGATATGGCGCTGCGCTCGCGGCTGGCGGCAGTCTATCGTCAGACGGGCAACCTCACCGGGGCCATCGATCAGCTCAGCGAAATGGCCGAACTCCAGCTTCAGAACGGCCTGCAAAACGATGCCATCGTGACCATTCAGCAGATCATCGGCCTGAACCCGCCCAACGTGAGCCAGTACCGCACGCTGCTCGCGCAACTCACCGGCCAGGCCCGCTAGCATCGTGCACAAAGAAGGGGTGTTCTTTTAATCGAATTCTAAGATCGCCTGCGCCAAAGCGTGGTAGTGTTATCCTCATCGGCGGACAGCCGGACTGAGCCGGCTGGACTGAACCGGTTGGCCTGTGTAGCAGATACGACCTATGCGACTGCTGTGGACTCTTCAATCCTTTGGCTGGAGCGACGTACCGGATGTGTTCGTCGTGGCCATGATTATCTTTGCCGCCGGTCTGCTGATGCGCGGCACCCAGGCCGCTCCACTGCTGCGCGGGACCATCATCGTTCTGCTGCTGATCGCCTTTGTCGCCTCCCTCTTCGATTGGGTCGCCTTCCGCTGGCTGCTCAATTACGCCATCACGGCAGCCATCGTCGCCATCCCGGTGATCTTTCAGCCCGAACTGCGCCGCGTGCTGGAGCGCATCGGGCGAACCAGTATGAACAACCTGTTCAGCCATGCCCCAAACTACACCGAGGATGAGCAGGTCATCGACGCGATCTGCCAGGCCGCCTCGCGCCTTTCCGAGCGGCGGCACGGCGCGCTGATCGTGCTGGAACGCAGCGACTCGCTGGAAGAGTTCATCGCCACCGGGGTGCCGCTGGATGCCCATGTCAGCCCCCAGT
Source organism: Anaerolineae bacterium (assembly GCA_034429275.1). Classification (GTDB taxonomy): domain Bacteria; phylum Chloroflexota; class Anaerolineae; order Aggregatilineales; family Aggregatilineaceae; genus DAOUFU01. The sequence continues at coordinate 229 of DAOUFU010000052.1, read as the reverse complement.
TGTTCCTGACCGTCTTCTGGCCCAAGACCGAGCTTCACGACGGCGCGGTGATCATTCGCAAGGGCCGGGTGGCCAGTGCCGCTTCGGTGCTGCCGCTGTCGTCGGGCCGTAACCTGACCGACCGCAAGCTGGGCACGCGCCACCGTGCCGGGCTGGGCATCAGCGAAGTCTCCGACGGCCTGTGTGTGATCGTCTCCGAGGAAACCGGGCGCATCTCGGTCGCCAACCG
>DAOUFU010000051.1:0-10773 GCA_034429275.1 Anaerolineae bacterium | reverse complement strand
CGATGCCCCGTTTTTGAGCGCCCGGCAGGGTGCTTTTCCCTCCCTGAGCCTGCGCCCCCCAGGGCCAGGCGATGCCCCGTTTTTGAGCACCCGGCAGGGTGCTTTTCTCTCCCTGAGCCTGCGCCCCCCAGGGCCAGGCGATGCCCCGTTTTTGAGCACCCGGCAGGGTGCTTTTCCCTCCCTGAGCCTGCGCCCTTCAGGGCCAGGCGACGCTAATGCTTCAGAGCCAGGCGATGCATAGTTTGCCAAACGCGCCAAAATGAGCGATTGTCTGGGGTGAACCCGCCCCGGCTTTCCCCGACACCAGGCTGGCGCGGGTGCGTATAAGGTCGTTTGTGTGGAGAATTCCCCATGCGTCGTTATGTGCTGCCGCTCATCGTCATCATGATCACGCTGATCGGGGTGATCATCGCCGGGAGCCTGCTGCTCAACGAAGATGCCACCGGCACGGTGACCGCTGCCGCCCTGCGCAGCGAGCCGACTCACGCCGTCCCACTGACCATCTATCCCACGCCCATCGACGACTACCTGACCAATCCGGGCATCGGCTGGCAGCACGCCCCCGGCATTGGCGAGCAGCTTCTGCCCGAAACCACCTATTACATCAATCGCGCGGATGTCAGTTGGCGCGTCCTCAACCCTGACGAGGGCCAGTACGACTGGTCCGCGCTCGATGAATGGATCGAGCGCGCCGCTCGCGAACAAAAGCAGGTTTCTTTTCGCATTTATACCATGCGCGGTGAGCAATGGGGCGGCCACCAGGTGCCCGATTGGGTACTGGACAAGGGCGCAGTCATCATCGAGGAAAGCGGCGCGCCGGATTACAGCAACTGCGTCTACCAGGCCGAATGGGCGATTTTTGTTGAGCAGGTGCGTCAGCGCTACGACGGCACGCCGGAGATCGCCTTTATCGACATCAGCGGTTATGGCGATTTCAACGAGTGGAGCTGGCGCGATGAGCAGACCGAATGGGACGCCAACGCGCTCCGTCCGACCACCATCGATGGCCAGGCCCGCCAGCGTCTCGCCAGCATGTTCATTGGCGGCTCGAACGATGATCACCAGTGCCGCACTGCCGAAGGTGAGATCGAGACCGTCGCCTACGACTACGACGGCTTCAGCAAGACCCAGTTGATCATGCCCTACGCTGGCATTCGCCAGTCGATCCAGTACGTCATCCACCAGCGGGACGATGTGGGCATTCGCTTCGACTGCCTCGGCCTGGAAGGCTCAACCGATGGCCTGATGGAGAAGATCGGCCCCCAGATCAAGGCAGTCTGGCCGCGCGCGCCCATCGCCTTTGAGTACTGCGCCATCTCCACCGAGCCGGTCTATATGGAGGAAGCCCGCCGCCTGCTGAACATCTCTCACGCCAGCTTCACCCACGACAACCTGGTGGAACCGCGCGACCCCGCCGTCATCGAAGACCTGCTCCGCTATGTGGGCTATCGCTACCTGCTGTCGAAAGCGGTCTATCCCTCGGCGGTCCTGCCCGGCGGCGATCTCCCCCTGCTCATGGACTGGAAGAACGTCGGCTCGGCCCCCTACTATCCCAAAATGGGCCAGCAGTTCGAGCTTCATGTCGGCCTGGTCGACTTTGCCGGACGAACCGTCTTCGACGCGGTCATCGACGAAGACATCTCGCGCTGGATGCCCGCCGATCCCCTGCCGGGCGATCCGCCGGTCAATCCCGTCTGCGCCACCCTCACCCTGCCCGACTACGTCCTGCCGGGTCGCTACACTCTGGCAGTGGCCATCATCGACCGGCGCACCAATCTGCCGATCAATCTGGGCTTCGAGGGGCGCAACGCGCACGGCTATTACCCGGTCGGCCCGGTTGAAATCAGCCAGTCGGCCGACCTCATTCCGGCGTCACCGGATGCCTTCGAGCCGACGGCCACCCTGCCGCCCACCCCTACGCTGACGCCGACACCCGGCCCGCCCACGGCTACGCCGATCTTCACCCCCCAACCCACCGCGAGTCAGCGCGGTCGGGGCGGGCGCGGCAGTTAGCGCTGGAAGTTGTACTGCACGGTCAGCGTGCGATCCGCGTAGCAGGTCACCACGTTGTAGGCGGGCGGCGAGTCCGGGTCAGTCTGCGGCGTCTCGTCCCAGGGCCGCCACGCATATTGAACAATCGTGCTTGGCCCCGCCGTGTAGGTGATGCCATCGCGCGCGATCTGCGCCGCCCGGTGTTGGTGCCCAAAGAATACGCCCCGCAGCCGCTCGCGCGCGGGGACCAGCGCTGCGTGCACGTCCTCCCCGTTGACAATCACCATGCGCTGATTGAACCATGCGTTGAACATGGGGAACAGCGGGTAATGCAGCAGCAGCGTCACGCGCCCAGCAGCAGCCTCCAATTCCCCGCGCAGCCAGGCGATCTGCTCCGGTGCGACATAACCGAGCGGGTCTTCCACCGCGTCACTGTGCGCATCCAGCACGATAAAGCGCTCGCCATCCACGCTGAAGCTGTAATCCAGCGGCATCCCGCTCCGCCCGGAGCCGTGCGCGGGCGCGCCGAGCAAGTCGCGCAGCAGGTCGGCGTCATCGTGGTTGCCGCACACGTAATAAACCGGCACGGTCAGCCGCTCCAATACCGGGCGCGCCTCAAGGTAGCAGGCCGGGTTCTCTCGTTGGGCCACGTCGCCGGTGTGCACGATGAACGCGGGCCGCTCCGGCAGCCCATTCAGATGATCGACCAGCCGCTCCAGTGTTTCGATGGGTCGGTACCCGTAATAGTCAAAGTCGCGCGTGGGGCCAATATGCGTATCGCTGATCTGGATGAAGGTGAGCGCCATTCTGCAATCCTCTGTCGAGTAAAAGGCCGGATCGTAGTCCCTATTGTAATGCACCGTGCGCAGATGGGCGTATACTTGGCATGTGCGATACGATCACCTTGAGACACCGTGACAAATGAGCACGTTCTTATGCTGGCGGCTCGTAGCCGGCAGCTCTTCCGACAGGAGCGCGTATGTCCGACAATATCTTTAACTCCATCTTTCCCGACGACACCGATCCCATCGACGAAAACCTGCCCGGCAGCACCTCCGACTCCGAAGCCACCGGCACACCCGCAGAGTCCGGCGCGGCGGAGTCGGCCTCCGAGATCGCCGCAGATGCTGCCGAAGCCGCCCAGATCGGCGTCGAAGCTGTGACCGAGACCGCAGAGGCAGCGGCAGAAGCCGTCGGTGACTCCGCTGAGACGGTGACGGACCAGGCCGCCGAGACCATCACCGGCGCGGGTGCCGAAATCGCCGAAACGGCGGGCGAAGTCGTTGAGGAGGCGACAGGAGCCGTCACCCAGGCCGCTGAAGCTGCCGCCGAGACCGCCAGTGAGGTCGCCGCCGAGACCGCCGAGACTGCCGTGCAGACCGCCGAAGAAGCCACCGCCGAAGACCAGCCCTCGCCGCTGGAACGGCTCTTTGGGGCAGCGGCCTCGTTGGTCGATGCCGTGATCCCCGACGGCAAGCCGGAGGAACCTGCCGGGTCCGCCGCGCCTGCCGAAGAAGTCCCGCCGGTCAGCGCGCGCGCCAACCTCGCCCCGGCAGAAATCCGCTCGCGCGCGCCGGAAGGCGTGCTCAGCCCTGAACCGCTCTCCGAAGTCGAGACGGTGAAGGATGCCAGGCAATGGGACGATGACATCTCGCCGGAATTAGCCGCCCTGCTGTTCGGCAGCCAGAAAGCCGCCGCGCCCGCCGAGACTGCCGCTGAAGCTACTGCCGCTCAAGCCGCTGCCCCTGAAGCTGCCGCCGCGCCTGCCCCCCAACCCGGCCAGCCGCCTGCCGCAGCCGTGCTGCCCGCCGCGCCGATCCTGGCCGCGCTGGCTCCCGCCACACCCATCGAGCTAACCCGCGTCGAGGATGCGCGCAGCCTGCATCTGTACGCGGGCGGCCACAGTGCCCCTTCACCGGATCAGCCGCTGGTCGGCAAGGTGCGCTATTCGCGCGTCGAAGAGCCGCTCAAAAACGACCGGGGGCAGCGCGTCGTAGAGCGCTGGCAGTACTACAAACCGGACTATCCCGGCCTGGGCGGGCGTCTGGTCCGCGAGGTCCGCAGCGAGGAAATCGCCTACAGCGATGGCTCGTGGCACTGGCGCTACGAGCGCCGCTACGTTGACCGTGGCCGCGACAAGCGCGAGGTCCGCGCCGCGAAGGACCGCAAGTACATCGAGCGCCGCGATGAAGTCTCAGTCATCGAGGCCGCGACCGACAAACGCACCACCTACAAGACCGAGGCGCGCCTGATCTTCGCCCCGCCAGCCGAAGAAAAGCGCGGCGGTTTCTTCAGCGCCCTGCTGGGCAAAGAAGATGATGCCGCCGTGCTCTCGCCCGTCTGGCGCGAGGCCACCACCAAAGAGGCACGTGCCGCGCGCAAATCCGGCGGCAACGCGTTCTAGCCGTTGGCCGAAACGCAGCCGCCTTGCAGACCAATCTACCCCTGTCTGCAAGGCGGTTTTTTGTATGGAAGCGAAGCCGGCGCGCCGGTCGTTGCTGACCGTTCGCGCCGGCCCGCCTCCCCCCTTATTTGCTGATCACGATGCGGATGCGGTTCTCGCGGCGACCGCTCAGTTCCCAGTCGCCATCCGGGTCATGATTCGCCCTCGACGCATAGCTCCCGCCGGGCACGCTCAACTCCCACAGCGTGAACGTAATCTGCTCGCGGCCCCGGCGAATCTCGCCCCGCACGATGGTACATTCCCCGTTGCCATCCGTGACACAGCTTGCCCAGTCACGGTTCGCCCACTGCCCGCTGACTGTCACCCCGGCGACCGGCTGTTCCTGGGCATCATGCACCCGGATGACCACCCGCGCCGTCCACCGCTGCTCCGAGCCGTCGCTGAAGCCGTCCAGGTCGGCCAGGTGAACCACCAGCGGCGATTGGTCGGGCGGCTGCGGCGGGGGCACGGTCGGCTGCACCACGGGCGGCACGTCGGTCGGCCAGGGCGTTGCCTCCACGCCACCGGGCGAAACCTCGGTCGGCCAGGGAGTCGCACTCGGCACAGCGGTTGGCCAGGGAGTCGCGCTGGGTAGTGGCGTATTCGTCGGCGTGTTCGTCGGCCAGGGCGTCACCGTTGGCCACGGCGTATTCGTCGGCGTGTTCGTCGGCCAGGGTGTCACCGTTGGCCACGGTGTGAGCGTCGGCGTATTGGTCGGCCAGGGCGTCACCGTTGGCCACGGTGTGAGCGTCGGCGTATTGGTCGGCCACGGTGTCGCGGTTGCCGCAGGGGGCAGCGTGGCCGTCGCTGAGGGTTTCAGCGTCGCCGAAGGCGCGACCGTCGCCGAAGGCGCGACCGTCGCAGTGGCCGCAGGAGCCGGGCTGGTCGTGCCGCCCACCTGGACTGTCCCTACTGCATACATCCCCAGGGCGTCCGCCCCCTGGATCGCCAGGTTCAGCGGCTGGCCGGTGCGCTGGTCGCGGATGCCCACGCGCAGGCCGTAGGTTCCGGCAGGCAGTCCGGCAGGCACCGCCAGCGACCCGCTCACCACGTTATCGGGCGGCGTGCCGGGCAGCGTGCTGGCAGGCATCCATCCCGCGACGTTCGCATTCAGCGAGGGGTTGGTCACCACTGCGCCGCTGGCGTTGACCAGCGCCATGTGCAGTGTGAAACGCTGGCCCATCTTCGGATACGCCGGGGCATAGCCCACGTTCTGCCAGTGCATCTCATAGGACAGGCTGCCGCCTGCCTGCACGCTGGCCGTATAGGTGATTGCGCTCAACTGATAGCGGTAGCCCGCCATCCGCATCACGCGTTCCACCTGGCTGGCGTCGCGCGGATTCACCAGGTTATCGTGCACGATGCTGCCATGCGCGGCCCGCAGCAGATTCTCCGCCTCGGTCATATACGTGGCCGCCGTGCTGACCGAACATGTTTCGAAGACAATGGGCGCGTTCCGCCACGTGTTGGAAATCTGCGTGCCGATCTTGCCCATCACAAAGGTGGTTGACCCGGTATCCCCCAGGCAGTCGAACCGGATGCCCACATCCGCCCGGCGGCTGGCCACATATTCGGTAGACTGCCGCGTGCCCGCGAAGGGCATGATCAGTTGGGTCATCTGGAAGCCGGGGTAGCTGTAGCTCACGGTTTGAGTCGCGCCGGTCGGCGATTTGCACTGGTGGGTAGAATCCTGCCCGCCGATGTACATATCCGCCAGCCGCTTACGGGCCTGCCCGTCCAACGAGGTGGGGTCCAGCGCGTTGTTATCCCACACCGTCTGGTCGTCCAGCCAGCTCCACTCGTTGAAGTCGCCATACCCGCTGATGTCGATGAACGCGATGGTCGGGTTGCCGTCGTACCGCGCGCGCAGTGCCTCGACAAAACGCGCCCATTCGCTCTGGTAAACACAGTTGCTGTAATCCGGTGAGCCGGAAGCCACCAGCTTCGCGCCTTTGGCCAGCACCCAGTCCGGCATTTGGTGACCGCCAAACGATTCGCCGCGCATGGTATACACGCGGAAGGAGATTTGTTTGCCCTGGCTGGCCGCCTGGTTGATCCAGCGGTCCAGCACCGTCCAGTCATACACCCCGTCGCCGGGGTTGAGGATGCGCCAGCTGACCTCCGAGCGCGGGATATACAGCACCGTCTCCGGCAGCAGCTGCGCGCCGATGCCCGGCATGTGCTGCCAGCCGATGCCGGGATTGATCAGATAAGCGCTGGATGGAACCGGGTAAAAAGTGGTTAGGGGTTCGGCCAGCGGGAGCGGGTTGGCGCCGGAATCGCCCACCCCGGCGCGTGCCGGCGAGACGAGTCCATAACCGCCCCCAACCAGGCCGAGGATCAGCAGCGCGGCCAGCCCGCGTGCGACCCAGGGGTGAGTGTGTAGTCTGTGCATCGAGTCCTCCCTCATGAACGAAAGCGTGCAGCCGCCGGATTAAGCCGACTGCTGCCACTTATTCGTTCTTTACTCATTTCATCTTAATGAGTTTTTTAGAGTTACCCGATGGTAGATAGGTCCCGTTTTTATACTTTCTTTATAGTCAAATGGTCCTACGCAAACAAACTGTTAAAACTTGAATAAATTCGTTTGCAATGGAATCGAAACCCTGCCCTAACGAACGTCGGGAATACGTAAGATAAACATAAGGTTCGCCGTTTTACAGCCTTCAGCCCTGCATCCGATGCCCGCAAAGTTGCGCCCATCTCACCCCTGCGCTACAGTTCGACTCATGCACCCTGTTATCCTGCGCGAGCACTGCACGCGCGCCCGTGTGGAGGTCGTATGTCCATTCGTTTTGGGACCGATGGCTGGCGAGCCGTCATTGCCGATACTTTCACCTTCGCCAACCTGCGGCTCGTGGCTCAGGCCGTCTCCGATTACATCAACCGCGATCTGGCGACCGACCGACAGCCCGAAGTTGTCATCGGCTTTGACACCCGCTTCCTTTCGGATCGTTTTGCCGCCGAGACGGCCCGCGTGCTGGCGGCCAATGGCATCATCGCCTGGCTGGCCCGCACCGATACCCCTACCCCGGCCATCAGTCACAACATCCTGGATAAAAAAGCCGTCGCGGGCGTGGTGATCACCGCTTCGCACAATCCGCCCCGCTACAACGGCTTTAAGCTCAAGGCCAGCTACGGCGGCTCCGCACTGCCCGAACAGTGCGCCATCGTCGAGCGCTATCTCGACCAGCTCCAGGCCGAAGGCCGCGAGCCGAACGTGATGGAATACGAGGCCGGTCTGGCGCAGAACATGATCCGCCGGTTCAACCCCACCCATGCCTACTACGAGCACCTGGAAACCCTGGTCAACGTGGACAAAATCTCGGAAGCCGAGCTGCGCGTGGTCGCCGACCCGATGTATGGGGCCGGGCGGACTGCCATCCGCTCGGTGCTGTCGCGTTCCCGCTGCTCGGTGATCGAGATTCGCGGCGAACTCAACCCCGGCTTTGGGGGCATCCACCCGGAGCCAATCCGCAAGTATCTCGATATGACCGTCGCCGCCATCCAGACCAATCACGCCGATGTGGCCATCATCACCGATGGCGACGCCGACCGCGTTGGCGCGATGGACAATCACGGCAATTTTGTCGATCCCCACACCATCATGTCGCTTGCCACGCGCTACCTGGCCGGCAAGCGTGGCTGGCGCGGCGACGTGGTCAAAACTGTCTCCACCACCATGATGCTCAACCGCATCGCCAGCAAATATGGCCTGACCCTGCACGAGACGCCGGTCGGGTTCAATCACATCGCCGACCACATGATGACCAGCGACGTGCTGATCGGTGGCGAGGAATCCGGCGGGATCAGCATCAAGGGCCACATCCCCGAAGGCGATGGCATCCTGATGGGCCTGCTGCTGCTGGAAATTATCGCCGACGCCGACGCCCCACTCAGCGAGGTTGTGGCCGACCTCCAGCACGAGTTTGGCCCCACCTGCTACGAGCGCACCGATTTTCACCTCAAGCAGCCGGTCCCCAAGAAGGAAATGGTCGCCCGGCTCGAAGCTGCCGCGCCCGGCAGCATGGCCGGTCAGACCGTCCGCGAAGTGCTCACCTTCGACGGCATCAAGTTTGTCCTGGCCGATGATAGCTGGCTGCTGATCCGGCCCAGCGGCACCGAGCCGGTGCTGCGCGTCTATGCCGAAGCGCCCGACCTCGGCGCAGTTCAGGCGCTGCTCGCCGCAGGCCGCGCGATGGTCGGCATCGAGGACAAATAGCCGGAATCATAAGGGCGCAGCCTGTCACTGCGCCCCTGTGAACTCATCCTCTGCTGGCCGACTCGATTACCGCCTCATTCCTCGTCCCGGTCGCGCCGGGCATTGTCGGGCCGCTTGAGCGACGGCAGTTTGTCCGCCTGCGCGCGCAGGTTGCGCCGTGTCAGCGCCTTACGCGCCGCCACTATCCACGTCGTGGGAGAGAGCAACATCAGCCGACGCCACCAGCGCACCAACGGGCGGCGCAGCCCTGCCAGCGCATACTCGCCCTGGCGGCGTCCCCAGGTGATCGACAGCCGCTCGCGTGAGGGCAGCGCCGACCATTCAATGACCGTTGCGCCCCACGTCAGCCCGCCGCCAAACCCCACCAGCGCGATGATGTCCCCCGGCTTGATTCGCCCCTCGTCGAAGGCTTCTACCATCGCAATCGGGATCGATGCCGCCGAGGTATTGCCGTACCTGGCGATGTTGCTGTAGACCTTCTCCGGCTCGATCTTGAGCACCTTCGCCGCGTGATCGATGATTCGCTGGTTCGCCTGGTGAGGGATTACCAGGCTCAGGTCGGCAGGAGTCAGCCCCACTTCGGCCAGCGCCTGTTTGATCACCTCACCGATCACATTGGTCGCAAACCGGTAGACCCCGCGCCCGTCCATATAAATCCGGTGCATCTCGTGCTTGCCGTCTTGCAGGTAAGTATCGCGGCTGCTGACGGTCGGCAGTGTCAGCATATCCCAGCCGGAGCCATCCGAGCGCAAAATGCTGCTCAAGACACCGCCGGGCGTATCGCTGCCCTGCACCACCACCGCGCCCGCCCCATCCCCAAACAGGATGCACGTCCCGCGGTCCGCCCAGTCGATCACCCGGCTCAGCGTCTCGGTGCCGATCACCAACGCCGTTCGCACCGTGCCGTTCTGGATTTTGCTGACCGCCATATCGATTCCATAGATAAACCCCGTGCACGCCGCGCTCAGATCAAATGCGGCGGCATTCGTCGCGCCCAGAAGGTCCTGGATCAAACTGGCCGTGCTGGGAAAAGCATGTTCAGGAGTCGCCGTTGCCACGATGATCAGGTCGATCTCGCTCGGCAGCACGTTCGCCACATCGAGCGCCTTCTGCGCGGCGCGCGTGCCGAGACTGGTCGTCGTCTCCCCTTGCTCCGAGATTCGCCGTTCTTTGATCCCGGTGCGCCCCACGATCCATTCGTCGTCCGTATCCACGATGGCTTCCAGGTCCTTGTTCGAAAGCACCTGCGACGGCACTTCCATGCCCCAGCCCACAATATGCGCATAGCGCAGCGTGCGCGGCTGGTGCCCCCTCAGCACGCGACTCGGATATAGCGGACGCGATTCGTTAGCGGTGGGCATCTTTCCGACCTTTCCCAACCCTCAGCCAGTTGGCTATCAATCACGGTACCGGCCAAATACCAGCACCGCGTTATGTCCCCCGAACCCGAACGAGTTGCTCATCGCATAGTTCAGATCGGCCTTGACGCCCACGTTTGGCGTGTAATCCAGGTCACATTCCGGGTCGGGCGTGTGCAAATTGCTCGTCGGCGGGATGAACTGCTCCACCAGCGATTTCACCGTGAACACCGCCTCGACACTGCCCGCCGACCCCATCAGGTGGCCGGTCACCGACTTGGTCGAGCTGATCTTGACCTTGTACGCATGATCCCCCAACACCGCCTTGATGGCCCGCGTCTCGCTGACATCGTTGAGCGAAGTACTGGTCCCGTGCGCGTTGATATAGTCGATGTCGCTGGGCTTCAGCCCGGCCTGCGCCAGGGCACGCCGCATCGCCGCCTGTGCCCCCTCGCCGTTTTCCATCGGCGCGGTGACATGGAAGGCGTCGCACGTCGTGCCATACCCCACCACTTCCGCCAGGATAGTCGCCCCGCGCGCTTTGGCGTGTTCCAGTTCTTCCAGCAACAGCGCGCCCGCGCCTTCGCCCACCACAAACCCATCCCGGTCCGCCGCGAAAGGCCGCGAGGCCCCTTCCGGGTCGTCGTTGCGCTTCGAGATCGCTCCCATATTCGACAGGCTGGCAATCGTCAGGCTGATCAGCGCCGCCTCCGAGCTTCCCGCGATCATGGCGACAGCCGCCCCACGCCGGATGATCT
>DAOUFU010000050.1:0-23745 GCA_034429275.1 Anaerolineae bacterium | reverse complement strand
TGCCGCCGAAGTGCCCGCCGATGTCATGGCTCCACCAGCCGTAGCACACATTGGCCGCCGTCGCAGTGAAGTAAGGCTGGAACGCCAGCGATTCCCAGGTAATCAGCGAATCGCCGGAGAAGCCCACCGGGTGCCGGTGGGACCCCAGCCCGCCCCAGCGCGAGAAGATAAACGGGCGGCGGCTGCCGTCGCGCGCCAGGTCATAGAAGTGCAGGTGATTGAGCCAGAACAGCGGGTCCAACCCCACCAGGTCCGATTGGTGCCCCTGCTGCCAGTCAATCCACCAGAAATCGACGCCCATCCGCTCATAGGGATGATGAAGCACCTCGAAGTAAGCGCGCGCGAATTCCGGGCTGCCGATGCGGAACGGGACCGGCTCGCCGCTGGCCGGGTCGATCCCCAGGCGGCGCGCCATTTCCGGGTACATTTCCTCGTGCGGATGGACTCCTTCGGCAGGGTGCAGGTTGAGCGCCGTGCGCAGCCCTTTATTGTGCAAGAACTGGATGAAGCGATCCGGCGTGGGAAACAGGTCGCGGTTCCAGGTGTAGCCGGTCCAGCCAGTGCAGGCGTTGCCGGTCTGCGTGATATGCCAGTCCATATCCACGATGCACACCGAGAGCGGGACCTGATATTCCTCAAAGTCGTCCATCAGGCTGCTGAGTTCGTCCTGGCTGTAAGCCCAATAGCGGCTCCCCCAGTTGCCCAGCACCCAGCGCGGGATCATCGGCACCCGCCCGGCGATCCGGGTATAGTCCGCCAGGCAGTCGGCATAGGCGTGCCCATAACCGAAGAAGTACAGGTCGCGGGCATCAGGATCGGCGGCACGTGGAACCAACCAGCAGCGCTCATCAAAGGCCAGCCGCGCCGAGTCATCGACCACCGTCCAGCCATCGCGCGAGAGCAGGCCGGGTTCGAGCGGCACATACCCATCGGCCTGGTCGAGCGTGCGCGTGGTTCCGCGCAGATTGCCGACATCGGCATCGCCGTAGTGCCAGGTGGTGCCGGACTCTTTGAGCGTGATCCCCAGCGTGTCGGGCTGGAAGCCGCGCTCGCTCAGCGTATAGCTCAGAGTCAGCGCTTCGGTCTCGATAGTGATCGCCTTTTCGGACACCTGCGCGCTGAACGGCGGCACCGGCTGGCGGCGGTACCACACAAGCTGAGTCGGGCGGTCTTCAAAATGGTCGGTCGGGCTATATTCCAGGCGCAGCAGCCGCGAGGTCAGCACGGTGAAGCGCACATGGGGTCCCCGGATGACGGCTTCGGGGTGAGCCTGGGGTTCAAACGCAATCTGAAATTGAGGGGGAATTGAGGTCATTAGAAGCAGCCTTTGCGCACAAAAACACTAGTTCCAGCAGTAACGGCAATTATTCCAACTGCACACGCCTGGCACAGCGAGTCTGTCGCTGAGTATAGAGTGATCGCACACCGGGCGTCAATAACCAGCAGGCGGCTTGTGGACGTTGTGAACACAACAGGCCCAATGGTAGCTTGACGCTGCGTTTTCGGGGTAAGATTGGGGGCGGACCTTGCCGCCTTGCGGACCTTGCCGCCCCTTCGATTTTTGGTTGAGGAGTCAGGATTTGTATGCAGCACCAGATGCGTTGGACCGCTAAAAAGATACAGCAGCGACTTGAACTAGTTGAGACCCTGGTCTACCGGCGGCGTCATGCGATCCCGCCGTTTCGTTTTCTGATGCTCGACGACCCGCTCGATCCGCCGATCGTCGACCCGGCAGTGGACGACCAGTCCTGGAAGGTGATCGAGCCATACGAGTATTGGGTGAGGCCGCGCACCAATTTTATGCTGCGCTCGTCGTTCAGCATCCCGGCGGAGTGGCCGGGCGATCAGCCGGTGGCCCTGTTCCTGCCGCTGGGCGAGGCAGGCGATTTCAGCCACCCGGAGACGTTGGTCTACATCGACGGCGCACCGCTCGCCGCTGGAGATCGCCATCACCAGGAAGTACGGCTGCCGGATTCGCTACGCGATGGCCAGACCCACGCATTGGCGCTGCACGGCTGGTCGGGCAATGCCTTCCGCACCGGGCCGCAGTCGCGCCTGATGATGCGCCCGTGCGAGGTCGTGCAGATCGACCCGCCCACGCGCGAGTTCACCATCCTGGCACGGGTGGCGCTCGGCATCGCGGATTCGCTGGATGCTAACGACCCGGTCCAGGGTGCGCTGTATAACGCGCTGGATGATGCCTTTAAGCAGGTGGACATCCGCGAGCCGTTCACCGAAGCATTCTACGCCAGCATCCCCGGCGCGCTGAACACGCTGCGCGACGGAGTCGCGGCGGCAGGCCCGGCGCTGAATGTGACTATCACGGCAGCAGGCCATGCCCACATCGACGTGGCCTGGCTGTGGACGCTCGGCCAGACTCGCCGCAAGGCCGGGCGCACCTTCCACACGGTCCTGCACCTGATGAAGCAGTTCCCCAGCTATCACTTCACCCAGAGCCAGCCCCAACTCTACGACTATGTGCGGCAGGATTATCCTGAGCTGTTTGAAGGCATCAAGCAGGCCGTCGCCGACGGGCGATGGGAGCCAATCGGCGGCATGTGGGTCGAAGCCGACTGCAACCTCTCCGGCCCAGAATCGCTGGCGCGTCAGTTCGTGCTGGGGCGCGGTTTCTTCCGCGAGCACTTTGGTCCCGGTGCCGAATCGCCGGTGCTGTGGCTGCCGGATGTGTTTGGTTATGCCTGGGCGCTGCCGCAGTTGATCAAGCAGGCCGGGCTGGAGTACTTCTTCACCATCAAGATTAGCTGGAGCCAGTACAACAAGCTGCCCTACGACAGCTTCTGGTGGCAGGGGTTGGACGGGACGCGCGTTTTGACGCACTTCAGCCCCATCGCCAATTACAACTGCGAGGTTTCGCCGCGCGAGGTGATGGATACCTGGCGCAATTTTAAGCAGAAGGAATCGCAGCACGAGGTGCTGATGTCCTTCGGCTTTGGCGATGGCGGCGGCGGCCCTACCCGCGAGATGATCGAAAACCTCGACGCATTAGCCCATTTCCCTGCTGCTCCGCAAACACGCCAGGGCAAAGTGGGCGATTTCTTCCGCCGCATGGAAGCGGAATGCGGCGATCGCCTGCCGACCTGGAGCGGCGAACTGTACCTGGAGCTGCACCGGGGCACTTATACCACCCAGAGCCGCAACAAGCGAGCTAACCGCCAGAGCGAGTTTCTGCTGCACGACGCTGAGTTCGCCGCCTCGCTGGCGAGCCTGCTCGATGCGCGCTATGCCTATCCGGCTGCCGACCTGAAAAAAGCCTGGGAACTGGTCTGCCTCAACCAGTTCCACGACATCATCCCCGGCAGCAGCATCACGGCAGTCTATGCCGAGTCTCAGGCGCAGTATGCCCAGGTGCGCGCGCTGGCCGAAGCAGCCCGCGATGGCGCGCTGGAGGTGGTCCGCGCGTGGGTGGGCGGTGACGTGGTGTTGGTCAACCCGTCAGCCTTCGGGCGTGCGGACCTGGCCTTGTGGCGCGGCACCGTGCCGCCCGGCAGTCACCTGCAAACGCTGCTGCATCACCCTGTGCTCACCCAGCCCACCGATGAAGGGACCTTGATCGCCTCGGACCACATGAAGCCATTGGGGGTCAAGGCGCTGCAGATCGTCGAAGGGGCGGCCCCGGCATTTGAGACCGGGTTGAAGATCACACCGCGCACGCTGGAAAACGACCTGGTGCGGGTGGAGATCAACGACGCGGGCGACATCGTGCGATTCACCGACAAGGCCAACGGGCGCGAGGTGCTGCCGCCCGGCGCGGTCGCCAACCAGTTCCAGGCTTTTGAGGATCGCCCTAACAACTGGGACGCGTGGGATATCGACATCTTCTACGATGACAAGCAGTGGCTGGCCGAACCCGCCGACAGCATCGAGGTGGTGGCGGCGGGACCCCTGCGCGCCACACTCAAGATCACCCGGCGCATTCTGCACAGCGCCTATACCCAGTGGATCTCGCTGGATTACAACAGCCCGATGATCCGCATCGACACCGACATCGACTGGCACGAGCGCCATGTGCTGCTCAAGGCGGCCTTTCCGGTAGATGTGCTCGCCCCACAAGCGACCTATGAGATCCAGTGGGGCAATGTCGAGCGACCCACTCACCGCAACACCAGTTGGGACTGGGCGCGCTTCGAGACAGTCGCGCAAAAATGGGTTGATCTCAGCGAGGGCGATTACGGCGTGAGCCTGCTCAACGACTGCAAATATGGTCACGACATCCAGGGCAATGTCATCCGTGTCAGCCTGCTGCGCAGCCCAACCAACCCCGACCCCGAAGCCGACCAGGGTCGGCACCGCTTCAGCCTGGGGCTGCTGCCCCACGCGGGCACCTGGCGCGCGGGCAGCACGATCCCGGCAGCTTATGCGCTCAACGATCCCCTGATCGCGGTAGATGGCACCGGCAGGCCCGGCCAGCCTATCCACCCGCTGCTGACTGTAGACCGTGAGAATATCGTGATCGAAACCGTCAAGCGCGCAGAGGATGGGCGAGGGCTGATCGTCCGGCTCTATGAAAGCCAGCGCCAGCGCGGCACCTTCACCCTGGCGGCAGGTTTTGAACTGGCCGCAGCAGCGATCACCAACCTGATCGAAGAAGACCAGGCCCCACTGGAGATCAACGGCTCCGCCGTCACCCTGCCCTTCAGACCCTACCAGATATTCACCCTACGCCTTGTTCCATCGGGCCAGAGTTCACACCAAGGATAGACTACGCACTATGACCCAGCATCTAGAGCTTCAAGACTGGCAAAATCCCTCGGTAGTTCAGCGCAACAAAGAACCCGGCCACGCGACCTTGCTGCCATTTGCCGACGTGACCACCGCGCTGGATGGTGCGCGCGAGAAATCGCCGTTTTTCCGCTCGCTGAACGGCCCGTGGAAATTCAGCCAGGCCCCCAATCCGCAAAGCGCCGCGCCGGACTTCTTCCGGGTGGATTTTGACGATTCGGCCTGGGATACCCTCCAGGTGCCGGGCAACTGGCAGCTTCAGGGCGCTTACGATCCCCCGATGTACTGCAACGTCCAATATCCCTTCCCCATCGACGCGCTGCCCCGTGTGCCCGACGATAACAACCCGACCGGCAGCTATCGGCGCACCTTTACCCTGCCGGAAGAATGGTCAGGGCGGCAGGTATTCATTCACTTCGAGGGCGTGGACTCGGCGTTTTACCTGTGGGTGAACGGCCAGATGGTCGGCTACAGCCAGGAAAGCCGCCTGCCCGCCGAATTTGACCTGACGCGCTATGTGCATTCCGGTGAGAATACGCTGGCCGTGCAGGTTTACCGCTGGTCGGATGGCAGCTATCTCGAAGACCAGGATTTCTGGCGGCTGAGCGGCATCTACCGCGATGTGTTCCTGTGGTCTGCGCCCCGGCTGCACATGCGCGATTTCTGGGTGCGCACGGTGTTCGATGCCGACTACCGCGATGCAGCCCTCCGGGTGCGGGTGAAAGTGCGCAACTACGGCGAGATCCAGGCTGGCGGCCAGGTTGAGGCCATGCTCTATGGGCCAGATCGTCAGCTGGTGTGGGCCGGGCCGCTCACCCAGCCGGTCAGCGTCGCAGCAGGGGCCGAAGCCACCTATGAACTGGAACGCCTGGTGAGCGCGCCGCATCACTGGACGGATGAAACACCCTCGCTCTACACCCTGCTGCGGACCCTGCGTGACCCGGCAGGCCAGGGCATTGAGATCGAACGCTGCCGGGTGGGCTTCCGCCAGGTGGAGCTGATTGACGGGCAGGTTCATCTCAACGGCAGGCCGGTGACCTTCAAAGGGGTCAACCGCCACGAGCACGATCCCGATACCGGCCACACCCTCACGCGCGAGTCGATGATCCGCGATATCGAACTCATGAAGCAGTTCAACATCAACGCGGTGCGCACCTGCCACTACCCGGATGATCCGCGCTGGTATGACCTGTGTGATGAATACGGGCTGTTGATCTGGGATGAGGCGAATCTTGAGTCGCACGGGGTATGGGATCAGCTGACCAAGGACCCGCTGTGGGAGACTGCCTTCATGGACCGGGCCGTGCGAATGGTCGAGCGCGACAAGAATCACCCGTGCGTGGTCGTCTGGTCATTGGGCAATGAATCCGGGTATGGGCCGAATCACGCGAAGATGTCCGATTGGATTCGCGCGTATGACCCTACTCGACTCATCCATTATCACCCCGCCGAGGACGCGCCCACCATCGACATCCTGGGGCCGATGTATCCCAGTGTCTCGCGCATCATCGCCATGGCGAACGATCCTGCCGAGAGCCGCCCGATCGTGATGTGCGAATATGCGCACGCGATGGGCAACAGCTGCGGCAACCTCAAGGAATACTGGGAGGCCATCGCCGCGTACCCGCGTTTGCAGGGCGGATTCATCTGGGACTGGGTGGATCAGGGGCTGCGCCGCTACACCGATGATGGCGAGATGTGGTTCGCCTACGGCGGCGACTTTGGCGATGTGCCCAATGATGCCAATTTCTGCATCAACGGGTTGATCGGACCGGACCGCGATCCACACCCGGCGCTGTGGGAATACAAGAAGCTGCTCCAGCCGGTGAAAGTCAGCGATTTCCGCCCACGCGAGCAGCAGGTGACCATCACCAATGCGTACACCTTCCGTGATCTGTCGGGGATCGAGATGACCTGGACGCTCGAAGCGGACGGCGAACGGCTGCAAAGCGGGACGCTGCCGACCCCGGCGCTTGGCCCCGGCGAAAGCGCGGACCTGATCATCCCCTACGTCCTGCCCCAGATTGTGCCCGGCCTGGAATACTGGCTGACGCTGCGGTTCACGCTGGCCGAGGATATGCCCTGGGCGGCGCGCGGCCACGAGATCGCCTGGGAACAGTTCGCGCTGCCGGTGAATGTGCCAGCCGGGATGACCATCGACCAGGCGGCGCTGCCCGCGCTGCACCTCGAAGAGGCTGGCTCGACCTACCGCGTGACCGGCGAGGGATTTGAGTTTGTGCTGGACCGCGCCACCCTGCACATCCTCTCGTGGGTGGCCCATGGGCGCGCGATGTTGGTGAGCGGTCCGCGTAACAACGTGTGGCGCGCTCCCACCGACAACGACAAGGGACTGGTCGATGGGTTGGCCGATGCCTGGCGAGCCGCCGGGCTGGACGGTGTGCAGGAAACCAGCCACGAACTGGCGATCGAACATCTCGCGCCGGGAGCGATTCGCTTCGTGGCGCGGAGCCGGGTCATCGCCCCAGGTGCGCCGCATGGACTCTCGCTGCGCCTGTTCACCACCATTTACGGCAGCGGCGACATTTTGATCACGCACTACACGCTGGTCGATGCCGAGATGCCGCCCCTGCCGCGCCTGGGAATGCAGATGATCATCCCCGGCGCGTTCAACCGCCTGGAATGGTTCGGGCGCGGCCCGCACGAAGCCTACTCCGATCGCAAAGTGGGGGCGGCAGTGGGCCGTTACAACACGCAGATCGACCGCGAGCCGCTGCCCTACATCATGCCGCAGGAATATGGCAACCGGATCGATGTGCGCTGGGCGACCCTCACCGGGCCGGATGGGCACGGGTTGATGGTGCGCGGGCTGCCGCTGGTGAACCTCAGCGTGCATCCCTATACCACCGCTAACCTGACCGCCGCGCGCCATACGTATGAACTGGTGCGCCAGCCCAACCTGACGCTAAACATCGACTTCATGCAGTCCGGCCTGGGCGGGGCAAGCTGCGGCCCCAACACGCTGCCCGCCTACCTGCTGACGCCGACTCAATACGTGTACAGCTTCCTGCTGCGCGCGCTCTAGACAGACAACGCGGGCCGGTCAGCTTGTGGCGCGACCGGCCCGCTTGCCATTCACCCGTGCGGCGGTGACCCGTCAGCGGGCCAGCCAGCCCCCATCCACGTTGAAGATGCCGCCCTGCACATAATCCGATGCCGGTGAGGCCAGGAACACGGCCATGCCCTTGAGATCATCCGGCGTGCCCCAGCGCCCGGCAGGGATGCGGGCCAGAATGGCCGCGCTGCGCTCTTCGTCGGCCCGCAGTGCGGCGGTATTATCGGTCGCCATGTAACCCGGCGCGATGGCATTCACGTTGATATTCCTGGAAGCCAGCTCATTCGCCAGGGCGCGAGTCAGCCCGGCGACGCCGCTCTTGGCGGCGGTGTAGGACGGGACGAATATTCCACCCTGGAACGACAGCATCGACGCAATGTTGATGATCTTGCCACCGCCCTGGGGCACCATGACGCGAGCGGCAGCCTGGGCCATGAAGAACAGCGCCTTGAGATTGATCTGGATCACGTCGTCCCAGTCTTTTTCGCTGAACTCTAGCAGGGGCGCGCGGCGGATGATCCCGGCGTTGTTAACCAGGATATCCAGGTGCCCCCACTGAGCAGCCACATCCGCCACCAGCGCGTTGATGGCCTCGACGCTCGCTTCGAGCAGGTTGAACTGAAGCGGCAGAAAACGACGTCCCTGGGCTTCGACAAGCTGCCGGGTCTCGCTCTGATCGGCGATCACATCCAGCCCGGCGACATCGGCACCGGCTTCAGCCAGCGCCACAGCAATCGCCTGGCCCAACCCCCGGCTCGATCCGGTCACTAAAGCAGTTTTTCCATCCAGCTTGAAGGCATCTAAAATAGTCATGCGGCTCACCTTTGGTTAACTATTGGTCGCTCACATCGTTCGGTCGTGTGGCTATTGTACCGCACGCGCTGTCGGGATGCCTGCGCGAGCAGCAGAAGGTGGGTACAATAGGGAACACTATCACACAGAAAATGATGGATGTCTGGTATCCGGCTGCACACGAAAGAGTGAAAAATGCCGCTCATTGAAGACGAGTTCATGGCGCTCACAACCGACCTGGATGTGGATGCATTCTGGGCCGAAAACGATCTGTGCCCCGAAATCGACGACAACAAGCCGCGCTGCGGGCTGGTGTTCTCGCCCGATGATCACTGGCTGTTCGAGTTTCTGGGCGTGGAATCAACGGTGCGCTATTACCAGGACAAGGCCTACCGCGACAGCCTGCACCGCGAAGCCAATGCCATCACCCTCGAATATGTCGGCAAGGCGTTTTTCGAAGAAGACACCTGGGAATTCCAGCCCCACCGCATCGAGAACCTGTTCGGCTGCTTCTTTTCGTATACCGAAGGCGCGACGCCCTGGCTGACCCCGGCCACCAACGATCCCGATGAATTCGCGCGCATCCTCGACCGCGCCGAAACGACCGATATGGCGACCTGGGCCTTCCCGGAACCGTACCTGCGCGAGTGGGAGATGCGCAAGGCGCGCGGGGACGAGATGCCCGCGCTGGGCACGGGCAGTCGTGGCCCGGCCACCATCATGACCTCGGTGCTCCACCCGGAGACCGTCTTCTTCTGGATGTACGACCACCCGGATTTGATGCATCGCTTCCGCGACATCCTGGCGCAGAAAATGGTCGAGTTCAACCGGGTTCTACGCGACTTCAGTGGCAACACCACGCCGGGCTGGTGGATCACCGACGACAACAGCGCGCTGTTCAACCGCAAGCTGTACGGCGAATACTGCGTGCCCGTGCTCGAAAAGGTGCTGGGGGCGATGGCCCCTTTGGGATCGCGCCGCTACCAGCATTCCGACAGCGCCATGGGGCACCATCTCGACGCCCAGCGCGAGCTGGGGATCAACGTGGTCAACTATGGGCCGGAGGTCGATGTCGCGCTCATTCGCGCCAAGATGCCCGATGCGGTCATCCTGGGCCATCTGCCGCCGTTTGTGCTGCGCAACGAATCACCAGAAACCATTCGCGCGCATGTGATCTCCGATTTTGAGAAAGCCGGTGCCAACAAGCGGCTGACCATCGCCACGGCGGGATCGCTGGCCGCAGGGACAGGCGTCGGGCGGATGCGCTGGTTGATGAAGGTGGTACAGACTCACTGCCGTTATGACCGTTGATCCCTGCGGTCAGCCTGGAACGCCGTTGGATTGGAGGATGTTGTGGACGTCACAGTGCAAGACCTCGCCAAAATGATCGACCATTCGCTGCTCAAGCCGACTTTGACGATCGACGACCTGGAGCAGGGAATCGAAATCGCGCTGGAATACGAAGTCGCCAGCGTGTGTATCATGCCCCACTACCTGCCACGCTGCGTGGAACTGCTCAAGCGCAGCACGGTCAAAGCCAGCACAACGATCGGTTTTCCGCACGGAGGACATACCACCGCGGTCAAAGTAGCCGAAGCGCAGCAAGCCCTGGCCGACGGCGGCGAAGAACTGGACATGGTCGTGAATATCAGCCGCGTGCTGAGCGGCGACTGGAGCTATGTGACCGACGACATCCAGGCCGTGACAGAGGTTACCCACCAGGCCGGGCAGAAGATCAAAGTCATCTTCGAGAACTGTTACCTCAACGACGAGCAGAAGATCATGCTGTGCCAGATCTGTGGCGAAGTGGGGGTGGACTGGGTGAAGACCTGGACCGGCTACGGCTCCGGCGGCGCGACGGATGACGATCTGCGGCTGATGCGGACCCATTCGCCGGCACACGTACAGGTCAAGGCGGCGGGCGGCGTGCGCACGCTCGACCGGCTGCTGGAAGTCCGCGCGTTGGGGGCAACTCGCGCCGGTGCGACGGCGACGGCGGCCATCCTGGATGAGGCCCGGCGGCGGTTCGGCGGCTGAGCAGCGGCAGTGGATGCGAAATAATGGGGCGGGTGCTTCTTGCCCGCCCTTTCACCGTCAGAAGGGGCAAATTTCGCCGGGCTTCGGCACACAAACTCTCAGCACGCGCCTGGTCTGTTTGCCCACCTTTTGCTTCTCTTCAGAGACCTTAGCCCCCGGATATTTAGCCTCAAATTCCAGCCAGGTCCCCCTGAAGGTCGGCTTAAAATCGGGGGGTTCGGGCCAGTTGCGGATCACGGTGGGTGAAAAATGCAGCGCGCCGGGATCAAACACCGGCAGACTGGCGAACTTCTCCGAGGCGTATTCCCCGATGAACTTATCGACCTCGCCCTCGAAGACTTTGCCCGATGGGTCGAGCACACCGGCTGATTTGGACACCTTCTTCCCATGAGTCCAGGCTGCGCCGGAAAACAAAAGGAAGGCGTGCCCAAACTCGTGGGCGAGTGACTGAGGTGTGGTATAGAGAATCCAGGACTGGTTCGGCTCGGAGGTAACCGAGCCGGAATAGTTGGGATCGCTGGCTACCGCGAGCGTCTTTGAAGGGATGGTCACGCCGCCCGCCCCCAGAATATTCCCCGAAATGGTCCGCATGGTGAACGATTTGTCGGTATCGCCCACTTTTTTGCCATTTTTCCACAGTTCGTGCGTGGGCAGGCTGGTATCCATGGGGTAGGCGCGGATCAGCAGGGACTCGGTCGGATGGTTGATGAACGCCTTGAGCATATTGACCCGGAACTCGTCTTCCGGTGTGGGGGCCGCGCCACCGGCAGGCGGCGCTTTCATCGATATTTCGAGCGGCTTTCCCTTAACCCCCTTCCATTCAAACAGGGCTGCATCCGCTGGCGAGAAATACCACTTGAACGCGGTGGCGTCCGAAGCCGAATGCATCAGCAGCTTGCGCTGGACCACCGGCCCCGTTGGATGCAACGCACCGGTCCAGGCGGGTGCGCGGGTGGCATCGATTCGCCGCCGGACGCGCTCCGGGGCAACCTGGGCAGCGGTAGTGCGGGCAATGATGGGCTTGTGCTGGTGGGTCAATCTGGCAGTCATGTTATTATCCCCTGATAAAACCCTACGAGCGATGATGGGGCATTGGACCACATTCCGCGTTCAGGGCACCACACTATATCCACGTCCAACTATTTTTCGGATACTTTGGAGTGGCTCCACCGGGTGAGCCAGGGCCTGGAGCAGTTCGGCAACGGCTTCCTGGGCTGCGGAGCCAAAATCGATGAATACCTCTACGCTGTGAGCACCAGCACGACGGGTGGGGAGAATGGAATGAATTCGGCCTCGTGCCGGGCGCTGGCCATTCCAGGTAGCGAAGAATGCTGCCAGTTGTGAATCGAGCGCCCGACAAGTCTGGTCTGATACAGGCGAGGCAAAGCACACCTCAAGCCACACATTGGGCCAGCTAAACGCCCACCATTCTGTTTCGAACGGTACCGTAGTTTGGAAAACTGCTGGAGGTTCCAGGGGTTGGGCATAGCGTGCGCGCAGTTCATTTGCGGGAAACTCAGTCCAGACCACGCGTAACGGGCAGTCGGTGGGCGGATGTTGGGGATCAACTGGCCTGGCAAAACCCTCACACCACCAGGCGAACGTCACCGCAAAACCATCTGCATCCGGGCCAACGAGATAACCACTCACCGAGGTGATATTGCGCTCATCGGTCAAAAACTGGAATGAGTCCTGTTCGGGCATGAGCACAAAGCCTCCGCTGTCCAATTTAATATGAGCCAATTGGGCAGCCTGCGCAGTGAGCTGATCGTTCACAAAACTGGCAAAATCCGGTGAACAGTCAATGTGTTCAAGAAATATCGCAAGCCACCTCATAGGCTCTCATGACCTCTCAATACTGGCTCAGCGCGCCGGTGCTGTTTGCGCGATGCGTACCAGGGCGAAAGCAGCTGCCATTGAGGCTGGATCGTCCAGCAAACCGGCCCCCAGAGTGACGATGTCTTCGATAATAGTCGCCACCACAATCGTAATTGCGGCTCCAATCAGAAAGTCTTGCACCCATGGGTTTTCCTGCAAAAAGCGCTGTGCAGCCGCTTCGGCATCCAGGCCGCCTTGGACCACATCTTCCAAGAATTTTTTGATGGCGCGCAGTGCATCTTGCCATGTCCGATCAGTGGCTGGCATAGGCTGCCGCACGCGCACTTTTTCCGTTTCGGGCTGGCGTTTGCGTCTGCGCTTCCAGTATACGATGACGCCGGGTGCGTCCGGATACTGTTGGGTGACGATCTCGGTATTGTCGGTCATCGGTATGACGCGCGGCGGATACGCGACACCGGCATGCCAGGGCGCGTCGGGATCGCATTCGTTGATCGCGCTGTTGAGGTAGCGCAATACCTCGATTCTGCCCTGCTCTTTGCCCAACCAGGTCTTAATCTCGTAGATCGCATGAGTCGAAAGATCGACAATATCCGCATAACCCGTACCTCCACCCGGACCGCTGCCCGGAATCGCGAATTCCAGGGCCGCCCCCACTGGGTTGACGTTGACGGCATAGTCGCTTTCGATGGCAGCGTGCTCATAGTTGCCCGGCCAGCGAGCGGTTTCGGTGCAGGCCATGTTCATCTGCCGGGATACTCGTGGACTGACGTGAGTCTGCTGAACAGTATGCGCCAGTTCGTGGGCGATCAACTGCTTGCCTGCGGTTGTACCCGGTGCATATTCGCCCGCGCCAAACACCACGTCCTGCCCGACGGTATAGGCCCGCGCGCCAACCTCCGCCGCCGACTGCGCCGCCTGCGAGTCGATATGCACCCGCACGCCGCTAAAATCCTGACCGAAACGCGGCTCCATATATGCGCGCGTCTCCGAGTCCAGCGGCTGCCCGCCCCCGCTGAGCGCGTGATACACAGAGTCCGGCGCTGCCATCCCACCGCTATCCCCGCCGCTCGCTTTGAGCTGGACGGCCTCTTGCTCGTCCTCTTCCTCATCCACCTGCCGCTGCAGGGCAGATTCTTCGTCCGGGCAGTCTGCGCAGGGTTCGCGCTGGACCACCGGCTCCGCCATGCGCATTACGCGGGCGGCGACCTGGTCCGCCTCTTGCTCGAAGGCATCGCCAGGGGCAGTGACCGTCAGCTTGGGGCGGAGCGGTAACGCACCGGTCCAGGCGGGCGCGCGCGTGGCATCGATCCGGCGCTGGGCATGTTCCGGCGCGCCCTGAGCAGCGTCAGGATGCGAAGATTGCCTGGATTTACCCTGGTAGGTGTGCACTCACTCGTTCCTTTCTGCTACGAATATGAGTCCAGCAGCGCCCGCAGCCGGTCCGACTGGCGGGCAGCGTGGTTGGAGCGCGTCAGAGGATAGGCCGCGCCCGCTTTGCGATACTCGCGCTGGAGCGCGGCGAGCAGGTCTTCATCCCCTGCCGGGCGATTTGCATCGAGCGCCAGCAGGGCCACCACCAGCGACGCGTTGCGAATCTGACCGCCGGTGAGGGCGCAGCGTGCCGCGATGTCGTCCAGCAGGTCAGGGCTGATGGCGCTGTGCTGCGGCAGATGCGCCCGCCAGAGTGCCAGCCGTTCGGTTTTTTCGGGCCGCGAGAACTCGATCACCACGTCAAGCCGGCGCAGAAAGGCGGTATCAATGCGCTGCGAGGCGTTGGTGGTGATGACCACGATCCCTTCATAGCTTTCCAGCCGCTGAAGCAGGTAATTGGTCTCCAGGTTCGCGTAACGATCGTTGGCGTTGCTCACGTCAGTCCGGCGGGTGAGCAGTCCATCGCCCTCGTCGATCAACAGGATCACATCCAGTTCTTCCGCCCGCGAAAAGACTTCGTTCAGGTTGCGCTCCGTCTCGCCGATGTACTTGCTCACCGTAGCGTCGAAGTTCACCCGGTAAATATCCTTGTTCAGCGCGGCGGCCAGCGCGCGGGCAGCCAGGGTTTTCCCCGTGCCGCTCGGCCCGCTGAACATAGCCCGCACGCCGCGGTTGAGGTTTCGCCGGAAGGCGGGGCCAGTCTCGTGAAACAACCGCTCACGCTGGCGGCAGCGCAGCTCCAGCGCGAGCAGTTCGTCCATCACAGCGGTACTCACCACCAGGTCTTCCCAGCCGCGCACCGATTCCAGCCCGGTCGCCAGGGTATCCAGCGCCTGCCGGTTGAGACTGCGGGCCGCCTGCTGCACATCGTAGGTACCGATCGCCTCACGCCCGTCGAGTGCAGCATAGGCCCGCGCCATGCTCGCCACCTGGCTGATCAGGCCGCCAGTCAGTACAAACTGGCTCACGATGTGCGAAGCGTCTTCCGGCACCAGCGGCGCACCCGTCGCCACCCACAGGCGAGCGCGCGCTTCGTCATCCGGCGGCGGCAGAGTCAGCGTCAGGGCGTGGATGGTCAGCGCGCCCTGCACGCCGCCCGTGCGCCCCAACGTGATGCCCACTGTGCCATCATAACCGGCCAGCAGGGGCAGATCGAGCGTTTCGCTCGGCCCAGGATCGAGGCGCAGCACCGGCAGAGCGTGCATCAACACCGCCAATGGGCCGATCAAAGGCCGCGTAGTCTCGTCCAGGCGTTCGCACAGCAGCACATCGCGCCCAGAAGCTCTGGCCAGCGCGCCCAAGGTGGTCAGCCGCCCCACGCCCTTCATGCCGCGCAGAATAATCGCACTGAGCATCCCCTCTCCACTCCGCGCGTGATCCCCGATCATGGCGGGAACGGGCGTGAGCTGCTCATAAAGCGAGGTCGGCAGCACCACTTCCTCCAGGGCAGGGAAGTGATCTGCGGTCAGCCGGGTTAACCCCGGCGCGGGCACATCGACCGGACGCCCGCGCAGCGCGTCCCAGATCACCGGCGGCACGCTCAGCCGCCACTCCGTGCGCGGATCGCTGCGGTTCACCACCTGCACCAGCCCCGCCTCGATCAAAGGGCGCACAGCCAACCAGGGATCGCTGAGCGGCGAGTCCGGTTCCCCGACCAGCCAGCCCAACAGGCCCAGGCACGGCGACCGCGCCTCAAGCGGCTCTTGCAGGGCGGCAAATACCGCCCCAAAACGAATATCTTCTTCCACCGCCCCGACGGCCATCAGCAGCCGCACCTGCTCCGGCCCCAACCCCGGCACCTGGCGCAGTGCACGCAGAGGCAGGTGGCCCGGTACGCGGGCCTCAAGCGCGGCGATCTGCTCCGCCCACCATGCCGCCTGGTCATTGATGGGACGACCCGACAGGTCGGCCAGCATCTGCGCATAGCCCGCCAGGAATGGATAGGCGGTGAACAGTCCGGTCAGGCGCTGGTCAGCGCTGCGCTTTGTGCCCCGGTGCAGGTTGCCCAGCAGCCGCGCCAGCAGCTCGTAATAGTACAGGTGAAAATGGCCGACAGGATCGGCAGAGAAGGCAGGGTGCAGGGCGGATTCAGGCATGGCGCAATCCCTTTGAGCGGCTCAATCCACGTAATGGAACAGAACGATACAGCCCAATGCCGGGACCCACCCCGGATCGTGATCCAGCCCGGCACGACGCAGCCGCACATCGGCGGCGTTCATGGGCAGAGTCAGGTCCAGGTGCGTGTCGCTGGTGACAAGCATCCCCCGCCGGTGCAGGATCACCTCGCCGGGCGCGCCCGGCGGCAGGCTCGTCTCGCCCAGCACAGATCCGAGCATCCAGCGCAAAAAACCCATCGCGCGGCACAGCCATCTCCCAAGCGCCGGAGAAAAACGTCCCTCTACCGGCAGGTTCTCATCAAACGCAGGCAGGGAGTCTACCCTGGTCCAGGTGATCTCTAACCCGGCGGCGCGGGCGGCAGCAACTTCCCGGCGGGCTGCACGGGTGAGCGGCTGGCCATGCAGTGCAGCTTCGACCACCCCAAAGCCGCGATCCTCATCCACTGCGCGAAGCACCTGTTCATCACCGCCGATCTGCCAGCGTGCAGACGGAGCATACCGGTGCAGCCAGGCCGCCGGGAGCCGGAAATCTGGCACAGCGTCCATCTGCGCACCCAGTGGATCATCCGGCGAACGACCTTCGCGCGCGGCCAGCACAGCCCAGATCGGGTCATGAAGGGCAGCGGGCGCATCCTCAGCCAGCAGCGCCAGCGCGAGCGCTTCCACCACTTCCCATGCTCCCAATCCCGGCGGCCATGAGTCGGGCCAATCCAGCCAGCGCAGCAGGTGGATCAGAAACAGCACGCCGCCCCATTCGGTCACCGTTCCGTCCGGGCCGGTGCTCAGCGCCATCGGCTGATCGACATCACAGGCCGCGCCGCGATCGTCCGCTGCCCACTCTCGCCCCGCCGCGTGCGCTTCTGCGAAGGGCGGAGGCAGGCCCTTCTTTTGAGCCAGGGGTGAGCCAGGCCGCGCTACCGGCTCGCCGCCGATCGATGACCGGGCGGGACCCGGCTCACCGATCGGCGCGTCCCAGGCTGTGCCGACCTGCGCGCGTCGATACGCCAGCCACGCTGCCGCCTGCCGGGCGAAGGGTGCGCTGCGAGCGAGAGTGGGCGCGGTTCGCAGCACCGCACACCATGCCAGCAGAGCATGAGCGCTCGGCGCGGCATGATCGGGCAGCGGGGGCAGCCATGCTTCCCACCCCGCCCGCGAAGCAACGACGGGACGAATCGACGAGCTGTCGCCTGCATCGTCCCTCGTATATTCCGGCGCGGAGTCCACAGGCGGCAGGTAGAGCGCATGGGCCGCACACAGCGCCTCCAGGACGCTACTTGCCGCACCCTCATCCATCAGTGCCACCGCGCGGAGCCGTTCCCCTGGCTCCAGGTGAGCCAATGCCGCCGGCAGAAATGCGGCGTGATGCGTCCAGGCCGCCGCCAGCCGCGCGCCCGGTGTAGCCGCCCCGGAAATTGCCGACTGGGGCGCAGGGGCGGAGTCATGCGCCGCATCGTTCGTCGCCGCCTGTGCCCAGTACCACGGCAGCGGCAAGCCGTCGCCCAGCTTCAGCACATCGCGAGTCAGGCAGGCCAGCATCTCCGCCGGAGACTCGAACAGAACGCTCTCGGCGTCGGCAGGCACCGGCCCCCAACGAGGCCGGGCCGCCCTCTGCAACAGCGCCGCCAGCCGGTTGTGCAGATGGACCTGCCAGGCCGGGCCAGGGAATCCGTGAGCGCGCAGGGGCGGCAGCCCATCCAGGCGGCGCACCAGCAGAATCGCGCCGGGCGGCAGTCCGGGCGGCTGCCAGTCTACCGCCGCCAGCCGCTGTTCCAGGCGAAGCTGCGCGGCAGGCGTGCGGGCATCGCGCGCCGGGCCGGTCCAGCGCATCACCAGAGACTGAATAGTGTGGCGATCCCCGGTCACGACACTCTCACCTCGCAGCACTCACCGTGCTACCCCACATCCTGGGGCAGCGGCCAGGATGGAGCCTGGCGCGCGAACACGGCATACAGCGGGGTCGAGGTCGCCAGGTCGAGCGAAACGGCGCGGTGACGCCACCGCTTGATCATCACCTCGCGCACACGGGAACTCTCCCAGGCTTTTCGCAGCTCTTCAAGATGCGATCCGGCTGGAGATGCCGAAGACTGTTCCAGCAGCGCCGATGCCATCGCCAGTAGCTGCGGCGGGTCTACCACCACATACACCATGATCGGCTCGCCCGCGTCTAGTTCGATGGCGCTGTCGTGCCATGATTCGTGCAGCAGCCGCAGCGCCTGGTGAGGATCGATCACCTGTGCCATGACGCTTAGCTCGCCAAAGCGATGCATATACGGCTTCCAGAACGAAGGCAGGTCCACCAGGCGGCCCGTAGAATGCCCGGCATAGACGCTGTCGAGATAGAGCAGCACCGCTTTCAACAACATGGCCGCTTCGTGGGCGATGCCGCCCTCCAGATGCCAGAAGGCCATCAGTTGGGCCATGACCGGTGCCACCAGGTGATTCACCGTCAAACCGGTCAAAGGCTGCGGCGGCGCGTTGAGGTCTTGCAGTGTGACCCGGTTGTCGGCATCAGGCAGGCAGCGCATCGGCAGATAGCCCACCGGCGGCAGCCACTCAAACAGCGACACTACCGAGATCTCTTCCTGGCCCTGCTTCTCGCCAAACGTGATCCGCTTCAGATGTTCCTGGAACTGAAGGAAGCGCGCCTCACCTAATGCAGCGCTGCGGTCGCTGATGAGCGGCTCCCAATCCAGCGCCGGATCGGGCTGAGTCACGCGCCGCCGAACCGCCCAGTTATCCACCCAGATGATCTGGGAATCGCGCCAGAGCAGCACGGCGAGCGGCACGTCTTCCTGTTCCAGGCCAGCCTGGGTGAGCGGGTCATCTCCGACGGGCGAATGCGTATTGAAGGGATCGCTCAGGGCAGCCGCACCTGCATCGTGTTCCATACACCACGCCGCAACCCGGCTGAGGAAGCGGTGATCCAGCCCGTTATCCGCCTTTCTGAACACGGTGGGCGCGCTAAGCGCATCCAGCCGGATCAGGCGAAACTCGGTGCCGTGATCCTGCCAGCGCAGGCCGCACTGCCCCAAGCCGCTGTCGGCATACTGCGCGATGCCCGATACATCGCGAATGGCCGGTCGAGCCGCCAGCAGGTACACGCCATCGGCGAGCACGGCGGTCGGAGATACACCGGTAGGGGCCGGGCGAACAGCCGTATAGCCCGCCACGCCGATACAGTTGCCGAAATCGTCCGTGGCGAGCACCGAGGGCGACGCTCCCGCCGCGCCAGGGACGCGAGAACCCGCGCAGTCGTCAAAATCGTCGGCGATGGTGCTGCCGGAGAACACCTTCCCGGCAGGGGTGGGCGTTTTCGCCCCCGCCTGTTCAAGCGTCACCGGATCGTTCACCAGGTTGATGGTGAACCCCTCCGCGCCGAGCGCAATCAGATCGCCGAGGCGGTTGACGGCCAGCCCAGGCGACACGGTCACAGCCTGAGAGAGCTGCTTCCGCGAATTCACCGGCTCGACCACCAGGCCCTCGACAATGCCGTATCCGGCGGCGCGCCCCACCTGCCGGTCGCGGTTCAGCGACGACTGCTGGTCGCGGTGTAAATCCGCTGCCATCAGCCGCCGCCCATTGGCGTAATGCGCCAACCGTAGATCGCGGGGAAAATCGGAGCCGACTCTATAGCGCACGCTCATGATTCATCCTCCGGGCCAAAGTCCTGCTCCAGGCCGAGTGGGTTGGAGCGAGGGCCGATCACCATCCCCGATCGGGCGGGCACGTACCTCACATACACCAGCACCACCGGCTGATCCAGCGCAAAATTGCCGCTCTGGTAGCCTTCGAACAGGATGTTGTTCTTCACCATGAACTCGTGCAGCGAAGACCTGATATTCTCTTTGGGAATCGCCACGTAGTTATCGTCGAGCGGAATGACGAAGCGCAGGTAATACGGCTCGCGCACGCGCCGCACGGGCAGGCTGAACCGGTACACCTCGCGGTTCGGGGCGATCCGGGTGAGGCTGGTATAGCCGGTTTCGATCCGTTCGGCTTTGCTGCCCATCTCGACATAGGGGACCAGTTTCAGATCGCCTTCCAGCATGACAGCCGAACTCACCCGGCCCAGGTCGAGATGCAGCCACAGTTCAAAATCCACCAGCTCGTTGTTTTCGCCGCTGGGACCAAGCGGGGTGATCGTCACCAGGGGGATGGTACGCAGCGCGGCGGGCTGGACCTCCGGCGCTGATGCCGCGCCCCCGTGCGCCAGTTCCTGAATGAGCTGAGTATGCAGCAGATAGGGGCGTTCGTTCTGGTTCCAGGCGAGCCGCGATAGGGTGATGTCCGAGTCGCTGTCTTTGCGCTCAAAGGCGATTTCCGCCAGCAGGATCGCCGAGTGATCGGTCCGCGCGGGAGGGGGAGATTCCAGGCTGGACACTTCCTTGAGCAGCACTTCCGGCAGAAGGACGCGCACCCAATCCAGGTAAAGCTCGCGCAGCAGGGCCGCGCGCGTAAGACCCAGTTTGCGGGCGCGTTCATCCAGGTCATCTTTGGCAAGGGCTTCGCTGAAGGCTTGCACAGCATCCCAGGCAGGCATGGGCGGCCTTTCGGCGCGCAGCTCCAGCCGGAACCCATCAGTCGTGCGCGAAGTTTCGGCAGCCTCGCTCTCGTTGCTGCACATCTGCCCCACCAGCGTGACGGGGTCGGTGTTGATGCTGTCGTAGCGCGCCACCACGTAGACTTTTGAGCCTTTGAAGTCGCGGTGATCCATCAGCCAGGCCCGGAGCGAGGCACATTGTGGCACCGGGACGGTGAAGGCCCGCCCGCGCCGATCTATCCCCATCCCTTCGCTCACCATGATCTTGATGTCGCCATCTTCCTCTTTGGGATCAACATTCAGCCCGGCCACGGTCCCATAGCCGTGCAGGAACAACTGGTGCGTATCATGGCGGGCCAGCAGATACTGCTGCTCGTCGCTGAATTCGCCCACGCCGAGAAGCTGGCCGGCGCTGTAGCGTACCCGCTTGGTCACCAGCAGCGCGTGGTCCAATGCACTCTGGATAAAATTCTTCTGATCAGCCATAACCTTGTCGCTCCTCACGGTTGTTCACAGAATGGGGCCGGGCCTCACGGGGCCAGGCGCGGGGATGGGCGCAGCACATCGCGCGCGACCACCATGCGGTCGGCGATGGTCTGCGGATACTCCGCGCTCAGCGTGCCATAGGACAGGGTGCTCGATCCCAACAGCGCCGGGCCGGTCGGCTGAGCCGTGCACAACCGGCTGTCCAGGCCGATGAACGCACCACAGATCACCAGGGCGTCGTCGCGGCGCTCGATGTCGAAATCGGTATGGGCGGGTTTTTCCTGGCGCACGATGCGGGCGATCATGTCCACTTCCGCGTCGGTGAGCGCGGCAGGAACGCGCACGATAAACCGGTGCGCCGCCTGCCGCCGGAGTGCTGCGCGCGCGGCAG
Organism: Anaerolineae bacterium; assembly: GCA_034429275.1. Classification (GTDB taxonomy): domain Bacteria; phylum Chloroflexota; class Anaerolineae; order Aggregatilineales; family Aggregatilineaceae; genus DAOUFU01. The sequence goes on along the minus strand of DAOUFU010000050.1, from coordinate 2,299 downwards.
CCTGCCCGGCATCGGACGGGTCATAGGGTTGGCCTGCATTGGCGAGCAGCACCCGTTCCAGCAAGCGAACCGGGGTCGTTTGCGCGGCGCTGGGATCTAGCAAAGCCTCGGTGGGGGAGTCTTCCAGGTAGAGTCGCAGCGCCAGCAGCAGGCCCGGCAGCGTCCCTCGCTGGCGGTAGAAGGTCAGCGCGTGGCGGATGAAGAACCGGCGTTGGGTCTCTTTCCAAGCCGGGTCGAGCAGCAGCCCCAGCCAGCTTGCCAGCCAGTCGAGCGCATCTGCCGGGGCGATGCGCGGATCAAACAGCATCGCCACCTGCTCGATCTGATCTTCGAGCGCAGTCAGCAGCCCTTCAAAGTTCGCCAGGAAGCGGTCCAAAAAGTCGCTGTGGACCGGGTGCTCGCGGTAAATGGCGGGCAGATAGGTCAGGTACGAAAAGCGCGGATACCACGCCCGCAGCGCGTACAGGCGCGGAGTAGCCGCGCCCGTGCCTTCCAGCGTGATTTCGAACTGCACATAGCGCCCGCGCACCTCTTGCAGCAGCAGTTCCCAGGTCCCGGCACGCGCTGCGCCGGTGCGCGTGGGGACGGACTGAACCGCTCGCGCGATCTCATCGTCCAGGGCCTGCTCATCCAGGGTTGCCGGATCGGGCGGGCGCAGTGCGGGCAGGGTATAAAAGGGCAGCTCGGAACCGCCGCTTCGCAAGACAAAGGCAGGCTGTTCGTGCCACACCTCATAAGGCAGCGCGTCGAGGGTATCGGCGGCGCGGGCGCGGGCGCTGATGCGCGTGCCCGCCGGAAGAACGGCATCCACCATCAGCCGGTGCCAGACACACCCCATTACCTCGCCATCGAACGGCTGCACGGGTAGATCGGCGGGGAAGTCGATGGGCGTGAGCAGCGACCCGCGCTGCGCATAGCGCGGATCGCCGAACATCATGAGCGACAGCCAGCGCACGCGCCCGGAAGTTGACGTGGTGTCGTAAAAGACGCGGCTGCCCTGTTGGGCCAGCCCGCGGCCTGCCCAGTGACGCATCGGCAGATAGTCGGGTTGGACCTCCAGACTGAGCGTGCCGGGCACCCACGCGCCCCCGGCGCGTTCCAGGCGCAGCGTGTAGGCGATGGCCTGGTTCCCGGCCTGATCGACTGCGATCAGCAGGGCTACCGGCAGCGCCAGCACAGCCCCGTCGTCGGTTCCTTCTGCAGCTTCGCGGCCCAGCGCATCGGCCAGGCTCTGCGCCTGCGCGCCCGCATCGGCCAGCCAGTCGATATCGTCCGGGTGTGCGGGGTCCAGGATCAGGCAGGTCATGGCGGCGGCGCGCACAGGTCGAATCTCCGGCCCGGCACCTTCGAGCGCGCCCAGGTCGTGCACCATCACGGTGAGCGGGTGCGCAGTATGCGCGCTCAGATCATCCCCATAAAAACAGGCGATCACCGAGGGTGCCATATCTGAGCCGGGATCGCACAGCACCAACGCGCTGCCCTCCGGCCCTGCTGCCACGCTCACTGGCGTGCCGGGCAATCGGTCCAGCGCCAGGTCGAGCGGCACACGCGGAGCCGGATCGGGCGCAGGGGCCGGAGCATCTGCCGGCTGGAAAGCGCCGCCCGCAGCAAACCGGCCCGGCGGCGTGAGGTCTCGGAACAACCGCCACAGCCAGGGACGATCACCGCCCCGCTGGCGCGTGCCCAGCACAAGCAGCCCGCCATCGGGCGTGGGCGCGATGGCCCTGGGCGCGAAATCTTCGCCGGGCGCAAACGCGATCACGCGCGGAGCAGCCTGTCCGCCTGCCTGATAGGCATCAAACACCAGCAAGCCGCCCGGCTCACCCTCGCGCGGCAGATAGCCCACCACCAGTTCGTGCAGGCTGGTGATCGCCAGCCCGCCCAGGATGAGTCCCTGCGCAGGGGCCGGTTGGGGCTGCGGAAGCGGCACAAAGTCACCGGGCGAGGGGGCAGGAATGGAAAGAGATGACCCGGCCTGTGGGGGATAAAACGTCTCCGGTTGAGTCTGTCGCGGTCGCAGGCGCTGAACAGAGCGCCGGTCGGTGTCGATCCAGTACACTGTGCCCAATTCATCGCGCACTGCGCCCCACTGCCCGGCCAGCGGCGCGATCCGCGAATCCTGACTGACCGCCTGTTGAAACAGGCGAGGCTCTGCCCGCAGCCCCAGGTATCCGCCTGCCCCGTACCATGCCAGGTCGGGCGGCAAGCCGGAGTCGTCTAGCGCCAGTTCACCCAGCGAGCGATCGCGCCCACCCGCCAGGCAGGTTTTCCAATCATCCCACCCGGCCAGCAGGTGGAA
>DAOUFU010000049.1:0-1593 GCA_034429275.1 Anaerolineae bacterium | reverse complement strand
CGTGATCATAGGCGAAGCGCTGGTGGGCACGCGGCAGCTCGGCTATGCCATTGCCGGCGCCGTGATGGGCTCGGTGCTCTTCCGGCTTCTGATTGCGGTGGCCTTGCGCTGGGGGCTGAATCCCAACGACTTGAAGCTGATCACCGCCGCCTTCGTCTTTCTCGCCCTGGTGCTGCCGCGCGCGCTCAAACGGACAGGAAAGGGGCGTTGGAGGACCGCCCATGCTTGAGATTCAGTCCATTCGAAAAACCTTCAACGCAGGGACGCCGAACGAGGTGCGCGCGCTGCAGGGCGTGGATCTTAAGCTCGAGGAAGGGTCGTTCCTGATTGTCATCGGGACGAACGGCTCGGGAAAATCCACGCTGTTGAACGCGGTGGCCGGCACCTTCTTCGTCGATGAGGGAAGGTTGCTGATCGCGGGCCAGGACGTCACGTTCTGGCCGGAGCACAAGCGCGCAAAGCTGATCGGGCGCGTATTCCAGAATCCGTTCAGCGGCACCGCGCCGAACCTCTCGATTGCGGAGAACCTCGCGCTGGCAGCGGGCCGCGGGATGCCGCGCGGGCTTCGCCCCCTGATGGGCTCAAGACTGAAAGCGCGGATGCGCGAGGCCGTGCGCCAGCTGAACATGGGTCTGGAGGACCGGCTGGACAACGCGATCGGCAGCCTGTCGGGGGGACAGCGCCAGGCCCTGACGCTGCTGATGGCAACATGGCGCAAGCCAAAACTGCTGCTGCTGGATGAGCATACCGCCGCGCTTGATCCCAAGAGCGCGGATCAGGTGGCTTCGCTGAGCGATCAGATTATCGCGCGCGACGGCCTCACCGCCATGATGGTGACCCACTCCATGCAGCAGGCAGCCCGGCTCGGAGACCGGCTGGTGATGATGCATCGCGGCAAGGTGATCCGTGATATCCGCGGCTCGGAAAAGAAGCGGCTTCGCCCCGAGGACCTGCTGGATCAGTTCGAAGAGCTCCGCCGGGCGGAGTCGCTCGACCAGAGCGCGGCGGACCTTCTGCGCGAGTACTACGTCTGAACCGCACTCGCTACTCGGGGGTCACCCTAAGGATCGAGAAATCGTCTTCGAGGGCCTCCGCACCGCGGAGTTGCTGCATCTTTAGGTGGAGCGCTTCCAGCTCGTTCTCGCGCGGGCAGGCAAGAAAAGCCTGAAGCGAATCCAGGTCCCACATGGCGCCGTCGGGGCCTTCGACTTCGTAGACCCCATCGGAATAGATGTAGAGCCGCGATGCGGGCGGAATCTCAACCGATGCGCTTGCGTATTTCACGCCGGGAAACGCCCCGATGATCGGATTGCCGAAGGAGAGGCGCTCCACTGCGCCTGCGCTGCTGACGAGCATCGGAGGCGGATGGCCGGCGCTCGCGTAGCGCATCGTCCGCGACGGCACGTGGTAGACCCCATACCATAGCGTGAAGAACAGGTTGTTGTGTTTCTGCATGGGGAAGGCGTCGTTGACCGCCGAGAGGACCGCGCCCGCATCGCGGAAATCGCAGTTGGCCGATTGCGAACGGAGCATGTTCAGCGCGCTGACCGACAGCAGCGCCGATGCCACTCCGTGCCCGCACACATCCAGCAG
>DAOUFU010000048.1:0-6888 GCA_034429275.1 Anaerolineae bacterium | reverse complement strand
CCGAACTTCTTGTCGATCGCCACGTTGCGGCCTTTGGGTCCCAGCGTGGTCATGACTGCCTTCGCCAGCGTATCGATCCCCGCCTTCAGGCCGGTGCGGGCGTCTTGATCAAAAACAAGCTGCTTCGCCATAGGTTTTATCTCCTCACAAGGTCACATGGAATCCGCCGCATCCGGGGCGGAGAGTGAACCGAACAACCGAATCCTACAAAGCTAATTGGCGTTCTCGATCACTGCCAGGATGTCGTTTTCCTTCAGGATGAGCAGTTTCTGATTATCGAGCTTGATCTCTGTGCCCGTGTATTTGGCATAGAGCACGGTATCACCTACATGGACATCCATTTCGATGCGGTCACCGTCTTCGTCACGCGGACCAGGACCCACGGCGATAACCGTGCCTTGCTGAGGCTTTTCTTTCGCGGTTTCGGGCAGTACCAGCGCGCCACCAGCAAAGGTTTCTTCGCGTTCGATAGGCTGTACCACAACCCGGTCAGCAAGAGGGCGTAGTTTAATGGTCACGGCTTGCCTCCTGAAATGTAAGAAATGAGGGTTGGCACTCTATGCCAGAGAGTGCTAATTCGTGCTCCATCTTAGCAACCCTATGCGGGACTGTCAAGCATAAATTAGCACTCAAAGCGTAAGTTTGCTAAAAGAGGGGAATTAGAAATGTGTTAGAAATTATCGACGGATTCGACCTCGGTTGCTTCCGGCGAGGGTGGGTTTTCAAGCGGAGTGGTGATATCCCCACAGGCGGCAAGTTGATCGGCCAGAAAATCGATCAGAGTCTCGTCGCGCTGCCTGGCGGTGGTGGCCTTCCGGTATCCTTCGCGCAGGTAGTTCAGTCCCTGGGGGCATTGGCCTAACGCAGCGTATGAGTGCCCCAACTGGTAATAATCCCACAGATCATCTGATCCTAATTGAAGTGCACGCTCTAATGTATTTGTGGCGCTGGCGTAGTCTCCCACGCTGTGTTGAAGCCCGCCAAGATAGGATAGGCACAAGGCATTGTTGGCGTCATAGTCGAGACAGCGGCGGTAATATTCCTCGCCGCGTTGAGGATTGCCTGTGTTTACATAGGCGCGGCCCAGCGAGAACAGAACGAGCGGGTCTTCGGGATTGCGCTCTAGTGCGCGCTCCAGCTCGTCGAAGGCGCGATCGGGCTGGTTGAGTCGCAGATAGACTGAGGCGAGAGCCGCCGAGAGGTAGGTCTGATTGGGTGCATAGTCTAGCGCAGTGCGGTAGGCACGCTGAGCTGCCTCGTAATCTGCCTGATTTTCGTATATCCACCCTTCAATGCGGAACGTATCGGCAATGACAAGGCCTCCGCTGTCCAGTTCGCGCGCTCGCCTCAGATAGGTCTGAGCCAGGTCTGTTTTGCCCAGGTCGAAATAGATGCTGCCCAAAAAGGCATATGTGGGCGCGAACTCGTCGTCAAGAGCCTGTGCATGTAAGGCCGATGCCAGCGCTTTTCCTTCTTCAGATTGCCAATCGAGAACCAGAGCACGAATAGCCCATCCATGAGGAGCTTCTGGGTTAGCGTTGATGGTGCGTTCGGCAAACACCATCGCATCGTCCATCATCTGGGCGTCGCGGCCAAAGTTGGAGGCCAGAACCATCAGATGCGCCATCTCAAACTGAAGAGACACATCGTTCGGTTGGCTTTCGGCCAATTCGCGGCAGTCGGTGATGATCTTGTCGAGTGTACCCACAGCACGCGCATTGTTACAGCGTGTTTGAGCAGTGATGATATCCGGAGTGGGGGTAGGGGTAGGCCTGGGCGCGACCTGCGTCTGAACGGCCTCGGCAATATCCTCAAGCTCAGGCAGCACGCGATCGCGCACCTGCTGTTGATTCACCCAGATTACCGCGCCTCCATAGGCGAGCGCACCGATCACAACCAGCATCAAGACTGAGCGAGCGGAGAACAAACGAAGTTGACGCCGGCGACCGGGACGGTAGCGTTTGGGAGTGCGAAGATACATACAACGGCTCCCTAGAATACGCCAATCGGTTCCGGGGGAACCGGAGTCGGCGGAATGGCTGTCGGGATTTCGCTAATGTCGCGGTCTCCAGCATTGACGCAGGACATCAGCCCCTTATTGATCAGCCCTTTGATTCCCTCGTCGGGGTTCATTTGTAGGGCACTCTGCAGCACAGGCCAGGCTTCATCACAGCGTGCAAGCAGCGCCCAGGCCAGTCCTTGAATGTAATAGCACTCGATTTCCTGGCTGGCCAACGGGATATTCTGCTCGTTTTGGATGGCGTTGCAGCGTTGGAAATCTTCAATTGCGCCCTCGTAGTTGCGGCGCATGTACTTTACCATGCCCAATTGCCGGTAGGCTTCGGGGTAGGAATTGTCCAACTGGATTGCTTGCTCGCAGGCTTCTTGCGCCAGGGAGTCTTCGCGCATACGCGTATACAGCTCACATTTGCGGGTGTATGCTTTGACGTTATCTGGCTCCATAGAGAGCACGCGGTCATAGGACAGGATCGCCGCATCGTAGTTGTTCTTGGCGATGTAATACTGGGCCACTTCGAAATACAGCACATCGAAACGCGGGTGAATCTGAATCGCGCGTTCGAACTGCTGAATGGCGGCATCGTATTCGCCGATGAAGGCCAGGGCAAGAGCCAGCGCCCGGTGGGCGTCGAGGCTCATATCATTCAGCTCAACGGCCTTGTTCGCTGCGGGCAAAGCGGAATTCCAGCGCCCGGCCCAATAGTAGGCCATCGCCAGATAAGCGTGTGCTTCGGAGAAATTAGGGGCCAGCTCGACCGCGCGCAGCCCGGCCTGGATTGCCTCTTCGGCGCGATTATTGGCTACCAGGGCGCTGCATAACAACGCCTGGGCACGCGGGTCTTCCGGGGCCATTTCGACGGCTTCCTGGGCCACCTGTAAGGCTTCCTGGGCACGATAGGCGTAGCTGCGCCCGGAATAACTGCGATAGATCAACATCCGGCCATACTCAAAGCGAATATCCATATTGTTGGGGGCAATGCGGAGAGCCTCACCATACTGTTGAATGGCTTTTTCGATATCACCAGAGAGGTAGGCCCGTTCGCCAAGCTGCGCGCGGGAGACAGGGTCCATCGTGGCAGTGGGTTCTGCGCCCAGCCCGGCCAGTGCCCACGACTGAACGCTGTCGAACTTCCAGAGAACGCCCAGGACAAACAGAATGGTGACTGCCCACACTACCAACAGCGACCGGCTGATCCCCCGACGGGCCTGGCGTCCGAAATGTAGATTTGACCTATCGCGGCGAATATACATGCCGGTTCCTCCGTCCTGCACGAGAGACATTCACCGGTCAGCAAACAAAAACCGGCGAGTCACCCCCCGGTTGGCTGTTGTCCCTATGCCTGCTGATCGATTGTCCGCGCGTCGAGATGGATGGTAACATCGCGCGGGTCGGCTGTCAAAGAATCGCGCGGGAAGGACACGGGCGTTTGGCCTACGCGTGGGGTACGGATTCACTCCAGGTGCGAACAAGAAAGAAGCCCCCTTCCTGGTTATGTCTGAACCTGATAATCCAGGTGGGCTGGCCGTCACAGACGGTTATGATTGCCCTAATCAGAGAGTGTTGGTTCCAGATGAGCCGGGAAGATAGGCTTCTATCTATAGTATACACCCGATTTCGTACCCCACGCGAGCAAATGCAGAGCGCAGGATCGCCTCTGGTTCCGCGTGGGAGAATCAAGCCGGCGGTGTCCACCCCTGCCAACCGCGCGCCTGCCAGGCGGCATAGAGCGCGATCGACCCGGCAGTAGCCACATTCAGGCTTTGGACATGACCGCGCATCGGCAGCGTGATCCGAAAATCGCACGTCTCGCGGACCAGGCGGCGCAAACCGTCGCTTTCGCTGCCCATAACCAGCGCCAGCGCACGGTTGAGATCAACACGATCCATCGTGGACGTGTCTGGGCCGATATCCAAACCGGCGATCCAGATGTCATCTTCTTTGAAGCGCCGCAGTGCGGTGACGAGGTTAGTTTCCAGCGCGACGGGCAAATGCTCGGCTGCCCCGGAGGACGCATTAACTACGGCGGGGGTAATCTCGACGGCCCGCCGCTCTTGCAGGACCACGCCATGTATCCCTACGGCATCGGCTACCCGCAGCAGTGCACCGACATTCTGCGGGTCCTTGAGCAGATCGAGCACCAGAATGAATGGACGCTCTTCGCGTTCGAATGCCCGGACCAGGATTTGCTCCAAAGTGACATAGGGATAAGGGCCGACCCGCAGCGCTACGCCCTGATGGTTGGCTCCTTTGGCGAGATCGTCGATCACGCGGCGAGGTACACGTCGGACCGGCACCCCGTTCTGCCCAGCCTCGGTAGCCAGTGCCTCGACCACACCTTTTTCGTCGATTCCTTCGGCCAGCAAAAGCTGCTCAAACTGGCGGCGCTTGGCACGCAGACTCTCCAGCACCGCCCAGCGCCCATACAGGTATTCGGCCATACGTCTGTCCCCAGATTGATAGGGGTGCGCGGCAGAGCCACGCCGCCGCGCACCGGTCAGAATCCACAGCTAAGGCAAACTCATTCCAAGCGCCAGATGGTCCCATCGGGGCGATCTTCCAGGGTGATCCCCAACGCTGCCAGCTCATTGCGGATGCGGTCGGCGGTGGCGAAATCCCTGGCAGCGCGCGCCTGGGCACGCATATCGATCAGCAAACGGATCAGTCCATCCTGGCGTTCGGCAGCCGCCGCATCGACGCCGGCGGCAATATCTTCGGGCACGATACCCAGCACATCCCCGCCCAGGCTGCGATAGGTGGCATCAATGGCGGAAAGCACGTTTTGGCCGACTTCCTGGCCGCTATTGAGCAAGATATTGACCTCGCGCGTGAGATCATAGAGCGCGGCCAGTGCGCCGGGTGCGTTGAAGTCATCATCCATTGCGGCGATGAACTGCTGCCGGGTCCGGTCCAGAACCTCCTGGAAAGCGTTCCCTGCATCGCCAGGCGGGGCAGTGCGCATCTTTTCGCGCGTGAGCCTGACTGCGCCATACAATCGTTCCCAGCCTTTGCTGGCGGCTTCGAGTGCATCCAGGCTAAACACGATCGGGTTACGGTAGTGGCCGCCCAAAATAAACGTGCGCAGCACTTCGGGCCGGTGAAGCTTGAGGGCATCTTTGACGGTGTAGAAGTTGCCCAGGCTTTTTGACATCTTGACCGGGATGCCGAATTCGTCGGGTACCGTCAGGCTGCCAACCAGCATCCAGTAGCGGGCAAACTCGACCCCATTGGCCGCCTCGCTTTGTGCGATCTCGCATTCGTTATGCGGAAAGATGTTATCCACGCCGCCGCCGTGAATGTCGAAGGTATCGCCCAGGTATTTCTGCGCCATCGCCGAGCATTCGATGTGCCAGCCTGGGTATCCTACACCCCACGGGCTGTCCCATCGCAAGATATGTTCTGGATCGGCGTGCTTCCACAGGGCGAAGTCCTCCGGGTTGCGCTTATCGTCGCGAATGTCCTCGCGCGAGCCGGCTTCCTGTTCGGCTAACTGGCGGTTTGAGAGCTTGCCATAGTCCGGAAAACTGTGGACGTCGAAGTACACGTTGCCCTGGTCGGTTACATAGGCATGGCCTTTGGCGATCAAGGTTTCGATCATCCTGATCTGTTCGGGGACATGGCCACTGGCGCGGGGGCTGATATCAGGGCGCGTGACTCCAAGCGCATCCATGTCTTCAAAATAGCTGCGCGCGTAGGTTTCAACGATTTGCATCGGCACCGCCTGCGACTGGCGTGCTTTTTTGAGAATGCGATCCTCGCCGGAATCTAGCAGGTGGCCCACATCGGTCAGGTTCTGAACGTAGAGCACATCGTAGCCGCTGAATCGCAGATAGCGCACGACAACATCGAACGAGATGTAAGTCTTGGCGTGGCCTACATGGGCATGGTCATATACCGTCGGGCCGCAGACATACATATTGACTTTGCCTTCGTGAAGCGGCTCAAACGGCATTTTCTCGCGGCGCAGCACGTTATAGATGGTGAGTGCCATTAGCATTTCCCCAGATCATTCATCCGGCGCAATCAATCTCCTTGATTGTAGCGCAAAGCCTCTCATCCGTTAAGAGGGCGAGTTCTGCGCAGATGTATTGTGATGGCCAGCGGTTGCCAGTACAATGCAGGTGTCAGGCCAGAAGGTATGCTGTGCGCTCGCTTATGGAGGGAACGATGAGCCGTCTGTGGATCAGGCATGTGGATGTGGTGACACTGGATGCAGCCGGAACAATCCTGCGCGATGTGGACCTGTTAATCGAGGGAGGACGGATCGCACGTATCGGGACGGTTCCAGAGGACACGCAGGCCGACGATGTGATTGACGGTCGCCATAAAGTGGCGCTGCCGGGCTTTTTTAATGCGCACAGCCACGTGCCGATGACGTTCGAGCGTGGCTGGGCTGAGGACCTCCCGTTTCCGCGCTGGCTCAACGAGAAAATATGGGTGGCCGAGAGCGCGCTGACACCGGAGGATGTGTACTGGGGCGCGGCCCTGGCCGCCTGCGAGATGATCCGATCCGGTACGGTGGCATTCAACGATCACTATTTCCACATGGACAGAGTGGCTCAGGTGGTTGAAGAGAGCGGCCTGAAGGCCCAACTGGCGTGGTGCGTATTTGGCATAGGGGATGACAAAGAGATTGGTCCCGGCACCGATGCGCAACTTGCGTTCAGTATGGAGTGGCATAATCGCGCGGAGGGCCGCATCCATACCTGCCTCGGTCCACACTCACCCTATATTTGTCCGCCGGAGTTTCTGCGGAGAATCGTGGACCTTGCCGGGCAGCATCACATGCCGATCCATTTACACGTAGCTGAATCACTGCCGCAGGTCGAAAACTCAATCGAGCGGTATGGGATGACGCCGGTCCAGCAGCT
>DAOUFU010000047.1:0-42098 GCA_034429275.1 Anaerolineae bacterium | reverse complement strand
CCGAACTTCTTGTCGATCGCCACGTTGCGGCCTTTGGGTCCCAGCGTGGTCATGACTGCCTTCGCCAGCGTATCGATCCCCGCCTTCAGGCCGGTGCGGGCGTCTTGATCAAAAACAAGCTGCTTCGCCATGAGTTCCTATGCTCCTCTTGAGTGGTGTCTGTTCAATTCTATGCAGCGATTGCGCCACAATACAGCCGTTGTGTTGGATGCACCCGCGCGCGGCGGGTTGCACCCCGGCTGGCACTCCGCCAATGTGACTGCCAGCAGCGGCTCATTGTAACGGGTTTTGTGCCATAGTAACGTAAGAGTTGTATATAAAACTGCCCGCCCTGCGCGGGCAGGTCTTCGCCCAAAAGCGCCGCCTGTGGTACCCTTTAGATCGGTTCACTGATGTGGATTTCATACCATTCTTTTGAGGGCACTCACAATGGATTACACGCAGGAAGTACAAACCAAACTGGCCCGCGCCCGCGAGCTGATGGCCGCTCACCAGGTGGACACGCTCTGGCTGCGCAGCGTTAACAGCGTCGCCTGGATCACCGGCGGGCTGGATACGGCGATCAACACCGCCGATACCGTTGGCGTTGGAACCGTTGTCATCACCGCCGACAGTGCGCAGGTGTGGACGAACACCATCGAGGGACCGCGCTTCCGCAGCGAGGACAAGATCGAAGCGCGCGGTTTTGAGCTTCACGTTTCCCCCTGGTACGATGCTGCGCCCCCCATCCCCGGTACACGGATCGCCTCGGATGTCGCCATGCCCGGCCTGATCGACCTGGGTGGGGAGATTTCGCGGCTGCGCGCGCGCCTGCTGCCTGTAGAACGGGACCGCTTCCGCGCGTTGGGCGCGACCTGCGCCGACGCCATGCATCGCGCTATTTACCGCGTCAAACCCGGCCACAGCGAGTTCGAGATTGCCGCCGCGCTGGGCTACGAAACCCGCAGCCGGGGCGTGACTCCCATTGTGGTGCTGGTCGCCACCGATGAGCGCATCCGCAACTACCGCCACCCGATGGCCACCGCCAAAATCCTGGATCGCTATGCCATGCTGGTGTTGTGCGGGCGCAAGGATGGCCTGGTTTGTTCGGTGACGCGGCTGGTTCACTTTGGCAAGCTCTCCGACGACCTGCGCCGCCGGATGATCGCCTGCACCGAGGTCGATGCCGCTGTGATCGCGGCCTCGCAGCCCGGCGCGACCATGGCCGATATCTTCAAGGTGCTGGAAAATGCCTATGCTCAGGCGGGATTCCCCGGCGAGTGGAAGCTGCATCACCAGGGCGGTACCGCCGGCTATGCCGCACGCGAGACTCTTGTCACTCCCAACGACCTCACACCGCTGGAAGTGGGCATGACCTGTGCCTGGAACCCGACGATCACCGGTGCCAAAGTCGAAGATACGATCATGGTATCGGAAGCCGGCAAGCCCGCCGAAATCCTGACCGCAATGGAAAAGTGGCCGACTCACGCCGTCACCGTCAACGGTATGACCTTTGAGCGCCCGGTCGCCCTGGAAATCGAGTAGCGCGGCACAGCATCACAAGCATCCGCCAGCGGCAGGGGTGACCTGTCGCTGGCGGTTCTGCCCACATAGCTAAAAACACCCGCCCTTTGTACACTAAGCGCAGGTTTGATGGCTGCGCATATCACCCGGCACCTGGGGTGAGAACTGGATCGTTCATCATGACTGCCTTTGATCCCACCGAACACCCGCACCGTCGCTATAACCCATTGGCCGATGAGTGGCTGCTGGTCTCGCCGCATCGGGCCAAACGTCCCTGGCAGGGCCAGGTCGAAGACCTGCCGCCGGAGACGCGCCCGCAGTATGACCCCACCTGTTACCTGTGCCCCAGCAACCCTCGCGCAGGGGGCAAACGCAACCCTGCTTATACCGGCACCTTTGTCTTCGACAACGACTTTCCCGCGCTGCTGCCCGATCCCACTGACGGCGCGCCGGATGATCACCCGCTGTTTCGCCTGGAAGCCGAGCGCGGCATCTGCCGGGTGATCTGCTTCAGCCCACGCCACGATCTCGCGCTGGCCCAGATGCAGACCGCCGATATTCGCCCGGTAGTCGATACCTGGGCCGATCAAACCCTCGATCTCGGCGCGCGCGACTTCATCAATTATGTGCAGGTCTTCGAGAACAAGGGCGCGATGATGGGCTGTTCCAACCCGCACCCTCACGGCCAGATCTGGTCCACCATGCATATGCCACGCGAGGTGAGCAAGGAGCTGGACGCCCAACGCCGCTACTTCAACGCGCACGGCACGACCCTGCTGGCCGATTACCTGGCCGAAGAACACCGGCGCGGCGAGCGCATCGTGGCGCGCAACGATCACTGGACGGTTGTCGTACCCTTCTGGGCCGTGTGGCCTTTCGAAACGCTGGTGATCTCACACCGGCCAGTGCCCGGCATCCCCGATCTAGACTCCGCTGAGCGCGACGCCCTGGCCGACATCCTGCACCAGATCACCGTCCGCTACGACAACCTGTTCCGCACGGCGTTCCCGTACAGTATGGGATTTCACCAACAGCCCACCGACGGCGCAGATCATCCCTATTGGCATCTGCACGCCCATTTCTACCCGCCGCTGCTGCGCAGCGCGACGATTCGTAAATTCATGGTGGGGTACGAGCTGCTGGGGACGCCCCAGCGCGATATCACCGCAGAGCAGGCCGCCGCGCGTCTGCGCGAACTTTCGGATATTCATTACACGCGCGCCTGAATACCCTGAGCGCCGGGCGCAGCGCCTTACCAGTAGACCAGGACAGGATGATGTCAGTACGCGAGACTGTTGTAGCAACTTTTTCCGACCGTTTTGGCCAGGCACCGGGCCTGTTGGCTCGTGCGCCGGGCCGGGTGAACCTGATCGGCGAGCACACCGACTATAACGACGGGTTTGTGCTGCCAGCCGCCATCGATCGCGCGATTTTTGTTGCCGCGCGGCCCCGCGCCGATCGCCAGGTGACGCTTGTCTCGGCGGATTTCAAAGCCGAGACGACCTTTAGCCTGGACGACCTGCGGCGCGACGATCTGCCTGCGTGGAGCCGCTACCCGCGCGGGTCGCTGTGGTGGCTCGGCGAGCGGGGTTATACACTGCCCGGCTTCGATGCCGTGATGGGCGGCGATATTCCGGTGGGGTCTGGCCTGTCCTCATCTGCCGCCGTCGAAGTGGTGATGATCGAATTGGGCCTGGCCCTGGCCGGTGCCACCATGTCCCAAAAAGATAAGGCGCTGGCAGGGGTGGAAGTCGAGCACCAGTTCATCGGGATGCCGTGTGGTGTGATGGACCAGATGGCGTCGGCGATGGGGGTCGAGGGCCATGCGCTGCTGATCGACTGCCGCAGCCTGGAGGCGCGCCCGATATCGATCCCGGCGGGCCTCAGCGTGGTGATCATGAACACTCGCAAGCAGCGCGGCCTGGTGGATTCTGAATACGCCCTGCGACGCGCTCAGTGCGAAGAAGCCGCCCGAATTCTGGGCGTCCCGGCGCTGCGCGACGCCACGCGCGAAATGGTGGAGAATGCCCGCGATCGCCTGGGCGACGTGCTCTACCGCCGCGCCCGACACATTGTCACCGAGAACCTGCGCACCCAATCGACCGCCATGATGCTGAGCAATCGCACACATGGCGGCGGCATGATCACCGCCGGGCAGTATATGAAAGCGTCGCACGTCAGCCTGCGCGACGATTACGAGGTCAGTTGCCGCGAGCTTGACTTGATGGTGGACCTCGCTAATGCGCAGCCCGGCTGTTTCGGCGCACGTATGACCGGCGCGGGGTTTGGTGGCTGCGCCGTCGCGCTGGTGGATGAGCACACGGTCGAGTCGTTTGTGGCGGCGGTTGGCCCGGCCTATGAGCAGGGCAGCGGCCTCACGCCGGAGATATATGTCTGTCAGGCGGCAGCGGGCAGCGGCGTCGAGCAGGTCTAGCGCCGCGCGGGCCACGCCAGGGAGGATCAGCGGTGTCTGAGCTACAGAAACAAACCCGATCGCGCCTCAACCACATGTTTGTGATTTATGTGCTGGCAGCCGCCGCGATCCTGCTGGCTTTCTATGCCGTGTTTCAGGCCCGGCACAACGATCTCGATCGCCACCCTCAGCCCGTTACCGTCGGGGAACCGGTCACGCCCGACACCGCCCAGGCGATTCTCGACCGTGCTAACGAGACCACCGAATTTGCCGGGCTGCTGCTGAGCTTTGTTGAGGCAGCTTCGGCCATTGTTGGCGTTCTGCTAGCAGTGGGCGCGTATATCCTGCGCCGCAGCATCCTTGAAGAATTCGAGCGGGCCATCGAAAAAGTGGACGAGATGGAGCGCCGCACCAAAGAGCGCGAAAGCGAACTGGCCGTCCGGGAGAAGGAACTGGCCGAGCTGCGCGATCGGCTCACCCGCGATGTGGCTCAACTGGTCGAGCACAACCGCGCCGAGATCGAGGACATCCGCAAGTATGGCCGCGACTCGATGCGGGTGGTCTCGTTGCAGCTAGTTGCCGAACAGCAAGTACGCGCGCACAACCTGGCGACCGCGCTCAAAACTCTGACCGCTGCCCACGAGCTTGAGCCGACCAACCAGGCCACTAACTACCTGCTGGGCTATCTTTACACCGCGCGCAAGGAATTCGACAAGGCTATCGAGTACTTGCAGTCTGCGCTCAAGCCCGAAGCCACCTTCACCCCGGCACTGGCTGCCCTGGGGTTGGCACTGCGTCGCAAAGGCGATGCCATCACCGACCCTGACCGGATGGAAGAACGCGACCGGCTGTGGGCGCAGGCCGAAATCTGTCTGCTCGACGCGCTCAAACCCGATCCTTCGCTGACCGATATGGACGGCGAGTCGTACTATGGCACGCTGGGCGGACTCTACCGCCGCCAGGGGCGCTACCAGGAAGCTCTGCGCGCCTATGACAAAGCCCGCAAGTGTACACCCGCGTCGTCCTATCCCATCATCAACCTGGCGGCGCTGCATACCCGCCTGGGCAACCTGGAAGAGGCCCGTCACTACTTCGAGCGGGTGCTGGAGAATGCCCTGCTCGAACTGGACGACGATCCGCGCAATATGTGGACGCGCATGGATTACGCCCAGGCGCTGCTGGTGCTCGGCAGACGCGACGAGGCGCTCGCCCAACTGCGCATTGTCCTGGACCAGGGGCCAGAGCGCAGCCTGCTCGAAACGGTGCATAACGGCCTGTGCTTCCTCGCCGAATCCAACACGGTGATCGACGGCCTGGCAGACATGATCGCCGAGATGGAGGTGGCGCTGGCGGCCCACCAGGACGCCAGCACCTCCGACAACACAGGGGCGCATATCGCCGCCGGGACAAGCGAATGACCCCGGAACGCCCCGATCCTGATCTTGAGAGTCTGCTCTGGCTGGCCTTCGGGAAGCTGGTGAATGCCACGCCGGTCCCCGTCCCGGCAGGCTATGGCAAGCGCGGCCAGGGATACCGCCTGGAAGCGCCCGGCGTTCCCCCCTACGTCCTGCTGCTGCGCTATGGCATTCCCGCTGCGTCCGAGGCGCTGCGCTGCTTCACCACGCTGCGTGCCCTGCACGCGCACAACGCAGGCGCTCCCGGCATGAGCGCGCGCAATATAGGCGTGCCTGAACCGTATGCCCTGAGCTGGACCGCTCGCAGCCGCCGCCTGGGGCTGCTGGTAGAATTCGCCGATGGGCGCGGCATGAGCAGCGACCCGGCGCGTTTTTTTGCACGGGTCGGCAGAGATTTCGCGGCCCGACTGGCCCGGCTCCACCGGCTGTACTGGCCTACGTTGCCCGATCTGCCTGCGATGCCCCTGCGCTACATCGTGACGCTGCTGGCTCAGCGCGGCCAAGTCCTCAGAACCCCCGAACTCGACCGGATTCTCACCTGGCTGATGCCGCGAGTCGAGCACATGGTCGAGCAGCCGCCCACGCTCATTCACGGCGATTACCGGCTCGATCACATCCTGGCCGAGGGGGCGCGAGTGGCGCTGATCTATGGCTGGGAAAGCGCTGTGCTGGCCGATCCCCGCTTCGATGTGGGGTTCGCCAGCGCCGCCCTGAGCGCCTACGGGACTTCGCTCAGTGACCAGTTCATCGCCGCCTATACCGCCGAAGCCGGGCCGGTGGCCGACCAGGAACTGTGGGAGACGCTCAGCGCGCTGCGCCTGCTGACACGAGTGGCCGCTTCGATCTCGACGCTGGCCGAAGATGAGCGCGCGCGTTTCTTGCAGCACATGGTCCCCATGTGGCAGGGTGTGCTGGCCTTCGTGGAAACCCGCACCGGGCTTTCGCTGCTGGATCGGTGACATTCCCCCCTGGTCAATCAGACGTGGTACAATGCGCGGCACTGTGTCGCCTTGTGAGGCCGGCGCGCCAGGCATCCCGCGTGCGCCGGCCTGCTGTGGAGAAAATACCCTTATGGACAATCGCATTCAGAAAATGGCGCAGGTGCTGATCAACTATTCGACAGCCGTCAAACCCGGTGAGCGTGTTTTGATCCGCAGCACCAGCCCTGCCGGAGAGCCGCTCGCCCAGGCCCTGTATGAAGAAGCGTACAAAGCGGGCGGGCTGCCGGTCGTCTACATTCACATGAGCCAGGAAGACCCGATCGCGCTGGGCGCAACCGACGATCTCGACCAGCTTCGTGACGTTAACCCGATGCTCAAGCTGATGTACGAAGAGGCCCCGGTGATCATCCGCATCGAGGCTGCCGAGAATATGCGCGACCGGAGCGACTATCCCCAGGCGCAGCAGCGCGCCCGTGCTTCCTCGCGCGATGCCTTGATCAGCATCCAGATGCGGCGTGAGGCTGCCGGGACCCTGCGGCGCTGTACCACCCAGTTCCCCACCCATGCCTATGCCCAGAGCGGCGGCATGTCGCTGCGCCAGTACGAGGATTTCCTTTACGGGGCGTGCAAAGTCCACCTGGAGGACCCGGTCGCGGCATGGCGGCAGGTGCAGATCGCGCAGGAAAAGCTGGTGGAATGGCTCAAAGGCCGGAAGCATCTGCGCGTGCAGGGCGAGCACATCGACCTGGAGATGTCCATCGAGGGGCGCATCTTCAAAAACGCCTGCGGCCACGAGAATTTCCCCGATGGCGAGATTTTCACCGGGCCGGTCGAGAACAGCGTCAACGGCTGGGTACGCTTCAGCTACCCGGCTTTTTACCAGGGGAACGAAGTGAAGGGCATCGAGCTGCGCTTCAAGGATGGGGAGATTGTTGACGCCCACGCCGAGGCCAACGAGGAATTTCTCATTGCCACCATCAATACGCCCGGCGCGCGTCGCCTGGGAGAGTTCGCCATCGGCACCAATACCGACATCCAGCGCTTCACCGGCTCGATTCTGTTCGACGAGAAGATCGGCGGCACGATTCACATGGCGGTCGGCCAGGGTTATGCCGAGACGGGCAGCGTGAACGTCTCGGATGTGCACTGGGACATGATTTGCGATATGCGGTCGGGCGGGACGATCACCGTTGACGGCGACCTGTTCTACCGGGACGGAAAATTCGTGATCTAGGCCGGGGTGGCTTGTCGACCGCGCCATTCAGGCCGCAAAACAAAAACCCTCGACGATGCCGCCGGGGGTTTTTTCGTGGCTCCTGAGGTAGGACTCGAACCGACAACCCATCGGTTAACAGCCGATTGCTCTGCCATTGAGCTACTCAGGAATGACGGGAAAAAGGATACCAGACCGCCCCCGCCGTGTCAAGGGATTTTTTGGCTATCTCACAAGTGCTCTTTTCTTATCCAGTCAGGACTCGGTGCCTTGAAACCAAAACGGTTTTGAGCCAGACCTTGCCTGGGTCTGGCATCTTTTTTATTCCAAACGGGTTCGATGCACGACCGATAACTGGTTTGGCGGGCGGGAAGATCGGCAGTAAGCTATGGGTGGTTCTCATCCTGTGCCAGAAAAGGTCACCGCGTGATGACGAATGACATCCTGCCTCCACCTGCCGAGAACCCCTCCGAGTGGATTCGTATTAGCTGCGCGGCGCTGTGCCGGATCAAACACGCCGACCAGTACCTGCTGCTGTTGAATGCCAACCGCCGCGAAAAGGGGCTGTATGTGCTGTCGCCCATTGGCGGCGCGCTGACCGTCCACGATCCGGCGATCTTCGCGCGCTGGGCCATGATCCCCGAAAAGCCCGGCGATCCCGATCTGCGCGGCATGCTGCCGGTGCGCCACCTGGATCAGTTCCGCGAGTGGTTCAACAGCGGGGCAGAGCGCGAACGCTCGCCATTCCGGGAACTGTATGAGGAACTGGTGACTGAATCTAAGCTCCTGCCCGATCTCAAGCCCAGCGAAGTGAGTCTGTCGTATTTGTGGACCCACGAAGAAGAATCGCTGACTCAGCGCTCCGGCCAGACCGGGATGCTGACCCATTATTTTATGGAGATCTACGACGTGCGGTTTACCAGTTGGAGCGCGCTGGCACTGCTGCTCGCCGCGCCTCCTGATTCCGGGGCTTTGTGGGTCACCGAGGCGCAGATGGGGTCCGGCAGCACGCTGCGCCTGGTGATCGACGGGGCCGAACGCGAAGTTCATGTGAGCAGCAGGCGGTTATTTTCTCCCTCTCCAGGCGATTCGCCCCGCTCTACCCCCTGAAGGTCGCCATAACCGGCTACTGCCATCGATCCCACGTGCTGTTGGGATCGTAGGCTCCGTAGATGAACGCAATTCGCACCATATCGGCCCATACGCCAAAAGCGCGCTGGTCGCCGCTGAGCCGCCAGCGCATCCGGCGCGGCAGGCGCAGCCAGGCATAGGCAATGAAGCGTCGTTCCTCGCGGGTGGCCGTCTGGAGCATCTGGTAATACCACACCGGCAGCGCCTCGCGCAGGTAGCCCTGGTTGTTCACGAACACCGCCGCGCCAAACGCCATAAATGCGAGCACAACCAGGATCGTCGTCGGGCTGTTAGTGGAGACCAGCGCGCCATAGCGAGAGAGACTGCGCAGGACGGTGATGCCAGAAATGCACCACGCACCCGAAAGAGCCAGCAGCACGACCAGAGGCGTGAAGCGACGTTCATCCTCTTCGGGGCCATAACGGCGAAACCGCGCCAACAGCGGGTCTTTGTAAATTCCGCCCACGATGGCTGCTTCGCGCGCCGCCAAGAAGCTCAACAGTGCAAAAATGCCCCAGGTTTGCACGAACCGGAACAGGTCGAACACAGATGGTCAGCTCCACAGCCGGGTTAGCGGGCACAGCAGGCGAGGACACAGCATACTTTACTTCTGATTATTCGACAATCACAGTAGTGAAGTCAAGCGGCACGACCTCAAACCAGGTGTTGCCTGGTTTCAGCGCGAGCGGCAGCTCTCCGGCCTGGTCGGTGGTCAGAGCAAGCGGGTCTTCTTCTTCCCAGCGCTGCCAGTAACCGGCCTGACGGCGACCGTCACGGAAAACCATCACCGGGCCGAGTGTCCAGATCTGGATTTCGATCGAATAACTCTTGACGCCCTGCCACTCACTTTCCACGATGGTGTAGTCGGGCTGGTGATGCGCATAGATCACGACGACGTTGGCCGCGGTGATCGGTTCATCGGTCAAAGCGTCGCGGTGGATTTCGCCATCGCTGGAGCGGGTATAGCGCCTGGTGTCCGGGTCGTAAGTCCAGCGCACCTCGTCCGGCCCATAGTCAATGGTGATCTGGCGGACGGCGGGCGCATCGGCGGGTGGGCGCGGGTCAAACACCAGCCCGCCATCAAACTCGCCCGGTTTGTCGAGATTCTCGGCAGCAGCGCGTGCCCACACTGCCGCAGGCACAGCAAACAGGTTATGTGGCATCGGCAGTGAGGGGTCGCGGTAGTAGAGCGGTTCGCCGACCCGCGTGCCTTCATAGGCGCGCGGCGCGATGGGCAGCGCGGCGATGCGCTGCCGGATAGGTTCGGACGCCCCCGAATAGACGAACAGCGCATCATACATCGCCACCAGCTCCAGATCGATCAGGCGGGCGCTGCGGATCGAGCCGACACGCGCCGGGACGCTGCTCCAAAACAGGGCAGTGAACCGAGTCAGGCCGCCTTCTACATAATGCTCGAAGACCAGGTCGGCGCTGCCCAGCCCGGCCTGGGGGCGGACACTATCGGGTGCGTTGGAAATTTTGACGGCCATCGGGCGGCGAGCGAACAGCGCAGGATCGGCGGGCAGGCCGGTGAACGGGTTCAGCCGTGCGGCAGGCAACCCGGCAACGACAGCGGGTGTGGCGGTGATCGTCACCGGCTTTGATGCGGTGAAACATGCCGCCAGCGCGAACGGGATGAGTGCGATTCCCATGAGCAGAGCCAGATGGCGCTGCCGGCGCTTGCAAATTTGCCTTTGCATCGGTTTTGCCTCACAATAACACCTGCGCACTAGGTGCGAGCGCACCAGGTGCGAGCGCGCTCGTAGTGTGGCGCTGTATGTCGTCGAGATTATAAAGTGGGCCAGGAATTGCTGCTTATTCCATTTGACAGTAGCATATAATAACAGTGGGCGCAGCGGTTGAATTGAGAAAAACATAAGAAGCGGTGTGGGTAGCGGGGTCATCGGCTTTGGAGCCTGCAAACAGGCTGGCAGTGGGAGGTTTTCCCGGCGATGCGGTCATTCGCTCACCAGTTCGGTTGACTGGGTGATTTGAGCGGTGTATAATGCGCGCATTGTCTAAGTGTTGTGATCGAGATCACCCGTTAACACGCCCCAGTTATTCATCCTAAGGGTAGGACGTAATCGATGGCGCTCAAAGGGAACCTGGCGGACTTCAGTGCAACACAAATCTTGAACCTGATCAATCTGGCAAAAAAGACCGGTACTTTGCGCGTGTTTGAGCCAATCGTCACCGATGAGATGATCACTGACGGGGCGGGCAACAAGCGTAAGAAGGTAATACCGGGAAAAGAGCGCGTGAGTGTGGCCTTCCGTGAAGGGCGGTTGATCCTGGCGGCAGCGGGAGAGCAGGATGGGCACCTGGCCAACGTGCTTCACAAGGCGGGCAAGCTCAATGCAGAGCAAGCGCGCGTGATCCGCGAGCGGGGCAGCAAGTATTCCGATAAGGCGCTGGCTCTGATGTTGATCAACGCCAATTATGTGACTCAGGCCGATGTGGTGCGCAGTATTCAGCAGCACACGCTGGATATCGTCTACGATCTGATCTCGTGGAACAAAGAGCCGTTCATCTTCGAGGATGGAGTCACCCCACCGCCCGAACGGATTACCGTGCCGGTGGACCTCAAAAACGTGATCATCGAGGGGACTCGCCGCGCCAAAGAGGTCAAGCCGCTCGAAGAAGAGCTGCCCAATCTCGATATGGCGCTCAAGTTCCCCGATACACCCGGTGATAAGTTCAAGGGCATTCACCTGGGTGTGGATGAATGGAAAGTGGTGGCCTTCATCGATCCCAAAAACTCCATTCGCCAGATTCAAAAAGCGTGCAATATGACGGAGACCGAAATCCGCCGTATCGTGTATGGGTTGCTCCAGGCGGGGCTGGTGGAGCTGGTCAAATCGCCCGCCATGCAGCACGCCCAGGATCGCAAAGTGCCGGATGGTCATCGCCGGCTCCAGACCCAGGCTCCGGCGCGCAGTGTTGTCGAACGACTGATCGCCCGGATCAAGGAAGTCTAACCGAGGGAGTGAGCCGGGCCATGCAGCCCGGTTGGATTTTCCGTTCGTCATTGATTTATCACTTTTATCCTTAGGGAACCTGCCAGGCAGGCAGTGTATGCTACAAGAAGAGTGAGACCGACCATGCCCATGCAAACCGTCAAAATGGTCATCACTGGCCCCTTTAGTGCGGGCAAGACCGAATTCATCCGTTCGATCAGTGAGATCGATGTCGTCACGACGGACGAGAGCATCTCGGTGGATTCGGCAGAGTACGGCACAAAAGGGCAAACGACCGTCGCGATGGACTTCGGTCGCATCACGGTTGATGATGACCTGGTGCTTTACCTGTTCGGCACGCCCGGTCAGCGCCGCTTCGACTTCATGTGGGAAATCCTGGCCGAAGGGATGCTTGGTTTTGTGGTGATGGTGGACAGTGCCAAGCCGGAAACCTTCCGCGAGGCCAAGAGCATTCTCGAAACCTTCCGCGCCTATGCGCCGACGCCGTATGTTGTGGCGGCCAACAAGCAGGATGACCCGGAAGCGTGGGCCCCAGAAGACCTGCGGATCGCGCTGCGGATCGAAGAGAATGTCAAGCTGCTGCCCTGCATCGCCACCGACAAAGAGAGCGTCAAGAACGTGCTGCTCGAACTGCTCTATTCCATCCTTGAAGAGATGGATACATAAGCCGCGCACCAGTTCGGCTATGCGCTGCGTCCAGTGTCTGGGGCGGTGCCCGGTTGTGGTGCGCCCGGCAAGGGGATGAATCCTGGCTCGCGCCTGAAAGGGGTCCAGGGATTACCTTTTCGAGCAGACACACGGCGCGTGCGGTGGGTGGCTGCACGCGGTGATGAAGGGGTCAGGCAGCGGGGGCGTTTGCATGCGGGCAGGCGGCCCCGTTTTGATATGTACTTGCCTGTAGGCATCATAAGTCTGTCATTTGGGCCATTATCTTCGTGCGGTCTGGAGGTTACCCAGACGTGCCATCATTGGTTACCGATCCGGGAATTATCCATTACGAAACCTATGGGCGCGGTCGCCCGGTGCTGCTGCTGCACGGGTGGCTTGGTTCGTGGGCTTTGTGGCGCGATACGATCGAGGTCCTTGGGCGCGACTTTCGCACCTATGCTCTCGATTTTTTCGGCTTTGGCGAATCCGACGTGGTGGGGGTGAAGGGGACTCATCCCAGCCACGCCAACGCGTTCACCGTCCCGATGTATGTCGAGATGGTTTATCAGTTCATGGAGCGCATGGGGATCAAAAAAGCCCCACTCATCGGACACTCGATGGGCGGGACGGTCTCGCTCAGTACGACCATGCGCTACCCGGAGAAAGTGGTTAAGGTGTGTGTGATCGGCTCGCCGATCAACGGCAATTCGCTGAACCTGCTGCTCAAGCTCTCCGGTAATCCTACCCTCGCTTCGATCTTCTGGCTGTTTCGTGGCAAAGGGCTGCTGTTGTTTCTGCGCGGCTACAGTCATTTTATGGCGAAGGACGGGCGCGCGATGGCCGAGATGATCACCAAAGATGTCTCGATGATCAGCGTGGAGTCCTTCTTCCAAAGCATCGGCACGCTGCGCCGGACCGATCTGCGCCCCGAATTGAACAAGATCCAGGTGCCAACGCTCGGCATGTACGGTCAGCGCGATATCATCGTGCGTCCCACCGAGCGCGAGACGCTCAAAGCCGGGGTTCCGCACGCGCGCATCGAATGGTTCCCCGATGCGGGGCATTTCATCATGCGCGATTCGCCAGAACGCTTCAATAACACGCTGCGCGATTGGCTGCTCAATGGGTGAGGAGCGCAAAGCGCGTCGCCGGCAGACACAGAGAAAAGATGAGGCCAGGCTATGCGTCGATTTGTGATCGAAGATAAGCGCCTGATCACCCCTTTTAACGAGCCGGGGTGCGATCTGAGCGTGATGAATAAGCCGCTCAAGATTCATCACAGCGACATTCTGGATGAAGTATGTGGACCAAGCCCGGTTGAGCTGCCTCTCCATTCCATTGATGACCTGCCCAACCTGACTCGCGACCCAGACGAGATGCTGGTCTACCGCGACAATCTCTATTTCGACCGCGAGTTCTTCAGCGAATTCTTCGAGCAGGCCAGGGCCAGCCGCCTGCCCTCGCGCGCCGTGCTGCCGGCTGACGATCGCGCCTGGCGACGATATGCCGTGCCGCTTTCGAGCCTGGAACCAGTGCTGGATGTCAACGGCAAGCCGCTTTATTATCCGCTCGACTTGTGGTATTTCCCTACCGGGTATGTGGGGCCAAAGCACTGGCGGCACGTGCCGATTGAGAGCGAGTGCAAAGAGAAGGGCTACTACAACGTGCCCGACTCGATGGCGAACCTTCGCCCGGTGGGCAAAGGTGGCGAATCCAGCCGTGATCTCGACCTGACCCATCTGCTCACCGAGCGCACATGTCTGCCGATTGAGAGCTGGGTGCATCTCTACTTCGCCAACATCATCCTGGGCGTGTTCTCGCGCGGGAGCCGGTTTGAGGAATACCTGGGACGGCACAACCTGTTCGCGCTCAAGGTGCTGTGGCGGGCGATCCTGGAGCAGAAGCAGGTGATCTCGTGCTCGCACCTGGTCCAGGTGGGCGAAAAGACGATCATCGACCCGTCCGCAACCATCCTGGGACCGACGACCATCGGGCGCAACTGCTACATCGGCCCCGGCGTGGTGATCGACAACAGCATCATCGGGGATAACGTCAATGTGGCGCAGGGCTGCCAGCTGATGCTGAGCGTGGTGGGCAACAACTGCTTCCTGCCGTTCCGCGCGGCCCTGTTCATGACAACGCTGATGGAATATACCATCGTGGCGCAGAATACCTGCCTGCAGATGTGCGTGGTGGGGCGCAACTCGTTTGTCGGCGCGGGCACCACCTTCACCGATTTCAACCTGCTGCCCGCCGCCCTGCGCGCCATCAACGCCGATGGTAAGCTCCAGGATACCGGTCAGCCGGTGCTCGGCGGTTGCGTGGGGCACAACTCGCGGCTGGGATCGGGCCTGGTCGTGATGCCGGGCCGCGTGATCGAGTCGGACGTGGTGTTGTTCGCCTCGCCGGAGCGGCGCGTGATCAACAAAAACATCACCTACGAAGAAAGCGACCACCACAAAGTGCGCGCCTCGGTGGCCAAGCTGCATAAGCGCCGCTACCCACGCACCATTGAATCCGAGGAGGCGTACCTTGAGCCGTGGGAATGAGGCACGGCGCTTCCAATCGATCCGGCAGGTCTTTCAGGCCCGTTATTATCCGCTGGTGCTGACGCTGGTTTTCCTGGCCAGCCTTTACGCCGCCTATGCGGGCCTCAAGCCGATCAACCCCGATGATTGGGTGCGCACCGCCCAGCAGATTCGCAACCTGTGGCGGGGCGAGAATACCTACTGCGTGCCCTATTGCCAGAATGTCCTCTTCGACCGTGATCTCCAGGTCTACGGCGATTTCACCACTACCCAGGCATATTCGCCCTGGTTGATGTTCTTCTTCGCTCCGCTCGCCTATGCGACCCCTCGCCTGTTGGTCGCGCTGACGGTGGCCGCCTGGGTGGTTGTGATCACCGATATGGGGCGTCCGAGCACGCTGGTATTGGTGATGCACCCGGCTTTCATCATGCTGTGGGCGGCAGCCAATGCCGATTTTTTGATTAACGGCGTGGGGTTGTGGCTGATCATGCGCGGAAGTGTCGGCTGGCGGCGCGGAGTCGCGTTGCTGCTGATGGGGATCAAACCGCACGTGCTGCCCCTGGTTCTGGTGCTAGAGGGCGTGCGGATGCTGTGGCAGCGCGATTGGCGGGCGCTGTTGCTGGTGGTGACGGTGGTTGTCGTCTCGGTGGTGCTGTACCCGTCCTTTCTGCTGGATACGCTGCCCAGTTACGTGAATATCGCGCGCGGCACCTCGCCGGAAAGTGAAATCACGCTGTCGGAGTATCCTTTTTCAGTTTTTGGGGCGTGGGGAGCGTTGCCCGCAGCGGCGGTCACGCTGCTGGTCCTGGTGCTGATGCGCCACCGGCTGACCGAGTGGCGGACGCTGGCCGTCGTCTTGAGCCTGGTCTGGACCCCTTACATCAACCCGTACAGCTTTGCCCTGCTGTTGATTTTGTTCTATCGCACACCGGCCTGGCGTGTGCTGCTCTATTGGGTGCTGTCGCTGGCCACGCTGCCGGTTCTCTTCCAGGAATATCATCAGTACGAGCGGTATGGCACGCTGCTGTTTTTGCTGCTGGCCGTTCTGCTGACGGTGCCCGACCCTGACCAGACGGAAGAGGCGCTGGCCCGGCAGTCGGGGTTTCCCAATCTGCCGCTGGTGGGGAGAATCGCGCGATTTAGCACAGCACCAGGTGAAACGGCGTGAGCAACCCGGAACCTTTTGCATTCATCATCCACCCGATCGACCCCAAAAAGGACGTGGCGCGCAAGTATCCCGTGCTGGGAAAGCTGCTCACCGAGGGTCAGATCAACTTTTTTTCGCGGTTCTTCCCCCCGGTTTATATCAGCGAGATACGCGGCATTCGTTCCGCGTATAACGGCAAGGAACTGACCGGCTGGTTCATCGCCTGCCCATTTACTCCACAAACGATGCTGCGCCTGCCGGTCGAATCGGTCTACCGGAAGATCGTGGCGTGTGGCCACAAGGCCGAGCAGTTGGGTGCACGGCTGTTGGGTCTGGGTGCGTATACCTCGGTGGTGGGCGATGGGGGCCGGACGATTGCGGACCGACTAGCCATGCCGGTGACCAATGGCGACGCCTACACCGTCTTTATGGCGATCGAGGCGGTGCGCGAGGCCGCGCGCCTGATGGATATTGACCTTCGCCAGGCGTCGGCGGCGGTGGTGGGCGCGGCGGGCACCATTGGCCGCGTGTGTGCGCAAATCCTCGCCCGTGAGGTCCCCACGCTGACTCTGATCGGGCGGCGGCAAGATGGGCTGGATGCCGTGCGCGCAGAATGCGAAGGATATGCGGCGAAAGTGACCGCCGGGCTGGATGTGCGCGCTATCTACGAAGCCGACCTGATCCTCACGGTGACCAGCGCCACGACTGCCATCATCGAGCCGGAGCACCTGCGCCCCGGCGCGGTGGTGTGTGATGTGGCCCGCCCGCGCGATGTGTCGGTCCGGGTAGCGCAGGTCCGCGACGACGTGCTGGTGATCGAAGGGGGAATGGTCGAAGTGCCAGGGCCGGTCGATTTTGGTTTCGACTTCGGCTTCCCGCCCGGCAAGTCCTATGCCTGCATGGCCGAGACGATGGCGTTGGCGCTCGAAGGGCGCTACGAAGACTACAGCGTGGGCAAAAACATCAGCCTGGAGCGGGTGCGCGAAATCGGGGAGATCGCCGGGCGGCACGGGTTCCGCCTGAGTGGGTTCCGCTCGTTCGAGCGTGCCGTCACCGACGAGCAGATCGCGCGGGTGCGCGAACAAGCTCACCGTGCGCTGCGAGCGCGCGGCAGGTAGGGGTTTGGTTAGGGTTCCGCTTGGCCTGCGCTAGAAAGTTAGCGCGTATTGCGCCATTAGAACATAGCATTTCTCAGTGGTGCTTAAACGCATTCCCTAGTATAGTTGAATTACCCTGGCGATCATGTCGCAGGTACAGCCGTGCACGGCATCGCCGTGCGCCGATGTTGAGCAGGCCGGGCACACTTAATGGATCAGATGATCAGCAGGACCAGCAGTCCCCCACGACCTGGGGAGGTGGATGTATGAGCAAGGGCCGGATCTTGGTGGTTGAAGATGATTTTGATATCTCCAACATGCTGCGGATTTACTTCACCGGGCAGGGCTACGACGTACAAGTTGCGCCGCGAGGCGGCGATGCGCTCACCCTGACCCGCAAGCAGCTTCCGCAGTTGATCGTGCTGGATATCATGCTGCCTGATATGAACGGGTATGATGTGTGCCGTGAGCTGCGCTCGACTACGCGCACCAGCCATATCCCGATCATTTTCCTGACCCAGAAGGACGAGCGCAGCGATAAGATCGCCGGGTTGGAACTGGGAGCGGACGACTACATCACCAAGCCGTTCGACATCGAAGAACTCAAGCTGCGTGTCAAGAATCAGATCGAGCGTGCCGAGCGCGACAACTACACCGATCCGAACAGCGGCCTGCCCAGCAGCTCGCTGATCGAAGAAAAACTGCGCGAGCTGATGCGCGAAGACAAAGTCTGGACTTATCTTGATATCAAGCTCAATCATTACGAACCGTTCAAAGAAGTATACGGATTCGTGGCAGGCAACGAGGTGCTGCGCTTCATGGCCCTGGTCATGAGCGAAGTGCTGGACTCGATGGGAACACCCAACGATTTTATCGGGCACGCGGGCAGCGATAATTTTGTGGCGATCACCTATGCCGACCGACCGGAACGCCTGGTCGAGCGACTGGTGAGCCGCTTCACGGAAGAGGCCCAGCAGCATTACTCATTCATCGACCGCGAGCGGGGCTATATGATGAAAGACGATGAGCAGGTGCCGTTAATGACCCTGACCGTCGGCTCAATCTCGAACGCGACGCGCCAGTTCGCCGATATTCGCGAGATTACCGAACTGGCTGCTGAGAGCCGCCGCCGGGGTGGAGCCGAGGACGACGTCTCGATTGCGACCGAGTGGTGAGCGCCTGAAAGCAGGGCACGTGCCGCGCGGGATCGGCTGAGGGACTGCGTAGCGCGATAGAAACGGCACGGCGGTATGAGAGCCAGATACCGAACATGATCGAAGTCTATCTGATTATCACGGGCGGAATCTTCTTTGCCTGGCTCTATGCCCTGGTGCGACAGACGCAGCAGGGGTTCAGCCGGGCACAGGCGGCTAAGGCGCGTCCGGTGGTGCCGGTCAACCTGGCGGACAGCGATGAGGCCATCCTGATGGCCGAAGGGCGTGGTCGTATTGTGTACGCCAACGACGCGGCCCGGCGCTGGTTTGGACTCAACGGCGGCGCGCCCAACCTGACGCTGATCGCCCAGATGATCCAGCCGCCCGATTCGCTCTACGACCTGCTGGCCGACGCGGGCTATGCTTCCTTCCGCCTGGGTCAGCGCCAGATCGAAGCCGTGTCGCACGTCATCCCCAGCGAAGCCGGCGAGCGCACCGTCGTCGTGATGCGCGAGCTGACCGGCGCATTTTTGCCCACCTTCACCGAATACGATCCCCTGCGTGCGCTGGCCGTGCTCGACGATATGACCCAGGCCATCCATGCCAACATGGACCTGGGCCAGGCTGTTGATGCGGTGCTGCGCTGCATCGAACCGTCGGTAAGCTTTGATTGCGGCGAGCTTAACCTGTGGAACCCGGAGACGCGGACGCTGTCGCCGGTGGGCCGCCGGATGCTGCGGATGCCGACCGGCAGCCTTGCCCCAGGCCCAGACGCCGAGCAGTCCTACACGGTGGGCGATGGCTATGCGGGCTGGATCGCGATGTACCGTCAGCCTCTGCTCATCAACGATGTCTCCGGGCGGCACGACATCACCCCGCGCGAGCACCAGGCTGGCTTCCAGAGCTTTGTCGGTGTGCCCCTGACTATTGGCGACCGCTTCATCGGCACGCTGGAACTGATGCACCGCGAGCGCAGCGCTTTTGACCGGCAGGATTCGGCGCTGCTGCAGGCGGTATCCGGGCAGATCGCTGCCATGCTGGAAGCGGCCCGTCTTTATTCTGAACAGCGCGCCCGTGTAGACGAACTCGGCGGCTTGCAGCAGATTGCCGAGGCAATGAGTCATCTGGGCGACGACCGCGCCATGTATGGGCATCTGACTCAGCGCATCGCCGCGTTGATGAAGGTGGAGTTGTGCGGCGTGCTGCACTTTGACGAAGATGAGCGGACCTTCCGCGCCCAGTCGCCGTTTTACGGCGTGCCCGACCAGCTCATCCAGCGTTACCGCCTCTCGGTGACCCCCGATGACGAGCTGCACACCATCTGGCATTACCGGCCCTGGTGGTTCGACAACAGCGTCGATCCGGCGCTGGTGCACGCGATGGGCTTCGACGATGTGGCCCAGGCTGTCA
Organism: Anaerolineae bacterium; assembly: GCA_034429275.1. Lineage (GTDB taxonomy): Bacteria > Chloroflexota > Anaerolineae > Aggregatilineales > Aggregatilineaceae > DAOUFU01. The sequence continues at coordinate 22,520 of DAOUFU010000047.1, read as the reverse complement.
CGATCAATACCATGGCGCTGGTGCCGATGATCAGCGGCACGCGGCGAGTAGGACTGCTGCTGGTGGCCAACAAAAGCCGCGGCCAGGGATTCACCGAAGACGACATGCGCACCTTGATGTCGTTTGCTTCGCAGGCCGCCATCGTGGTCGAAAACGCGCGCCTGTATACCGAAGAACAGCGCCGCAACCGCGAGCTAAGCGGCCTGCAGCAGATCGCGCAGGCGCTCTCTGTGCTACGCAACCCCAACGAGCTGTATGCTCAGATCACTGAGCGCATCGCCAACCTGATGCAGGTCGAGATGTGCGGCGTGCTGCTCTACGATCCCGCCGAGCAGTGCCTGGTGGCTCAGCGCCCATTCTTCGGCATGGAAGACGAAGAAACCATGAACTTCTACCAGATTCCCTCACCGCCCAACAGCGCGGTGTCGCGGCTCTGGCAGGAGCGTGAATCGTGGTATACCAACGCCATCCGCCGCGACCCGGAGGTGGCCAACACCGATCTTGCCGCGCTGGCCTCGGCGGTGGGCATCCGGCAGACAATCTTCGCACCGCTGACCGTCAGCGGCGCGCGGTTGGGTGTGATCCAGGTGGCCAACCGGCACGATGGGCGCGATTTCACCGAGAGCGATGCCCGCATCCTCTCGATCTTTGCCGGGCAGGCGGCCATTCTCATCGACAACGCCCGGCTCTACCGCGAAATGCAGCGCCGCACGCACGAAGCCGAAGGGCTGCGCGCCATCACCGAGTTTGCTTCGCAGATCGGCCCGCAGACCGAGAATGCCGAAACCATAGAGATGGTGCTGGTTGCGGTCTCCAACCTGCTGGAGGCCAATTTTGTCTCGGTTGGACTGGTCGATGACCGGGCGGGCGAGCTGGTAATCGACCCTGGCTATGTCTGGGGCGCGACCCTGCCCGGCCCGTACCGGATCAACACCTTTGAGGTTGGGTTCGAGCAGAGCGTTCTGGTCACGCGCCGTCCCTTGCTCACCAGCGATATGCGCACTGATGGGCGCGTGCTGCCGCAGTATCACAAGCTGGTCAGTCAGTTTGGGCTGCGGCAGGCGATCATCGTGCCGCTGATCATTCAAGATCGAAGCATCGGCGAGTTGATGGTCGCCAACAGCGCTTCGGATACCGATTTCACCGATCGCGATGTGGACCTGCTGGCAGCGATGGCGGTACAGATCGCGGCGATGATAGACCGGATGCGCCTGTACGCAACCACCGATCTCGATCTGCGGACTCGCGTGCAGGAACTGGAATCGCTAACGCGGGTAGGTCACGAACTCAGCCAGACGCTGGACCTGGACCGCATTTTGGAGGTGATCCGCCAGGAGGCTCTGCGCTCCACCGATGCGACCGCCGCCACTGTGATCCTGCTGGCCGACCGCTCCGACTGGGAAGACCCCGAACAGCCGGAAATCGACCGGCGCATCGGGGAAAACCGGAACCTGCGGGCGCTGGCTCCCGTCGAGCGGGTATCGGTGCTGCGCAACGATGTTATTCGAGTTGATGATTATACCGATTCCGGCTATGACCCCATGCCGCGCCAGGCACGCTCGGCGCTGGTGGTTCCGATATCGTTTGGGGATGAAGCCATCGGGTTGATCCATCTCTACAGCCCGGCTCCTGCTGCCTTTGGGCAGCGCGCGGTTGATTTTGCGCTGTCGTTGACCGACCAGGCCACCACTGCCATCGCCAACGCGCGCCGCTACCAGGAACAAATCCGCGCGAATGAGCAGCTCCGTGTGCGTGCTGACCGTATGGGCCGCATCTTCCGCATGGGTGAGCTGTTCCGCCAGGGGGCTTCACTGCCGGAACTGCTCGAAGAAGTCGCCCACAGTGTGCAGGAGACGGTGGGCTTCAACACCGTGCTGCTCAGCCTGGTGGACGAGCGCGCGGGTGTGCTGCGGCGCACGGCTCAAGCCGGGCTGCCGGTGCCGGTCTTCCAGGAGATGGCCAAGACCACGCCTCCGCTTGAGCAGGCGATGGGCCTGATGCAGGACCGTTTCAAGATCAGCCAGAGCTACTTCCTGCCCGCCCAGGGCGCAGAAGAGCTACGCGATGGCCTGCCCGTGCTCCAGGTGGTGCAGCAGCGCGGTGAAGGTCCGCGCGCCTGGGACCCCGAAGACCTGCTCATTGTCCCACTGTACGGATCGGGTGGGCGGCTGTTGGGCATCATGTCGGTTGATGCGCCCCAGTCGGGGCGACGGCCCGACCTGCACACGGTTGAAGCGCTCGAAATCTTCGCCAACCAGGCAGCGTTCAACATCGAAAACTACCGGCTGGTCGAGCGAATCCGCGAGGAAGCCGAAGCCACCCGCCGCGAACGCGACCGCCTGGCACAGCTTCACATGGTCGCCAGCCAGATTCAGAGCGCCGCCGATGTGCCCGCACGTTTGCAGGTCGTGGCCGATGGTATCCACCAGGCGGGGTGGGGTCATGTGATCATCACCCTGCGCGACGAAAAGCTGGAACCTACCGCCCTGATCAGCGCGGGCTATACCCCCGAAGAAGCGCGGATGTTGGCGGACAACGCCACCCCCGGCGAAACCTGGCGCAAGTGGATCAACGACCTGGAATTCTTCGAACTGCGGCTGGGTGCGGGATATTACATGCGCTACAACCGTCCCTGGGTGCGCGCCAATCTGCATCTGACCACGGCGGAAACCCTGCCCGACGTGCCCGATGACGTGTGGCACCCTCAGGATGTGTTCTTCCTGCCGCTGGTGGGCCAGGAACAAAAGCGTATCATCGGCATCATCGAGATGTACAACCCGGCGGATGGCCGTGTGCCCACCGAGGCATCGCTCCAGCCGTTCGAGTTGTTCGCCTCGCAGGCTGCTGCCGCGATCGAAACGTCGCGCCTCTATCAAGAAACGGTGCGCCAGGCCGAACAGGAACAGCGCATCAATGAAGTGATGGAGGTGGTCTCCGGCTCGCTGAGTACCGAGGCGGTGATCCAGGCCATGGCGCGCGGCTTCCAGCAGATGGTCCCGTTCAGCCAGATGAGTGTGGCGATCTTCAACGGCGAGGTCAACCAGTTTGACGTGCTGCGCGTGGTCATGAGCGAGGGCGATGTCTCGGTGCTGCCGGATGAGCCGATCGCGCTCGACGGGACGGCCACCGGGCAGGTTTTCAACGCCAGGGAAGCGCGCCTGTTCCTGCACAAAGATCATAAGCGCGCGCACAGCCGCCTGAGCGATCTGAGCGGGTGGCGGGGACAGGGCGAGCGCAGCACGCTGCTCGTACCCATGATCGCAGGTGGACAGACTTTGGGCACGCTGCGGCTGGGCAGTGACCAGGATACGCCCACCGGTTTCCAGGACAACCTGGAACTGATCCAGCGCCTGGCGAACCTCTCGGCGGTAGCGATGGACAATGCCCGCCTGTTCGCCGAGACCCAGCAGCGTTCCGCCGAAATGACCGCACAGGCTCGCCGCCTCGCGCAGATCAACCGTGTGGCCGGGCGTCTGGCCCAGGCCATCACGCCCGACGAGATTTACCGGATTGCGCTGGAAGAATTGCAGGACGTGCTGGGCGCGCAGTATGGCGGCGTGGTGCTGGTGGAGGATGATGGCGCCGGTTCGCTGATCCTGGATTCGCACCCCAAAGCCCAGGCGCGCGGCAAGGTGCGGCTGGACCTGGCCCACAACCAGGCGACCGCACTGATTCGCCAGACACGCAGGCCGGTCGTGTCCGACTCTGTGCTGACCGATGAGCGCTTCACCTCCGACCGCGATGTTCTGCGGGCGCGTGGCACCGTCTCGCTGATGGTCGTGCCGCTGTTCATGGGTGGGCAGCTTGTAGGTTCGGTCGGGCTGGATTTCAGCGAGCCACACAGCTTCACTGCTGCGGAGATCGAGCTGGCGGAGACGATCTCCAACCAGGTGACGGTCGCGCTCGAAAAAGCCAACCTGCTGGCCGAAGCCGAGCAGCGCGCGCGCGAGCTTAACAGCCAGGCGCTTCGTCTGGCGGCGCTCAACCGGCTGTCGCAGCGCCTGGCCGGGACGACCGAGCCGATGGACGTCTACCGCATGGTGATCGAGGAACTGCAGAGCGCGCTGGGGATGCAGTCCGGCGGGCTGATGCTGATCGAGTCGCCCGATTCAGCGCGCCTGGTGCTCAGCACGCATCCCGACGATCCGCCCATGCCTAACATGGTCGTGCCGCTGGTCGGCAACCCGATCGCCGAGCAAATCTTCGCTACGCGCGATATCGTGGTGCTGAACGACCTGAACGATCCGCGCTACGAATCGCTGCGCGCCAGCCAGGATCCGCGCGGCACCAAGGCCATGATCATCATTCCGGTGATGCGGGGCGATAACGTGATTGGCACGATCGGCCTGGATTCGGCGACTCCGCGCATCTTCACCGCCGCTGAGATTGGGCTGGCCCGCACGGCGGCCAACCAGGCAGCGGTAGCGATCGAAAAAGCTCACCTGTTCAACGAGACGCAGGTCCGCGCCGAGCAGCTTGACGCGCAGGCGCAGCGCCTGGCCCTGATCAACCGCGTGACCACGCGCCTGTCGCAAACGCTCGATGCCCAGGAAATTTACCGCAGCGTGCTGAGCGAGCTGGCCGAGATTTTGCAGGTCGATTTTGGCGGCTTGGTGCTGTTTGATCCTGACAACGACGCCGAAGCCGACCTGGTGTTGAGTTACCCCTTCACCGAGGAAGTGCCGCCGCTCAAGCTGAAGATTGCCGGCAACCGCTCGATCGAGATCGTGCGCAAGACTCACCGCCCGTTGGCCTCAGTGGACGTGCTGAACGATCCGGCGTTCGAGCCGGCGTGGGAAGCGCTGCGCGCGCGCGGTACCGTCTCGCTGATGATCGTGCCGTTGGTCGTGGGCGACAAGGTGGTCGGCACGATTGGCCTGGACTCGAGCAAGCCGCGCGAATTCACTCCCGAAGAAATCGAGCTGGCAGAGACGATCGCCGGGCAGGCATCGCTGGCGATTGAAAAGGCGCGTCTGTATAACGAGACGCTCAGCCTGACGATTTTCAACCAGTCGGTGGTCGAGTCGATCCAGCAGGGCATCGTGGTGATGGACCGCGACCTGGTGATTCGCCGCGTCAACAGCTTCATGGCCGAATGGTATGGCTGGTCAACCGAGGCGGTGGGCCGCTCGCTGTTTGAATATCGCCCGGATTATGCCGAATTTTTGCGCGAGCCGATTGCGATTGCGCTGGGGGTTGGCGCGCCGCAGATGGTAGGCGAAGTCGAGCGCCGCAACGCCTCCGGCGAAGCCTCGATCCGCAACTATTACGTTTACCCGATGCTGGAACAGCGGCGCGTCACGGGCGTGGTGCTGCTGGTCGAAGATGTGACCGAGCGCGCCCTGCTCGAAAAAGACCTCGAAAGCCGGGCCATCCAGATGTCGGCGCTGTCGGAGGTTTCCGGCCAGATCACCTCCACGCTCGAACCTGACCAGGTGATCGACCTGGTGCTCGACGCTTTGGAACGCGTGATCCCCTATGACGGCGTGTCGTTGTGGCTCAAGACCGAGACAGGTGACGAGCTGCGCATCGTCGCGGCGCGCGGCTATACCGTACCCGGATCGCCCACCCCGGAGGAATTGATCGGTCTGCGTGTCGCCGTCGAGGACAGCCCGCTGTTCCAGGACCTCGCGCTCAATGCCCAGGTCATCAACGTGGGCGATGTCGGCGCTGGCGATCCGCGCTTCCCGTATGGTGCTCAGAGCAGCTTCAAGAACTGGCTGGGCGCGCCATTGGTCAGCAAGCGCGAAGTGGTGGGTGTGCTGGCGCTGGAAAAGGTCGAGGCACATTTCTATACCCAGTTGCACGAGCAGTTGGCGCTGACCTTCGCCAACCAGGCGGCGGTGGCGCTGAACAACGCCCAGTTGTTCCAGGAAACCAGCGCGCGCGCCCAGGCGCTTGACCAGCAGGCACAGCGCCTCGCCCTGCTCAACCGTGTATCGCTGGCGCTGGCGCAGACGCTCGACTTGGAGAACATCATGGAGATCGCGTTGCGCGAGACGGCCATCGCGCTCGATGTCCACGAGGGCGCGGCTTTGCACCTGGATATTGAAAACGACCTGGCCGTGCTGATCGTTGAATACCCGCGTGGCGATGCACCGCCCACCGAGGTTTATGATGTCGGCCAATGCCCGGTGGTCGAGCGGGTGCGCACCATGCTGATCCCGCTGGTGATCGAGAACATCGAGAATAATCCGGACGCGGCACTTTTGGCCGAAATGCGTCACTCGCCGGATGTCACCACGATGCTGCTGGTGCCGCTGGTGACGGGCGGCACGGTGATCGGCCTGCTGCGGCTGGATTCGACCCAGCGCAGCCGCCAGTTTGGTCCGGCGCAGATCGAGATCGCGCAGACGATTGCCAGCCAGGCCGCCATCGCTGTGCAGAACGCCGCGTTGTTTGAACAAACGGCGATCCGCACCAGCGAGCTTGAAACCTTGTTTGAATCCGCCCAGGCGACGGCGGTGACGCTCGACCTGGACGAAGTGGTGCGCCGTGTGACGGTCCAGATGCTGACCGCGCTGGGCACTGATGCCTGCACGGTCTTCCTGTGGGACGATGTCTCCGACCAGTTGACAGTGCGCGGTGAGATCGGCGCGCGTGATGAAAGTGTCGTCGCGCCGCAGCTTGGCGATATTTACGCGCTGGATGAGTATCCCCTGCGCGCCCGCGCCCTGCGCGAACGCGAGCTGGTCATCGTCCGCAGCGATGACCCCACGCTGCCCCCTGGCGAGAAGCGCCTGCTGGATGAGCACGGCGCGGCCAGCCGGATGCTAATTCCGCTGGTGGTCAACGAAATCTCGATCGGCCTGGTCGAGGTGGAAACACTTGATCCGGCCCGGTACTTCCGCACAGAGACCATCCGGCTGGCGCGCACGCTGGCCAGCCAGGCCGCCATCTCGATTGAAAACGCGCGCCTGCAAACCGAGACACGCCGCACTGTTGAGGAAATGTACATCATTAATGACATGTCCAGCGCGCTGTCGTCGGCCAATGACCTGGATCAACTGCTGCTGGTGATTGAAGCGCAGCTACCGAGCCTGACCGAGGCGCAGATCATCTATGTGGCGCTCTATGATGCGGCGGCGGGCGAGGTGAGCTTCCCCCTGGCGATGAATGTGCTCACCGACGAGCCGCTCGAACTGCCTGCTCAACCTTTGGGCCGCGACGAGTTCTCGCACGTGATCCGCCATCGCGCGCCGCTGCTGCTGGCCGGGCGTACCCTGGGCGACGTGCGACGCAGCCTGGGGATCGCTCCGCTAATGCCGGAGACGGCGTGCTTTGTGGGCGTGCCACTCTTCGTCGGTGAAGAAATGATCGGCGTGCTGGCCGCGCGCGATGACCGCGACCCCTTGGCCTTCAGCCACAACGATCAGCGCATCCTCAGCACAGTGGGCGCGCAGCTTGCGGTTGCCATCCAGAGCACGCGCCTGTTCCAGCAGACTCTCCAACAGGCCGCCGAGCTTGATCAACGCGTGCGCGACCGGACGGCGGAACTCGAACGAGAGCGTCAGCACATCAGCACGCTGTACCAGATCACAACCGAGCTGACGACCAGCCTGGATATGGATCGCCTGCTGCTGCGCGCGCTGACGATGGTGGCGGATGCGGTCGGGGCGACCCAGGGCGCGATCCTGCAGATCGACCCCATCTCCGAGCAGTTGTTCTTCCGCGCAAAAGTGGGATGGCCGGACCGGGCTGCCCAGCGCGACGGTGGATCGGGCAGCGGCTCCAACGGCACGCCGCCGACGGGCATCGCCAGCACCGACGAGCCGCTCGAAGTGGTCACTCTTGATCAGGGATTGGCGGGATGGGCCGTGCAGCACCACGAAAACGTGGTGGTGGACGATGTGCAGAGCGATCCGCGCTGGTTGCGTCTTGGCCCGGCGGACGATCTGCCCCGCGCCGCCATGATCGCGCTGATCGAGGCCAACGACGACATTCTGGGCGTCATGGCGCTCTATTCTGAGACGGTCGGCGCGTTCACGCCCGAACAACTGCGGTTGGTCTCGGCGGCAGCGAACCAGGTTGCCAACGCGATGAACAACGCCGAGCTGTACAGCCTGATCCGCGACCAGGCCGAGCGGCTGGGCGATATGCTCCGCCTGGAGCAGGTGGAGGCCACCAAGAGCGCCTCGATCCTTGAGTCGGTGGCTGATGGCGTGATGGTGACCGACGAAACAGGTAATGTGATCGTCTTTAACTCGACGGCGGAACGCCTGCTGGGGGTACCGGCGTCGCGCGTGCTCAACCAGCCGCAAACGATCGTCACCGGCCTGTACGGCCCGCGCTGGGCGGCAGCGGCGGCAAAGTGGCAGCAGGCCCCGGCAGAGATCGAGGCTGGCCAGTTCCTTGAAGAGCAACTGACGCTCGACAATGGGCGCATCATCAGTGTGCGCATCTCGCCGGTGATCATGAGCGACCAGTTCCTGGGCACGGTGTCGGTCTTCCGTGATATCACCCAGGCCGTCGAGGTGGATCGCCTGAAGAGTGAATTTGTCGCTACGGTGTCGCATGAGCTTCGCACGCCGATGACCTCCATCAAAGGCTATGCCGACCTGCTGATGCTGGGGGCAGCGGGCACAGTCACCGAGCAGCAAATGCGCTTCCTGGAAACCATCAAACAGAACGCGGACCGGCTGAGCCTGCTGGTCAACGACTTGCTGGATATTTCGCGCATTGATCAGGGGCGCGTGGAACTGAAGTTCAGTATCATTGATGTGCACGAACTGCTGGACCGGGTGGCGGGCCACGTGCGCGGGCGCTCGGAAGATGAGCGGCGCGAGATGGAAGTGATCGTCGAGCTGCCGGAGGATCAGCCCTTGACGATTTGGGGCGATTTCGATAAGGTGGCGCAGGTGATCACCAACCTGGCCGATAATGCCTTCAATTATACGCATCCGGGCGGCCAGATTACGCTCAGCGCCTCTGCCGCCAATGACATGACTGTGATTGCGGTTAAGGATACCGGCATCGGCATTCCGCCCAGCGTAGGCGATCAACTTTATGAGCGGTTCTATCGTGGGGCCGAGCTGCACGATCTGGTGATGGATACGCCCGGTACCGGCCTGGGCCTGTCAATCGCGCGCGAGTTGGTTCAGGTTCACGGCGGTCGAATCTGGTACGACAGTGTGGTTGGTCAAGGCACAACGTTTTATGTCGAGCTGCCTGCGCACCCCGCAGACGGCCTCACGGATGACACGGCGGCTTCCGTCGAAGCAAACAGGGAGTAATGGATGGCGAAGATTCTCATCGCAGAAGATGAGCGCGATATTCGAGATCTGATCGAGTTCACGCTGAAGTATGCCGGGCACGAAGTCTATAAGACCGCCAATGGGGCCGAACTGGTCGAAAAGGCTCCCGAAGTGCTGCCCGACCTGATCTTGATGGATGTACGGATGCCCCGCATGACAGGTTATGAAGCCTGCCGCGCCCTGAAAGACATTGAATCGGTGGCGCGTATCCCGGTGGTCTTCCTTTCGGCCAAAGGACAACAGTCCGAGCTGGAGACCGGTATGGATGCTGGGGCGTATGATTATATTCTCAAGCCTTTCGCACCGGACCAATTGATGACGCGCATCGCCGAAATCCTGGCGAAATTTGGCCTGACTTAGCAATCAGCAGCGAATAAACTCACTCTCTGTGTGGGCAGGCAGGGATTGCTACACCGCCCTCGCCTTTTACCCGACCATACCGGACTGTCTGAGAAGTGGCATGAGCGCGATTACGATTGAAAATGACCTGGTTCACTATGAAGTGCTAGGCCGCGGTCGCCCGGTCATCTTGTTGCACGGATGGCTGGGATCGTGGCGTTACTGGGTGCCCTCGATGCAGCAGTTAAGCGCCAAGTACCGGGCGTATGCGCTCGACCTGTGGGGGTTTGGGGATTCCGGCAAAGAACCCAAGCGGTTCGATTTCGCTTCCCAGGTCGCGCTGCTGGACCAGTTCATGGAGAAAATGGGGATCAGCAAAGCCGCGCTGGTGGGGCACGATTTGGGCGCGGCAGTAGCGACACGCTATGCCACCCTCCACCCAGACCGTGTGCCTCGCCTGATGGTCGTATCGCCGCCCCTGTTCCAGATGGCCCCATCGAGCACAGTGCTCAATATCCCGCCCCTTACCAGCCAGCAGATCGCCGCGGCGAGTGGGACGCCCAGCCTCACTGCCGGTGCTGCTGCCAATGCCGCCGCCAGTGCAGGGACGACTGCTTCCGGTGCAGCCACCGGTGCTACCGCCAGTGCTGGGGGGACTGCTCCCGGTGCAGGCTCCAATGCCACCCCTGCTGCTGTTGCGGGGACCACTGCCAACCCAGCCGCCAATACCACCCCTGGCGCTGCAACTGCGACTGCACCTGGCACCTCTGTACCGGTGCAGTCCGAGGCCGAGACGATGCCCTGGCGCACAGAAGAAATCCGCGAGCGCATCCGCCAGGCGGTCGATGTGCAGGCCAAGCAGTTGGGCGAGGCGGCGCTCGCCGGTGCGGATGCCACCAATGCGCTCAAGCCCAAAACGGCATTGGAAGCTACCACCCCGCCCGCCGACAAACCGGCAGCCGAAGTGGTCACCTCTGCGCCTGCGCCTGCTGCGACAGGCACCGTGCAGAGCGCCAACCCTCTCAAAGCCCAACTGGGTACGCTTAACCGCATGGAACTGCTCGAAAAGCATGTTGAGGTTGGGACCGACCGCGACAAGCTCAAGATCGAGGTGGAAAAGGCCCATGACAAGGCGCTCGAAATGAGCATCGAGTCGTTTGCCGGGGTGGACACTCTGCGCGAGCTTATCGCGCTGACGATGCCGATTGTGGCGGTTTCGGGAGTGAATGATACATTTGTGCTGCCGCCCAACGAGTCTATGCAGCAGAGCCTTAAAGATGGCGCAGGTCAGTTCCTCTATGTGCCGATGGAAGCAACGCGCCACTTCCCCATGCTCGAAAACATCACTGGCTTCACCCGGCTGCTGCTGGACTTCCTCGAAGTGCCGGATGTGACCAAGATCGAGATCAAAAAGCTCTGGGAGCGCCGCGTGCGCTGACGTCGGCGCGGTATACCCTCGTTTTGCCCCATCGAGGCCGCTGTCGGCCTCGGTTTTGTTCGCCCGCGTACAAGAAGGGTGTTGGTCACAACTCTCACTCGCTTTTTTCCGTAGTACAGGATATAGACTTTTCCGCTGGTCTGAATCGAGGGAGATACGGTCATGAAGCGAGTTGTTTGGAGCTTGACGGTGCTGCTGGTGGCAGCCTGGGTTACAGTCTGGGCGCTGCCCGCCGGACCTGCCGCTGCTCAAGAGGGGGACAAAACGCCTCCCCAGAGTTATGAAGAGGTCGCCGAACAGGTGGCGGCGCTCGAAAAAGAAGCGCTTGCTGCCCATGAGGAGATCGTGGCGCAGTTCCTTGCCCAGGATTTTGAGGGGGTCTACGCACGCATGAACGATGAAGCGCGCGGCGCGATCACCATGGAGCAGCTCCAAACAGCCTACCAACAGCTGACGGCTTTCAATTCTATCGGCGAACGCCTGGATTACCGGGCGATGGCGATGTCGCCCAATGCCAATGTTTTGATGGCGCTGTATAGCTGGGGACAGATGCCCATTCGGCTGATCACCGCCATTGATGCCGCCGGGCAGATCAGTGGGCTGTACTTCCAGCTTGAGCGTCCGCTGCCCGACGATCCCGCCGCCGATTTTGTCAGCCCGGTGAGCTTCCGTCTGCCGTTTGAAGGGCTGTGGTATGTCGGCTGGGGTGGTCCCGACGCGCTGCATAATTACCACGTGGAGGCTGCGCCCCAGCGTCATGCCTATGACTTCCTGGTGTGGAAGGATGGCAGCACCTTCATGGACGAGGGCACGGCGAACGAAGACTATTACGCCTTCGGTCAACCGATTTTTGCACCGGCGGATGGGACAGTTGTCCGCGCGGTGAGTGATTTGCCGGATGTTTTGCCCCAGGTGGAGACGGACTCTCAAAACCCGGCGGGAAATCACGTGGTGATCCAGGTGGGCGAGGGGATGTACCTGTTTATTGCGCATATGCAGCAGAACAGCGTGTTGGTGGCCGAAGGCGATACCGTCACTGCCGGGCAGATGATCGGGCTGGTGGGTAATTCCGGCAATACATCCGAACCGCACATCCACATCCACCTGCAGAACACGCCCGAAATGTTCACTTATGACGATGCGGGCGCGGTCAACGGCCTGTCGGATGCGATTGGCCTGCCGCTGGCGTTCAGCGGAATCCTGATCAACGGTGAGCCGGTGGAGATGGGCGTGCCGCTGGGGGGACAGTTCGTGCAGCCCGATCCCAACGCGCTTGACAGTTGACGCCTGGGGGGAAAGACTCAACGCGCAGGATATCCGGACACAACCTGCTGCATCGGATGGAGCGCGCACCCCATGACTCACCCCCATGTTGAGACCCTGTACCAGATCGCTGCCGGGGCAGGGCTGGACGCCATCGCCCTGATCCCCGGCCCCAATTTGTACCGCGTCACCGGGCAGGACTTCCACCTGATGGAAAGGCCGCTGGTGACGTTTTTTGTGCCTGGGCGCGACCCGGTGGCGGTGATCCCGGCGTTTGAAGAAGCGCGGCTGGCCGATTGTGGCATTCACTTCCAAACCTTTCCCTGGACCGATGCCGAAGGGCCGGGAGCGGCGTTTGCTGCGGCGGCGGGTGCGCTGCACCTGAACGGCGCACGAATCGGGGTGGAAGAGCTGCGGATGCGCGTGCTCGAAGCCGAGGCGCTGCGCCGCTCTATTGTGGATGTGCAACTAATCCCTGCCGGGGACGCGCTGGCGCGGCTGCGGCTGTGCAAAGATGCGGTAGAGATCGCCACCATTCGCGAGGCTATCGCCATCAGCGAGGCCGCGCTGGCGGCCACCATCAAGGCGATCAAGCCTGGCATGACCGAGCGCGAAGTGGCGAGCATCCTGGTGATCGAACAGCTTCAGCGCGGCGGCGGAAAGCATCCCTTCGAGCCGATTGTGCTGGCAGGTCCCAAGAGTGCACTGCCGCACGGTGAACCGGCGGAATGGCGGGTTAAAACGGGCGCGCCTGTGCTGCTCGATTTTGGCACGACGGTGCGCGGCTATGCCTCGGACATCACCCGTACTTTCAGTGTGGGAGAGCCTTCTGCCCAGTTTAAGAAAGTCTACGCGCTGGTCAAAGCCGCCAACGAGGCCGGTCGGGCGGCGGCCCGGCCCGGTGCAACTGCTCAGGACGTGGATCGCGCGACGCGCGCCGTGATCGAAGACGGCGGCTATGGGTCCTATTTTACCCACCGAACCGGGCATGGCCTGGGTCTGGACACGCACGAGGACCCCAACATCGTTGAGGGCAACCTGCTGGTGCTGGAGCCGGGCATGGTCTTCACGGTGGAACCGGGCATTTATATCCCCGGCGAATTTGGTGTGCGCATCGAGGACAACGTCGTGATCACCGAGGATGGGGCCGAGAGCCTGACGACCTTCCCGCGCGACTTGCAGGCAGTGGGCATCTGACCCGGAATCGTTCCATCACCGGGCACTGATCGGCAGCCGGACGGTGAAGGTGGCTCCACAGCCTTCGACGCTGCTGACCTCCAGCGATCCCCCGTGTGCCTCCACGATCTGGCGTGCGATCGCCAGCCCCAGCCCGACCCCATCACGTGGCTGGCGCTGGCGACTTTTGTCCACCTGGTAGAATCGCTCAAACACACGCGGTAGATCTTCAGCAGGAATTCCGGGGCCGGTGTCGGAGACGATTACCAGCAGGTGATCACGCTCGGCTTTGGCGCTGACCGTCACCTTTCCCCCGTCGGGTGTGTGCTTGATCGCGTTATCGATCAAATTGGTGAAGACCTGCGCCAGCCGGTCCGCGTCTCCGGCGATACGCGGCAGCGATTCTTCGGTGGCCAGGTCTATCTGCAGCGACTTTTCGCGCGCTTTGACCGAAAGGCTGTCGCTGATGGCGCGCAGCACGTCGCCTACCTGCACCGAGCCGCGCCGCATATCGGCCTGCCCGGCCTCAATGCGCGCCAGGTCGAGCAGCTCTTCAACCAGGCGGTGCAGCCGCCCGGCCTCGTCGTGGATGATTTGCGCGGCGTGCCGTGCCGACTCGGGGTCGGCGGCGACACCCTCGGCGATGGCCTGTGAGAATCCCTGGATGCTGGTGAGCGGGGTACGCAGATCGTGCGAGACATTCGCCAGAAAGTCGCGCTGGGCCTGCTGGGTGGTGGCGACCTGCCGGGCCATGCTGTTGAACGAGTCGGCCAGCGTGCGCACCTCGTGCGGACCATTGACGGGGACGCGTGTGCTAAAGTCGCCCTGGGCGATCTGCCCGGCGGCAGTGCTCATATACTGCAGGGGGCGAGCTACCGAGCGTGCGATCAAGGCTGCCAGCACCAGCGCGATCAGCGCCCCCACGACCCCCGCACGCGCCAACGGCGAGAAGAACGATTCCCCAAACAGGCGGAAGACTTCACGCAGAGTCGGCTGTGGCGTTGGTTGGGCGACCAAGACGTACAGCGTGTTGATCATCTGTGCATCGCGCCCCATCATGCCGTTTCCCATGCCGCCTGGGCTGGAATCGCTGCCAGAAGTCACCGGATGAGTTGCCAGCCACAGCGCCAGGTTGCCCAGTTCGCTCAACTCACTGTTATTCAATGCGCTCAGCCGGTTTTGCAGCAAGCTGATGAAGGGGCTGAACGGTTGGGCGACATAGATCCACTCAGTGCCGTCGGGGTCGATGAATTCGCCCTGGTAGACCTGGCTCAGGTTCATGCCAGAACGACGCGCGTGAGACAGCGGGCGGCGCGCGAAGTCGCTGATCTGCTGGCGCGGGCTAAACGCTTTTGACGAATCAAAGAAGACAAGGCCGTTCTCGTCCACAATGAGAGTGCGCACATCACGCTCGGCGGCCTGGTCTTCGAGATAGGCGGATACCCCGGTTACTGCCATGCGGAGCGGAGTCGGAGGTTCATCGAGCGAGTCGAGCGACAGGTTAGTTTCGAGCTGCCAGGTGCCGGTGACATGAACGTCGATCAGGCTGGCGGCCAGGTCGCGCACGACCTCATCGGTGGGCAGCGGCTGCGTGCGCAGAAAGACCAGCAGCGCCAGGCCGATCATGCCCAACGTGACCAAGATGATCGCCAGATAGGACGCCAGCAGCCGGTTGCGCAAACTATTGAGCATTGCGAAGGAGTCTCCTCATCCGGTTTGTGCTTCGTGTGTGTCTTCAGTGTACGCTCCAATTGTAAACAATGTGTAACCTCCACGGGTGTTTGATCAAACCTCTGGGTAGATTGTACAATCGGAGGGCAGTGTCTTTTGGTCAGCTTGGATCACGGTCGCTGCGCCCGATCCGGTAAACTCGTCCCAAGCGGGTTTCCGGTGACATGAGCCACAGAAGAGCGCGCTGCACCGAGTACTCCGATTACCCTTCCCGCCTGGCGCGCCGCGATCATCAAGGAGTCGGTTCGTTGATTGAGACCAATCTGGTAGTCCAGCTGTTTCTGGCGCTCGGATTGATCGTCGGCGCGGCCCAGTTGGCCGGGTCGGCGGCGCGCGCCATTGGGCAGCCGCGTGTCTTTGGCGAGCTGTTGGCCGGAGTGATCTTGGGTCCTACGGTATTGAACCTGTTGCACTGGGGGATGCTTGACGATCCTCACCTGCTACAGGTGACGATTGAGGAATTCGCCGAGCTTGGGGTGTTGTTTTTGATGTTCACCATCGGTCTTGAAGTGCATCTCAGCGAGCTGTTGCGGGTGGGTCGGGTGGCGATATGGGGTGGCACCATCGGGGCAATCTTCCCAGTGCTGCTGGCGGTTCCTGTCATGCTGGTGTTCGACTTTTCTGCAAAGACCGGCGTATTCGTTGGTGTGGTCCTGGCGGCGACTTCGGTGAGCATCTCGGCCCAAACGCTGCTGGAACTGGGCCTGCTGCGCACTCGCGAAGGCATCGGCCTGCTGGCGACGGCGGTGGTGGATGATATCCTGGCCATCCTGTTGCTCTCGGTGGTGATCGCTGTCTTGGGTCCGGAGGTCGAAAAAGCGTCGTTAACCGACGTACTCTGGATTTTTGTGCGTATGGTGCTTTACCTGGTGGGTGCGATGGCCATCGCCTGGTACCTGGTCCCACCGCTGTTCAACTGGCTGGATCGCCATCCACGCCTCTCGCAAGGAACGGCCTCGTTCGCGTTGGTGGCGGCGCTGGTGTTTGGCTGGGCGGCGAATGTCCTGGGCGGCGTAGCGGCCATCACCGGGGCGTTCATCGCGGGCATGGGCCTGAGCCAGACCCACGAGCGCACCCACGCCAAGATCATCCAGACGGTGAGCAGCCTGTCCTATACCTTCCTGGTGCCGATCTTTTTTGTCAATGTGGGTCTGCACACCGACCTGAAGGAAGTCGGCTTCGATATGCTGCCGCTGGCATTGACGCTGCTCGCCATTGCCGTGATCTCCAAGGTAGTTGGGGCTGGTTTGGGCGCGCGGTTGGGCGGTTTCACTCGCGGCGAGTCCTTCCGGTTGGGGGTCTGCATGATCTCGCGCGGAGAGGTCGGGCTGATCATCGCGTCCTTGTTGCTGGTCGATGGGCTGCTCGATCACGAATTGTTTGACCCGGTCTTCCTGGTGATTCTACTGACCACCGTGCTGACTCCGCCGCTGGTCCGGCTGGTCTTTCACGGTAGTGAGTCGTCGGGCAAAGCTCAACAGACGTCCACACGCTTATCGACGCCCAAGGCGTAATGCAAGGAGTGCATGATGCCAAAACTAATCATTCTCATCACTACGCAGTTGGAGAAGGGTTTTGAAGTTGCCGAAGCCTGGGAAGCTGAGGGCGCGCCGGGGGCCACTATGATTGAGAGTCATGGGCTGCATAACCTGCGCGAGTATAGCAAATCGATTGAGCTGCCCCTGTTTGTCTCGATGGCGCGGGTGTTACGCCAGATCGAGGAGACCAATCAAACACTGTTGTGCGTCGTCGATGACGACATGGTAGACCGGATGATGGCGGCGGCAGAACGAGTCCTGGGCGATCTCAGCAAGCCGAACACCGGCATCGCGTTTGTGTTGGATGTCGAGCGCACCTATGGCTTGCAGCCTTCGCGCCCACCACGCGATCCTAAGGAGTTGTGATCGATCCATGACCGACTCTTCTGTTTCTGCCCGGCGCGTACTGGCAGTGATCCCCGCCTATAATGAGGGCGCGCGCGTGGCGGCTGTGGTCCGGGGTGCGCTGGCTCATTTGCCGGTGCTGGTGGTTGATGATGGCTCCAGCGATGACACCGCCGCCCACGCTGCTGCTGCCGGGGCCGAGATGCTCTACCAGCGCCCCAACCAGGGGAAAGGGGCCGCCCTGCGCGCCGGGTTCCGCTATGCCCTCGATCATGGTTACGACGCGGTGATCACCCTGGATGCCGACGGCCAGCACGACCCTGCAGAACTCCCGGCGTTCCTCGACCTGGACGCGGCGCAGCAGCCCGATCTGATCATCGGCGAGCGCCAGTTCACCCGGATGCCCTTCCCGCGCAACCTGTCGAATACCCTGGGGCGCTGGCTGTTTTCGTGGGCGCTTGGCCAGCTGGTGCGCGATAATCAATCCGGCTACCGGCTGATCAGCCGCCGGTTGATGGAGGCAACGCTGACCAGCAGTGAGCAGGGATTTGAATTCGAGGTGGAGATGATCGTGACGTGCGTGAGGCACGGCTTCCGGTTGGCCGGTGTGCCGATCCGCACCATTTATGGTGACGAAAAAAGCCACATCAAGCCACTTCGGCAGACTATTCACTTCTTCCGGGTGGTGTGGCAGACCTGGCGCGTGATGCGGAGGCAGCGCCGCCCGGCATGACTCCGCGTGAACCTCCGACCGCAGGGCTGCCCGGCTGGTGGCTGCTGCTGATTCTGCCGGCGCTGGGTGCCGCAGCCGCGCTGATCGTGCTGCTGACCGCGTCCGGCACATCTCCGGCACGCACGCCGACCGCCGTCGCTGTATTCCCCACGCCGCCAGAGGTGCGGTTCGAGACACCCACCCCTCGTCCTACGATTCCGCCCACGCCGACCGTGCCGCCTCCGATGGTCGGGCGCAGTGTGGCGGACCTGGCGTTTGACACGCTGGACGGTGGGGTGATCCGCCTGGCGGATTTGCGCGGGCAGGTGATCTTTCTCAATGTATGGGCGACGTGGTGCACGCCATGCCGCGCGGAAATGCCCGTCCTGCAGGAATTTTTCGAGGCCGCTGCCGGGCGCGCGATCGTGATCGCGCTGACCGATCCCACGGATGGCCAGACTCTTGACGCCATCCACGATTTTGTAGATTCGCTGGGCCTGACTTTTCCCATCGCGCTCGCCAGTGACCCCACGTTTTTCCAACGCTGGGGCGTGCGGCAGATTCCCACCACCTTCATCATCGATGCCGAGGGTGTTGTGCGCCTGTGGCACGTGGGAGAGATGCACGATCACGACCTGCAAGACTACGCTGCCGCCTTGCTCAAGTGATCACTGACCCACTCCGGGATTGACACCCGCCGCTTTCCTCTTTACAATCTCTCGTATTGAAAAAGTTTTTCAATTAGTGGATGGCGCTATGCCCGATTCACATAAGGATTCCTATCTCACACTCGCGGAACGGCTGCGCGCTTGTGGTCATAAGCTGACCCAGCCGCGTTCGGCCATTTTGCGAGCGCTGCTGGCGGCGGAACAACCGCTTTCCCCGTCAGAGATTCAGACGCGCGGGCAGGCGTTTTGTGCCGATCTGGGCCTGGTGACGGTGTACCGCACGCTGGAAGTATTGGTCCAGAGCGGGCTGGCGCGCCCGGTTCACCTGGCCGATGACTGTCACGGGTACGCCCTGGCGACGCCGGGTCATACGCATCATGTCGTGTGCGAACGCTGTCACGCGGTTGTCGAGATCGATGGCTGCGACCTGGGGGCCTACCTGGAACGTGTGGCCACGTTCACGGGCTATACGATCACCGGCCATTGGCTGGAGATCGCCGGCGTGTGCGCGGAATGCCAGCGCCGGGCTGAATGTGACGAGGAGACAGAAGACGAATGACCTTTCGGATGAAAAACGTCCTTCTGGCCGTACTGTTGACCGGCCTGCTGGTGACTTCGGCCTGGCCTGTCCAGGCGCAGCAAGGCAGGCGGCTGCATGTGATCGCCAGCTTCAGCATCCTGGCGGACGTGGCTCAGCACGTCGCGGGCGATGCCGCCAACGTTGAGTCGCTGATTCCGCTTGGTTCCGACCCGCACAGCTTTGAGGCTGACGCGCGCGATATCGTGCGGCTGAGCGAAGCCGACCTGGTGCTGGTGGTCGGAATGAGCTTCGAGACGGGAGTCATGAAAGTGATCGAAGAGGCCGCCGGGGATCACATGCTGATAGTCTCAGCGTGTGTGCCGGTGCTCCCTGTGCCCGAAGGTGTGATCCACGAAGAAGGCGATCACGCCCACGAGGGGCACGACGAATCCACCGTTGCCCCGGACTCGGAAACAGCGGCTGCCTGTGCCGCCGATGCTGCGCTCATCGCGGCCAGCTTTGGGCTGGACGAGGCTGATCTACCTCTGCCGGGCAGCCAGGGCGCGCTGTACAGCGTGGATTGCGGCGACATCCGGTGCGATCCGCATGTGTGGACCGACCCGGTGAATGTCGCCCGGTGGACACTGACCATCCAGCACAAGCTGGCGTCGCTGGACCCGGCCAATGCCGCGATCTATGACGCCAATGCCCGCGCCTATCTTGATGAGCTGGCCGCGCTGCACGCTGAGATCGCGGATCAGATGGCGGCTGTCCCGGCAGAAAACCGGCAGTTGGTGACCAATCATGTGGTCTTCAACTACTTTGCCGCGCGCTACGGCCTGACTTCGGTTGGAGTGGTGCTGCCCGGTGGCAGCACAACGGCGGAGCCGTCGGTACAGGATGTGCTGGCGCTGGTCGACACGATTCGGCAGCTGGGGGTGAAAGTTATATTCACCGAGACGATGGTGAGCGATGACCTGGCACGCCAGATCGCAGATGAAGCCGGGATCACAACGGTCCCCCTGTTCACCGGGTCACTCGGCGAGCCGGGCAGCGAGGCCGACAGCTACACCGGGTATCTGCGCACCAATGCAACCCGTATCGCCGACGCGCTGACCGGGCGGTAAAATACTGGGATCGGAAAGGGCAACAACCATGCCGCTGTTTTCCCTTAGCACATTGTTTCACTCCACCGTTGGAACCAGGGCAGAGGGCTGTACCGATTCGAACGTGGTCATGGTAGTGCGCGATCTCGCGGCAGGTTACCACGGCCATCGTGGGCTTCAAGCGATCAGTTTTGAGGTGCAGGCGGGTGAGCGCGTAGGCGTCGTTGGCCCAAACGGCGCGGGCAAATCCACGCTGTTCAAGGCGCTGGTCGGGCTGCTGCCACACCAGGGCGAGATTTCAATCCAGGGTGCACCCTGCTACCAGAGCCACACCATGTTGGGCTATGTGCCGCAGCACGAAGCGATCGACTGGCAGTTCCCGGCGACGGTGTGGGATGTGGTGATGATGGGACGTGCCCGCCAGATCGGTTACGTGATGCTGCCGCGCAAGCGCGACCGCGATGCCGTGCGCGATGCGCTCGAACGGGTAGGAATGTACGACCTGCGCAAGCGCCAGATCGGACAGCTTTCGGGTGGGCAGCGGCGGCGTGTCTTCGTGGCGCGGGCGCTGGCGCAGCAGGCCAGTGTGCTGCTGCTGGATGAGCCGTTCAGCGGCATCGACGCAACGGCGGAAAGTGACCTGTTCCGCGTGCTGGATGTGCTGCGCGCCGAGGGGATCGCCGTGCTGCTGGCGACGCATAATCTCGCGCAGGCCGCCACCGAGTATGACAAATTGATGCTGCTTCATGCCGGCCAGATGATTGCCTATGGTTCTCCGGCAGAGGTCTACACGCCGGAAAACCTGGCCGCGACCTTCGGCGGGCGTATCCGGCTGTGGCAGGAAGACGACCGCTATGTGCTGGTTGCGGATGATCCCTGCCACGACCACGGGCCTGATCACGGCCACCCTCATTGATTAGCGCTGATGTATGACAATTCACTATGGAAAGGACTCGTTTGTGCGTCCCCTCATTCTGATCACTAATGACGACGGTATCGCCTCGCCCGGACTGGTCGCTGTGGCGCAGGCCGTGCACGACCTGGGCGACCTGCTGATCGTTGCACCGCAGCACCAGCAGTCCAGCATGGGGCGCAGCCTTCCGATCACCTTCGATGGGCGATTGTTCCCCACCACGCTCCACCTGAATGGCCATTCCTGGCCTGCCTGGGGCGTGAACGCATCTCCGGCGGGCTGTGCGCAAATCGCGCTGCTGGAACTGGCGGAGCGCCGTCCCGCACTGGCGATTTCGGGCATCAATTATGGCGAGAACATTGGCTGCGATCTGACCATTTCCGGCACGGTGGGCGCAGCGATGGAAGCCGCGTCGTTCGGCGTGCGCGCTCTGGCGATGTCGCTCCAGGTCGAAATCTCGCATCACTTCACCTATGCCGAGAGCGTGGATTTCAGCGTGGCAGCCTATTTCACCCGCTATTTTGCCGAACGCGGGCTGCGCGCCGAAGCCCTGCCGGATGTGGACCTGATCAAGGTGGAAGTGCCCGCCCAGGCCACGCCGCAGACTCCCTGGCGCGTCACGCGGCTCGAACGCCAGCGCTACTGGATGCCCTCAACGCCGCAGCGTGCACAACCGGATGGCAGTGTGCGCGTGAATTACCAGGTGAACGCGGGCAACGGCTGGCTGCCGGATTCCGATGCCACCGCCCTGCATCGTGGCGAAGTGGCGGTGACGCCCATCAGCCTGGATAACACATCGCGCATCCCGCCGGAACGTGTCGCGGCGGCGCTCAACGCTTCACGCGGGGACTGAGCACACAGCCAGGCCGGGGGCCGGAATCGCCCAGAGCCAGAGGAAAGCTCGCCATGTTTGAGACGCTCGAACATCTCTATCTCGTGCTGCTGTATACCATCGAAACCCAGTTTTACGAGCCGCTGACCTTCCCCTTGCTGGCCCGCAGTATGCAGGCGGCGATCATGGTAGGCATCGTCAGCGGCGTGATGGGGACTTATGTGGTGGTGCGCGGCATGGCTTTCTTTGGCGACGCATTGGCCCACAGCATCCTGCCCGGCGTGGCGATCATGTATCAGCGCGCAAACGGCAGGACCGATGACCTGTTGTGGGGTGGGCTGGCTGCCGGGATCATCAGTGCGCTGGGGATCGGCTGGCTGACGCGGCACGAAAAAATCCGCGAAGATACGGCGATCGGCGTGGTGTTTGCGGCCATGTTCGCGCTGGGCATCGCCATGATCTCGCGCATGGAAAACTATGCAGGCGACCTGTCACATATCCTGTTCGGGCAGATTCTGGGCGTCTCGCCCGGCGACCTGCGGCTGATCCTCATCTGTGGCGCAGGGGTGCTGCTCACGGTGGCCCTGTTCTATAAAGAGTTCCTGATCATCTCATTTGATCCGGCGCTGGCGCGCACCCTGCGCCTGCCTGCCGAGACTTTCCGGCTGCTGCTGCTAGATCGGAA
>DAOUFU010000046.1:0-5103 GCA_034429275.1 Anaerolineae bacterium | reverse complement strand
GTTCATGATGGCGATCGAAGACGTGTTTTCGATCAAGGGGCGCGGCACGGTGGTGACGGGGCGTGTGGAGCGTGGCACGCTGAAGAAGGGTGAAGAAGTCGAGATCATCGGGCTGCGCGAAGAGACGATGAAGACGGTGGTGACGGGCATCGAGATGTTCCACCAGGAACTCGACCAGGCGCAGGCGGGCGACAACGCGGGCATTCTGCTGCGCGGCGTGACGCGCGAGGATGTCGAGCGCGGCATGGTGCTGGCCAAGCCCAAGTCAATCACCCCGCACAAGCGTTTCCTGTGCGAAGTGTACGTGCTGCGCAAGGACGAAGGGGGCCGTCACAAGGCGTTCTTCACCGGCTACCGTCCGCAGTTCTACATCCGCACCATGGATGTGACCGGCACCATCAAGCTGCCTGAGAACATCGAGATGGTCATGCCCGGCGACAACGTCAACATGGAAGTCGAGCTGATCGTGCCCGTCGCGCTGGAAAAAGGCTCCAAGTTCGCCATTCGCGAAGGTGGCCTCACTGTTGGCGCGGGTGTCATCACCGATATCCTGGAATAAATCGAGTGAACTTCGGGCCGGTGTTCACCGGGTACCGGCCCGTTTTCTTCCCTTCGATAAAGGGACAGCGTACAGGGGTGTAGCTCAATTTGGCAGAGCAACGGTCTCCAAAACCGTAGGCTGAGGGTTCGAGTCCTACCACCCCTGCCATTATCTCGCTACAGAAGACACCGTCCCCGTGACGGTGTCTTAGATATAAGCGAATGATC
The DNA here is from genome assembly GCA_034429275.1 of Anaerolineae bacterium. Classification (GTDB taxonomy): domain Bacteria; phylum Chloroflexota; class Anaerolineae; order Aggregatilineales; family Aggregatilineaceae; genus DAOUFU01. The sequence continues at coordinate 4,335 of DAOUFU010000046.1, read as the reverse complement.
ACTTATTAAGCTGAGGAGTATAGAGTGGCACGCACACGGGAACGCGTACAAACCGAAGACCGAAATCACAAGGCGACGGTGATCGAGCGCCATCGTGATGAAGTGGACGACGATATCGTCGAATCAGGTCGCAAAGATCGCCCTACCCCGAGCGCCCGCGAAGCGCGTACCGCGCGCGCGCCGTCAGGACTCATCGACCGTATCCCGGTCGTGCGCAGTGTTGCGGCCTATCTGCGAGGTGTAGTGTCCGAGATACAGAAGGTTACCTGGCCAACTCGCGAGGAAACTCAGCGGCTTACCCTCATCGTCCTGGCAGTGACTGCTGCGTTTGCGATCGGTCTCGGCCTGTTGACCACCTTCTACAGCTGGTGGTTCCAGCAGGCTTTCCATGCCGATTCAGAGTGGATTTTCCTGGTTGTATCGGCAATTGTCGCGGTTGTTTCGGGCGGTGCCTACGCACTGTTCCGCAAACAGATTTAGCTCGTGCCGAATTTCGCTGCCCGGTGTCGCGCGCTCACGTCCGCCAGCATCAGGATTGGTGTCCGTTATCACAGCCGATCCGCTGAAGGTTGAGAAGGTGTAACGATGTTAGATGATGATTACCGTGATGACGACGTAGACTTCGATCCAGAACCTCTGTATCTGGACGAAGAGGACGTCGAGGATGAAGCGGAAGAACTGCCCAGCCAGCGCGGCGACAGCCTGGGTGACATTGCGGTTGTGCTTGGTACCGGCATCGAAGAAGACAAAAGCGCCGAGAGCGATGTACGTAAATGGTATGTCGTTCACTGCTATTCCGGCCAGGAAAACAAGGTGCGTCACTCCATCGAACAGCGCATCGAGACGATGGGGATGCAGGACAAAATCTTCGATGTCGTGGTGCCGACCGAAGAAGAAATCGAAGTCCGCGAAGGCAAGCGCCGCACTATCGAGCGCCGCGTTTTCCCAGGTTACATCCTGGTCCAGATGATCATGGACGAGGACTCCTGGTACGTCGTGCGCAACACGCCCGGCGTCACAGGCTTTGTGGGAATGGGCAACGAGCCGACACCGCTCCGCCCCGAAGAAGTCGCCCAGATCATGCGCCGCATGGAAGCCGAAGCGCCCAAGATCAAAGTGACTTTCCGCCCCGGCCAGAAGGTGCGTATTGTCGATGGCCCCTTCAACGATTTTATCGGCACGGTGGGCGATATCGATATGGAAAAAGCCAAGGTTCGCGTCCTGGTGTCTTTCTTCGGGCGCGAAACCCCGGTCGAGTTGGACTTCTTGCAGGTCGAAAAAGCCTAGGGGCCTGGCGCGCGTCTCCTCTCTAGACACGCGCGCCGGTCTCTGGTATCCTAAATCGCTGGCAGCCCCCCCTGCGTGGGGGCGCGCTTTGTACGTCAGATGACAAGGATCATAACTCATGGCAAAGAAAGTCAAAGCTGTTGTGACGCTGCAAATTGCGGCGGGTAAGGCCAACCCTGCGCCCCCGATTGGTCCCGCTCTGGCGCAGCATGGCATCAACCTGATGGGCTTCTGCAAAGAATACAATGCCAGGACCAGCAACCGCATTGGCGAGATTCTTCCGGCGGAGATCACGATCTTCTCGGATGGCTCGTTCAAGTTCATTCTCAAAAGCCCGCCAACCGCTTTCCTGATCCGCCGCGCGGCTGGTCTGGAAAAAGGCTCTTCGGTGCCCAACCGCGACAAAGTGGGCAAGATCACCAGCGCCCAGGTACGCGAGATCGCCGAAATCAAGATGAAAGACCTCAACGCTATCGACCTTGAAGGCGCGATGCGCCAGATCGAGGGCACCGCCCGCAGCATGGGCGTTGTGGTTGAGGGATAAGGAATCAACCCCCTTTCGCAGTCCGTTGATTCCGGTTTTGTTGGCAGATTGTGGGAGGGCACTGCCCCGCTACCACCACGAAGGAGCTAGTAATGGCACAAGGCAAGAAATACCTGCAGGCACTCGAAAAATTCGACCGTCAGGCTCTCTACACTCCCGAAGAAGCGATCAGGCTGGTGAAGGAAATGGCTTCGGCCAAATTCGATGAAACCGTCGAGCTTCACCTGCGCATGGGCATCGATCCGCGTCATAGCGATCAGCAGATTCGTACCACGGTGCTGCTGCCCTATGGACTGGGCAAGACTGTTCGTGTCCTGGTCTTTGCGGAAGGCGAAGCTGCGCGTATCGCCTCCGAAGCAGGCGCAGATTACATCGCCGATGACGAATTGATCAACAAGATTGCCAATGAAGGCTGGGTCGATTTTGATGTCGCCCTGGCCGTTCCCGATTCCATGCGTAAGATTGGCCGCCTGGGTAAAGTGCTTGGTCGCCGCGGTCTGATGCCCAATCCCAAAGGCGGCACGCTCGTCCAGCCTGAAGACCTTCCGCGCGCCATTGAGGAAGCCCGTGCAGGCCGTGTCGAGTTCCGCAACGACAAGACGGCCAATATTCATGTCCCGATTGGCAAAGTCAGCTTCAGCGTAGAGCAACTCGCTGGCAATATGGCTGCGGTCATGGATGCCATTCGCCGCAACAAGCCTTCTGGGGCAAAAGGCGTCTATGTGAAGCGTGTTGTGCTCACCTCGACGATGGGGCCTGGCGTGCGTGTGGAACCGAACATCGCGCTTTCTATGGTTCCGGTTGCCTGATTCACCCGTCACTACAGCCAAAAACCGGAGAGCGCAGGCTCCCCGGTTTTTTGATTCCCGCTTGTTGTGCTGTGCAGCGCATTCCTTGCTTGCGCTATAATCTCACTCGTAATCGCACTTCAAACCACGGAGGCAACATCGTGACCAATCGCCTGGTTCCCGTTCAGAATGCTGCCGATATTTTCCCGGTCTATCGCTCCACCCCGATCGGCCACCTGCTTGAGTATCACAACCTGGCGTTCCCCTTCAAATCCTACACACGCGCCGAACTGTTGATCGGCATGTGCATGGATCACCGTAAGCACCTGCACATTCCGGATAATTTCGCCTACATCATCCGCGCAGGGGGAGCCAATCTGCGCTACAGCGAGTTCAAAGTCTCCTATGCCATTGCCGTAGGGGGCGTGAGCGCCATCGCGTTGATCGGCCATACCAACTGCGGCATGGTGAATATTGCCGCCCGAAAAGCGCAGTTTGTCGAGAACCTGGTCGCTAATGCGGGCTGGACTGAGGCCCAGGCTGAAGATCACTTCAACAGCTTTGCTCCTTTGTTTGAGATCGGCAACGAGATTGACTTTGTGCTCAGCGAAGCCAAACGCCTGCGGCAGCGATACCCCAAAGTGTTGGTGGCGCCACTGCTCTACCGTGTTGAGGACAATCTGCTCTACCTGCTCAATGAGCAGTAAGCGAAATATCGGCAGTTAGCGAAACGAAAGGACCTGTCACGCGTGGAACCGCTCTTTGTCCGGGGGGATGTTTTCGCCACGTCAGCTCAGGCCATTGGCATCGGGCTGAGCGCTAACGGGCGGTTGGACGTGACGCCCTTCACCACCACGCTGCACGATCGCTTCCCAGTGTTCATCAGCGAATACCGCCGCCGGGCGCGCTCTGGAATGCTGAGACCGGGCAGCGTGTGGTTCTGGCGCGAAAGTGAACCCTGGCTCGCCGCTCTCATCCTGCGCGAGACTCCGCATGGCCCCGCGCGGCTGCGTTATCTGGAAGCGGCGCTACTCTATCTCTACCACAACTGGCAGCGCGAAGGACTGCGTAACCTCGCACTGGCTCACATCACCGACGAAGCCGACTGGCCCGCAGCGCGCGAGATATTGGTCCTGTATGCGCGCTTGCTGCCAGGCCAGCTCACGGTTTACGAAACTGGTGTCTCCGGCCTTTCGGGATCATGAAGCTGCCCGGCTCTCCGCCTGATCACACAAACGCTGTCCACCCGCTGCCAGCCACGACTTGAGCGTTTCGCTTTCCGTGCGCCCGTGCACCACGTCGTCCCATAAACCGGTCGCCCAATCGTAATAATGCTGAGTCTCTGCTGCCCAGGTTGAATAATCGCGCAAAGTGACCCCTGGACCGCCGTTGTAACACGCCAGCGCCAGGCCTAGATCGCCGCTGGCGAACTGCATCAAACACTCGTAGAAGACTCCCATTCCATATTCAACATTAGTGTCGGGATCGAGCATATTCCTGCCGTTATCGAAATGAAACGGCATCACCTGCATCAATCCCAACGCCCCTGCCCCCGAAATCGCGGCGACGTCCCCGCACGATTCGATCTGAATCACGATGGCAATGACATTAGGATTCACGCCATATTCACGCGCCCAGCGATAGATATCGTCGCACCATCGCGCAACGGACGGTGAATAGAAGGGGGCCAGCCGCGCTTCCGAGTTTCGGATGGTC
>DAOUFU010000045.1:0-20804 GCA_034429275.1 Anaerolineae bacterium | reverse complement strand
CGCGCCCCCGCCCCCGCCACCACCACCGCCCCCCGCGCAAGACCGCTCGGCGCGGGGCCTGAGTGCAGAACCCTCTGCCGTTCCACGACGTGCCAGCACGCCCGCCCCGGCCCAGGCCGTGCCTTCGTTCGAAGAGTTCGAGCGGGCCAGCACCCCGGACGATCCGTTCGCCGGGCCGGCAGCCATCGAGGACCCCTTCGCCAATGTGCCGACCGCTGCCAGTCCTTTGGGCGCGGCCCCTGCCGCCAAACCCATCACGGGCAGCTATGATCCTTTCGCTTCGGCGAACGTGTTCGATCCGACGGCGGCGGCACATCTGCGCTCCGAGCGATCCACTACCCAGGCTGCCGGGACGGGCGGTCAGCCCGATTGGGGACCAGGGCTGGCATTCGTGCGCGAAAATGAACCGCCCGCCGTGGCTGCAAAACTCGACTTTTCGGCCAGGACGAATGCCGATTATGAGGCGGCTGTTAAGCCGTCCTACGAGTCGCTGATTGGGTGGGTGCTGGCAGCGGTAGCGATTGTTGTGCTGATCGGCCTGATCGCCTATTTCGCTCTCAACCGGGGCGACAAAACGGAGGTCGGCCCGATGCAAACTCTCGATGCGGACCACTTCACCATGTCCATCCCCAAAGGCTACGATGTGCAGTGTGGCAGCGAACGCTCCGGCTACCAGGTGTGCGGCATCGCCAATCATGCCTACTACAATGATCTCAATTCGTACCTGGGCACCAATGTCGATATCGCCAGCATGATGTCGCAGGCGCTCTCGATGGCTTTCGCCGGGGGCGGCAACATCCCCAACGAATCGGTGTCGATCGTGGTCATGGACGTGCCCGAAAACTCACCGGCCTACGACCCCGGCAGTTGGGCCAAGACCAAATATGAGTGGACCACCGGCGATTACAGCTTCTTTGTGTATGACGACGTGGTCTACAACAAGCAGAACGACCCGCCGCGCAAGGTCAACGGTTACGATGGGTACTACTACGAGTTCATCGCGCGTGACAACCAATGGGGGCGCGACATCGCCTATGACATTTACATCCCGCACGATGGCCTGATGCTGTGGATGACCGTGTCCATCGTTGGCCCAGAGCGCGGCAGCGACTATCGCGATATGGTCCAGGCCATGATCGACTCGATCCAGATCAAACCGCGGGATCAGTGGATTCGTTACTGTCCATCAGGCTCCCTCAAACCCACCCTCGCCCGACAGAGCATGCTAACCCGGCGGTGGAGCGCTTTCCAGGCCGCTCCACCGCCGGTTTTTTTATCTTCTTCGCCTCATCTTCATCAATTCATTGTGCAAAAATAATTATTGAATTAAAATAGAGTTGCGTCTCGATCCTATCTCTGCCGGGCGGGGCTTCTGAGCAGCGCTCTCACCGGCCCACAAATGACAATGAGTGGCACAGTGATGGTCGACCCCGACAAAACGCGCGCCGAACTGCTGGCCGAACTGGATACCCTGCGGCAGATCATCGCCGCCTGGCAGCACGATGATCACTGCGATGAGCTTCCCTGCCATCACCGGCTGGCTCGCTGCGTGCTGGCACACTCATCGGATGGTGTGCTGATCACCAACGAGGCGGGCCGCATCGTGGAATGGAGTCCGGGCCTGGAGCATATTACCGGCATCAGCGCTGCCGAGGTGATGGGGCATGCTATCTGGGATGTGCGTTACGCGCTGCTCCCGGTCGATGCCAAAGACGATCACCTGCGCGACATCCTGCGTGACGAAGTACAGCTCGCCCTGCGCGATGGCGTGATTGCCTACGATCGGCAAGATGTCGAGGTACATCTGCCCAACGGCGAACGCCGCAGCCTGGAGCAGCGCGTCTTCGTCGAGCCGGGCGAGTCCGGCTACTGCTTCGGAATGATCGTGCGCGATATGACCGAGGTTCGCCAGGCCATGCACGCCGTGCGCGAGAGCGAAGGCCGCTATCGCATCCTGTTTGAGCAGTCGCCGGTTGCCCTGTGGGAACAGGATTTCTCGCAGCTCAAGCTCCATCTGGACCATCTGCGCGCAAGCGGAGTGGCCGATTTTGCCCGCTATTTCGACACCTACCCCGACGAGATCGCGCGCTGTATGCGTATGATCCGCGTGATCGATGTCAACCACGCCGCAATGGACCTCAGCCACGCCATGCATAAACGCGACCTGCTGGGGCCGCTCAAAGTGACCGCCACGCCCGAAGAAATGGACCTGCTGCGCGCCCAACTGCTGACCGTCGCCGAAGGGCGATCCACCTTCGCCCGCGAAGGGTGGGGGCGCAACTTCGCCGGGGAACTGCTCAAAATGGATTTGCGTTGGGCTGCCGTCCCTGGGCACGAGCGCACGCTCACACAGGTGATCGTTTCGATAACTGACATCACCCACGAACACCACGTCAACCAGGAACGCGAGCGCCTGATCCTCGACCTGGACGCTTTCGCGCACACCGTCGCTCACGACCTGAAAAACCCGCTGGGCGGCATCACCGGTTATGCCAGCCTGCTGGTGAACAACCTGGAGCACTTCGGGATCGACGACCTGCACCACTACCTGACCCTGATCGAACGCGACGGGCACAAAATGGCGAGCATCATCGACGATCTGCTGGTGCTGTCGAGCGTGCGCAACCAGGATAAGGTCAACATCGTGCCGCTGGATATGCTGTACGTGCTCGCCAACGCCATCAACCGCCTGCGCTATATGATCGAGGAATACCACGCCGAGATCGTGCTGCCGCCCGGCGATCTGCCGGTCGCTGCCGGGTATGCGGCCTGGGTCGAAGAAGTGTGGGCCAACTACCTCAGCAACGCGATCAAATATGGCGGCAGACCACCGGTGATCGAAGTGGGCGGCGAGGAAATCGATAGCGGCATGATGCGCTTCTGGGTACGCGACCAGGGCACGGGCCTCACCCCGGAACAGCAGTCCACCCTGTTTGCGCCGTTCCGCCGGCTGGACCAGGCTCAGACGCATGGACACGGCCTCGGCCTGTCCATCGTGCGCCGCATCATCGAGCGGCTGAACGGCACGGTGGGCGTCGAGAGCGCGCCGGGCCAGGGCAGCCTGTTTTACTTCACACTTCCCGCTGCGCCGCTGCCGCCCGCGCCGCCGCACATGCCCTCCACGCCGCCGCCGACGGTGCGGTTTCCCCGTTGACTCCACCCGCAAAGGCGCGTATAGTGGTGTCTATGAACGCAATCGAACTGCCCGAACCCTATCCCGCGCGTGTCATGATGCGCATGTGGCGCTTGCCGTGGTCGCCCTTCCTTCTTGAGGGGCGGCGATGGCGGCTGCGTGGGTAGGGCGCAGAGTCATCACCGGACCACGGCAAGCGAAACCGTCGAGCTTCTCGGCGGTTTTTTGTTGGATTTGCTGGTACAATGTTCGCCGCCGGTGGGCGGTTGTGCTGCCCACCTTATTCCGAACTCATGAGGGACACCATGCCTGAGAACATCTGCGTCTGCCTGGCCTGGCCCTATGCCAACGGCGACATGCACGCCGGGCATCTGGCCGGGTGTTACATTCCTGCGGATATCTTCGCGCGCTATCACCGGCTGAAGAGGAACCGTGTGCTGATGGTCAGCGGCTCCGATGCGCACGGCACACCGATCACGGTCGAAGCGGACAAGCTCGGCCTCAGCCCGCGCGTCGTCTTCGAGCATTATCACCGCCGCTTTCTGGAGACCCAGCGTGCCATCGGCATCAGCTACGACCTGTTCACCCACACCGACACGGTGAACCATCACCGCGTTTCGCAGGACATCTTCCTCAAGCTGCTGGAAGGTGGATATCTCTACCGCGAAACCCAGCGGCTGCTCTATAGCGAGACCGAAAAACGCTTCCTGCCGGATCGCTACGTGGAGGGCACCTGCCCCAAATGCGGCTATACCGACGCGCGCGGCGACCAGTGTGACAACTGCGGCAGTCTGCTCGACGCCACCGAGCTGATCAACCCGCGCAGCAAGACCGACGGTAGCACGCCCGTCATCCGCGAAACTGAGCACTTTTTCCTCGACCTGCCCGCCTTCATCGACCGGCTGCGCGCCTACCTGGCCGACCCGCGCAAAGCAGAAGAGTGGCGGCCTAACGTGCTGCGCGTCTCGCAGAACAAGGTCGAAGACCTGAAGGGCCGCCCGATCACCCGCGATATCGAATGGGGTATTCCTATCCCGCTGGCAGGCTGGGAAAACAAGCGCCTGTATGTGTGGTTCGAGGCGGTGATCGGCTATCTCAGCGCAAGCATCGAGTGGGCGATCAACACCGGCGACCCGGATGCCTGGAAAGACTGGTGGTACAACCCAGACGCCAAGATCTACAACTTCATCGGCAAGGACAACATCGAGTTCCACACCGTGATCTGGCCCGCCGAGTTAATGGGCGTCGATGGCCTCTACGCCGCCGAGGGCGATGGGCACATCAATCTGCCCTATGACGTGCCCGCCAACGAGTTCATGAACATCGAGGGCAAACAGTTCTCCAAGAGCCGCAACTGGGCGATCTGGGTGCCGGACATCCTGGAACGCTACGCACCCGATCAGATTCGCTACTACATCACCATGACCGCGCCGGAAACCCGCGACTCCGACTGGAGCTGGGAGGGTTTCGTCACGCGCAATAACACCGAACTGCTGGCCGCCTGGGGCAACCTGGTCAACCGTGTGCTCAAGTTCGCCGTCAAGCACTTCGATGGCGTCGTGCCCGATCCCGGCGAGCTTCGCCCCATTGACCGCGAGATTCTGGCCCAGGTCGAGGCAGGATTCGACTCCGTTGGCGCGCTGCTGGCAGCGGTCAGGCTGCGCGACGCGCTCAGCGAGACGCTGGCCCTGGCCCGCGAAGTGAACGCCTACCTGGATCGCGCGCCCTGGTTCAAGGTCATCAAAGAGGACCGGCAGGCCGCCGCCACGACCATCTATACCGCGCTGCGCTGCATCGATCACCTCAAGACGTTGTTCGCGCCGTTCCTGCCCTTCAGCTCACAGCAGGTGCACGAGTACCTGGGCCACGAAGGGGCACTGTTCGGCTGGCAGCGCATCGAGCAGTTTAGCGAAACAGCGCCGGATGGCGAAACTCGTACCCACGAGGCGCTGACCTACGACAACGGCGGCGAGGTGGTGGGCGTCTGGGCACCGGGCGATCTGCCGGTGGGCCAGAAGCTGAACGACCCCCAACCGCTGTTCCAGAAGCTGGAGCCTTCGCTGATTGACGAGGAACGCGCGCGGCTGGGTCAGCCTCGCCAGCGCGAAAGTATGCCCGGCCAGGAATAGCCACGCGGGCAGTCGCAGCATCTCAGGCGGTGCAGTGTTCATTTGCCGTGGGGCGGGACCCAAACCCGCCCCGCTTTTTTTCCCGCGCGCGAAGACCTTCTGAAAACTCCCCGGTTGACAATTGAACTGAATAGTTTTATTCTGAACCCATGCGTTTAGATCACTTAGATCACAACATGTAGACGAAAGGAGTCTCTCATGCCGCGCGGGCGCTACCAGCAGCAGCAGTGGGACGCGCGTGAACAGGCGATTCTGGACGCGCTGGCCCGGCTTTCGGCGGAGCGGGGATTCGCCGCTGTGACGATGGACGACCTGGCGGACGCGGTTGGCATCTCCAAAGCGACGCTCTACCAGCACTTCGCCAGCAAGGACGCTTTGCTGGCGCATCTCATGCGCACACACACCCGCCAGTTTCAGCAGTGGCTGGAAAGCAGCGCCGGGCAGCCCCCTGTTGACCGCTTGTGCGGCATCATGCGTCACCTGATGAGCGGCCACATCACGCCCCTGCGCGGCCTGATCCAGGTCGGGCGCGAAGAGGTGCTGCCCGTGTTCGAGATGGATGCCGACCTGGTCACCGCCCATGCTCAGACGCTCGACCAACTGTGCGCCATCGTGCGTCAAGGCCAGGCGGAGGGCCAGATCGCGCCCGATCTCGCCCCTGGGGTGGTGATCAGCGCGATGTGGGCGCTCAGCAACGTCTCGCCGGGCCGTCACGGTCCCATTGGCGATCTGCCCCCGGCAGAAGATATCGTGCAGCAGATGGTGACCTTGTTTGAACGTGCAATTCGTCCCTGATGTGTTTTTTGTGCCGTTTTGTACCCAGGACAAACTTCTATGGCCTCCGACGTTCACCCTGATTCCGTGTATTACCGTCGGCGTTGGATCGGGCTGCTGATCCTCAGCCTGAGCCTGACGCTCGTCATCATGGACGCGACGATTGTCAACGTCACGATTCCCACCATCGTCAAGGACTTTGACGCTTCCTTCCGCGACGCAGAGTGGATGAACACGATCTATTCGCTGGTCTATGCCGCCACCCTGATCTTGTGGGGCAAGATCGGCGACCAATATGGACGACGGCTGCTGTTCGTGCTGGGCGCGGTGCTGTTCGGCATCGGCTCGGCGATGGTGGGCGCGGCGTCGTCGATGGGGATGCTGGTCGCCATGCGCGCGTTGCAAGGTGTCGGTGCGGCGATGCTCAGCCCCAGCACGCTGTCCATCGTCACCACGACCTTCCGGGGCCGCGAGCGCGGCATCGCCTTTGGCATCTGGGGCGCGACGGCGGGCGTTGCGGCGGCGCTCGGTCCGCTGGTCGGCGGCTACCTGACCGACCATGCGTCGTGGCGCTGGGCCTTCTACATCAATATCCCCATCGTGATCGCGGCAGTCTTTGGGGCCTTTTGGGCCATCGGGGAATCGCGCGATACGCAAAGCCGCCGCTATTTCGACGTGCCCGGCGCAACTCTGGGTGGCCTGGGGCTGGCGGCGCTGGTCTTTGGCATCATCGAGGGGCAGGATTACGGCTGGTGGAAGCCAGAGCGCGCCTTTTCGGTGCTGGGCTGGGAATGGCCCTCGAAGAGTCTCTCGTTCGTCCCGGTGTCGATAGCGATCGGGCTGGTGGTGCTGGTCCTGTTCACGCTCTACGAGCGCTGGCTGGAACGCCGGGGGCGTGAGCCGCTGTTCGAGTTCGGGCTGCTGCGCTTCACCAGCTATCGCTACGGCATGATCACAGGCCTGATCGTCAACCTGGGCGAGATCGGCGTGCTATTTGCGGCATCGCTGTATCTGCAGGGCACCAAAGGGCTGAGCGCGTTTGAGACCGGCATCGCGCTGTTGCCGCTGGCCGTGCTGGCATTCTTCGGCGCGCCGGCAGCCGGGGCGTTTTCCAACCGGATCGGCCCCAAGTGGATTGTCACTACAGGCATGGTGATCGAGGTGATCGCGCTCGGCATCCTGGCGGCGCTGATCCAGCCGGACACGTCGACCACCACCGTCGCCGCGCTGCTCGGCCTGTATGGGTTGGGGCTTGGCCTGGCGATTGCTCAACTCACCAGCCTGGTCCTGTTCGATATCCCGGCGGAAAAAGCCGGTATTGCATCCGGTGGCAACAGCACCATCCGGCAAGTAGGGGCAGCGCTGGGCATCGCCATTATCGGCACCGTGCTGACCGCCACCATCAAAACCAACATGCGCAGCGATCTCGACGCCAGCGCGGTGCTCTCTGGCCCGCAGTATGCCTATGCCAGGACCGGTTTCATCGAGATCGCCAAGCAGCCGGTCTATTTTGAAGAGGACGATCTGACTGCCGCGCTGACCGCCGAATTCGCCAGCCAGATGAGCGGGGCGATGGGCCTGGACGCGCACGCTGCCCGCCAGATGGCCGAACCCCTGGCCGCTGCCGCCTCGCTGGAGCTGGTCCCGATGTTCAATCAATCGCGCAGCGAAGGCATGGCTACCGCCGCCCTGGCCGCCGCGATCTTCATCGGGATCGGGGCGCTCAGTTCGCTGATGCTGCCTAACCCGCGCGACCCGGAAAGGGGCACATCCGCCGGGCATTGATCAGCGGCGGAAGTGCGCCACACACTCGATGTGATAGGTCTGCGGAAACATATCGACCGGCTGCACTTCCAGTAAACGGTAGCCTTTGGCCACCAGCCGCTTGGCATCGCGCGCCAGTGTAGAGGGATCGCAGCTCACATAGACGATGTTGGGGACGCCCATCTCGTCCAGTGCGTCCAGCACGCCCGGCGCGACTCCCGCGCGCGGTGGGTCCATCACCGCCGCGTGATAGGGATCGCCCAGGTCGGCAAGCACATCTTCCACTGCGCCCTCGATCAGGTCCACATTGTCGAATTCGGCCAGGTTCTCATCGGCATCGGTGACAGCGGGCGGGTAGCTCTCGATGGAGGTGACCCGCCCGGCACGTTCGGCCAGGAATGCCGTGAACAATCCCACACCAGCGTACAGGTCCAGCACCGATTCGGTCCCATGCAGGTTCAGCTTGCTCAGCACCTGGTCTACCAGTGTCTCGGCCTGGGCGAGATTCACCTGGAAGAAGCCGCCCGCCGTCACGCGGAAGGTGCGCCCGCGCACGGTGTAGCTCACGCTGCTGGAGCCAACCAGGTTGACCGGCTCGTTGTCGCTCAGCAGAAAGTTCACCGACACCGGCAGGTCCACCTCCAGTTCGGGCACATCGTCATCGCGCGTGCTCAGGATGATCATGCCTGCGCCGTCCGAGCCGACCTGGACGCGCACCCGGTCGAGCGTGGGCATGGCGGCAAAATCGAGCATTTCGCACAGTTCCAACAGCTCCGGCTGAAGGATGTGGCATTCCTCAATCGGCACCAACGACTGGTTATCCGTGCCGATAAAACACAATTCCGAACGGTCATTGACGTGGAACGTGGCGTGCACACGGTAACCCCAGGCATCGGGGCTGGGGATAGTCGGCAGGATGGGCGGGTCTGCGAATCCGCCGATGCGCTTGAACTGGTCGCGCACGACATCGCGCTTGAAGCCCGGCTGAGCGGCATAGTCGATATGCTGGAAATGGCAGCCGCCGCAGCGTCCGGGGCCAAAATGGGGGCACAGCGGAGTCACGCGGTGCGGCGACGCGCTGAGCAGCGTCACCCCTTCGGCGAAGGCGTAGCGCCCGCGGTCGTCCGTCAGGCGCGCGGTGATTCGCTCGCCGGGAATGGCGTAGGGAATGAACAGCACGCGGCCTCCATGACGCGCCAGGGCGCTGCCGCCATGCACCATTTCTTCCAGTGTGACTTCGAGAATCTCCTGCGGCATGGGCCTGGCTCCTTTGGGCAGTGCGCGGGCGGGCAGTTACTTGAACAAATCCGCGCCAAGCTGGGCGAGCTTGACATCTTCCATTTCCGGCAGGCCGCTGACCCCCACCGCGCCGACCACCTCGCCCTGGTGAACAATCGGAATGCCACCACCCCAGGCAGTATAGCGAATGTCTCCGAAATTGGTCATCGGGAAGGGGGCCTCGCGCGAGGCTTTGCCAACCTCCAGGGTGGGTCGGCGTTCGCGGGCGGCGGTGAATGCCTTGTTGATGGCAATGGTGATTGAAGGTAGTTTACAGCCGTCGGTACGCAGGAAAGCGATCAACTCGCCGTGAGCGTCCACCACGGCGACCGCTGCGCCTTCACCGCGCGCCTCCAGCGCCGCCTGAATGGTGGCGATGATGCGGGCAGCATCTTGATGCGAGAGAGTCTGCGATTGGTACATAGACATGGCCTCCTGGGCAGAACTACATCGCGGTGCGCCGACCGGGCGCGTGCGGGCCAGACAGTCCCTGCCAGGATAACACAGCCGCTGCCACCTGTCACCCTCTCGCCCTCAATCGTTTTGAGGCGGCCCGGTATATCCTGTACAATAGCCCCGGACAGACCACGCATTGGAGGACCTATGCTCCCAATCCGACTCGAACTGGTGAATTTCCTGGCCTACCGCAACCCCGATCCGATCACGTTTGAGGGCATTCACCTGGCGTGCCTGAGCGGGGCCAACGGGGCGGGGAAATCCTCGCTGCTGGATGCGATCACCTGGGCGCTGTGGGGAAAGGCGCGCGCCCGGTTCGACGATGACCTGATTCACCAGGGCCAGACAGAGATGTTGGTCCAGCTCGACTTTTTGCAGGGCGAAACGTGCTACCGCGTGGTGCGTCGGCGTCAGAAAGGCAAGACCGCCAAAACCGGGCGAAGCTCGCTCGACCTGTTCGTGTGGGATGGCGATGCCGGGCAGTGGCAGCCCAACAATGCCCCTTCGCTGCGCGATACCGAGCGCCGAATCGAGTCGCTGCTGCACCTCGATTATGAGACGTTCGTGCATTCGGCCTTTTTGCAGCAGGGCCGCGCCGATGCCTTCACGCTCAAGCCCCCCTCGCAGCGCAAAGATATTCTGGCCAATATCCTCGGCCTGGATCAATGGTGGGTGTATGAGGAACGGGCCAGGCAGCGCATCGACCAGATCGAGAACAACCTGCGCGTCACAGAACTCGACATCAAGCGGATCGAGGACCTGGAGGCCGAAGAACCGTCGCTGCGCCGCGCGCTGGATGTCGCGCTGGAGGCGCAGACCGCCGCCGCCGCCGAACTCGAGCGGGCCGAAGCGCGCTACGCCGAAGTCAAGGATGCCGAATCCCGGCTGCACGCGGCCCAGGGACGGCTGGCCCAGGCGCAGAACCGCATCCGCCAGCACGACCGCGAACTGAGCGAGATCGCCGCCCGGATCGCACGTTACGATGACCAGATCGCCCACCAGAACGAGATTCTGGCCGAGCGCGAGTCGATTGAGGCCGGTTATGCGACCTTACAAGAGGCGCGCGCTGCCGACCTGGCACTGGGTGAAAAGCTGCAGGCCATGCAGCAGGTCAAGGACGAACTCAACCGGGTGACGGAGCGCATCCAGGCCGCTCGCGCCGAGATCGAAGCACAGATCAGCGTGCACCGCGACCGCATCGCCAATGCCGAGCGCCAGTCATCGGACCTGGACGGCCTGCGCGCCGACCTGGCCGACGTCCTGGCCGAGGTGCGCACGCTGGAAGACGAGCAGCAGCGCCGCGAAGACCTGCGCGAAGCGATCAGTGGCCTGGAAGCCGAAATCGCCGAACTCAAAGGCATCAACCGGGGCCTGTATGCCGAAATGCAGACCATCAAGGCGCGGCAGGAACAGCTTCAGGCCGCCGAGGCCGTATGCCCGCTGTGCGGCCAGCCGCTCAGTGACGAGCACAAAGTCACCATGCTGGATGAGCTTCAGGCGCAGGGCACCGAGCGCGGCGACGCACACCGCGCCAACCGCGCCCGCATAACCGAAATCGAGGGGATCATTCAGACTCACCGCGAGACTATCGCGGCGCTGGACGTGGAGCTTAGGCGGCTGGATGGCCTGCGCGAGCGGGCCGCCGCGTTGGGGTCGAGAGCGGAGCAGGCGCAGGATGCCGCCGATACCCTGCATACCGAGCACGCAGAGCTTCATGCGCTCGAAACCATGCTTGAGGCGGGGGACTATGCCCACGAGCTGCAGAAGCAGCGTGCCGCCATTCAGCAGCAGATCGAGCAGTTGGGCTACGACTCGGAAGCCCATACCGCCGCCCGCGAGACTCTGTCCACCTTTCACGCCTACGAACTGCGCCAGCGCGAGCTTGAACTGGCCCAGCAGCAGCTTCCCGCCCTGCAAGAAGAGCGTGAGGCCAGCCTGCGCAGCCAGGAACGCTGGCTGAAAGCCAGGGCCGAAGAAGTGCTGGAGGTCGAGCGGGTTGAGGCCGAGATCGGCAGCCTGGCCGTGCAGGTGGAAGAAGCGCGCCGCCGTGAGGACGAGGTCCGGCGCTGCCGCCGCGCCGAGAGCGACGCGCGGGCCGATGTCGTGCGCGCCGAGCAGGGACTCAAGGCGGTGGAAGATGCCCGGCAGCGTAAGGCCGAACTGCAAGCCCGCGCCGCCGAGTTGAACATCCAAAAGGGGATTTATAGCGACCTGCGCGTCGCTTTTGGAAAAAACGGCATCCCGGCCATGATCATCGAGGCGGCCATCCCCGAACTGGAAGAAGCGGCCAACCACCTGTTGAGCCGCATGACCGGCGGGCGGATGTTTGTCCGGCTGGATACCCAGCGCGAGAAGCGTACCGGCGGCGTGGCCGAGACGCTCGATATTTTGATCAGCGACGAACTGGGCACACGCAGCTATGAATCCTACTCCGGCGGCGAGGCGTTCCGGGTGAATTTTGCCATTCGCGTAGCACTCAGCCAGATGTTGGCCCGGCGCGCGGGCGCGCAGCTTCGCGCATTGTTCATGGATGAGGGATTTGGCACGCAGGATGACGAGGGCCGCCAGCGGCTGGTCGAGGCGCTGACCGCCATCCAGGATCACTTCGACCTGGTGCTGGTGATCACCCATGTCGAGGAACTGCGCGACGCGTTCCCGGTGCAAATCCAGGTAGACAAAACGCCGGAGGGCAGCCGGATTCGGATGCGGTAGGCGGTGCGAGGGGCGCGATCACAAAATCCCGGCCATGATAAGCCGGGATTCTGCACTTTGGACTGTGTGTGGCGGGTAGCCTGCGCGGCTATTTCTTCTTGAACAGGCCGGTCAGCATCCCAACGATGCCCGACCCTTGGCCTTTGAGCAGGGCGTCGGGGTCCACCTTGCCGGCCAAAATGCCCTCCAGGTTGCTGGCAATTGGCGCGGGCAGCTTCCCCTTCAGCTCACCCATGATGAGATTGACAACCTGCCTGGCTACCTTTTCGTCCAGGTTAACCTCTTTCATCACCAGCTTGACCAGTTGCTCCATGATATTTGTTTTCTCCCCTCAAAATGAATTGACCCATGCTCAGATCATAGGCCAGGCTTTGTGCCAATGCAAACAGCCCGCTTAACTGATGTGGGGCAAAAACCTGCTAGCACGGAGTGGGAGTCGTGAGGTCGCCAGATGGGCTTATTCCGCCGCGAGCAGATCGTAGCAGTCGCCCCGGAAGTCCTCCAGGAACGAGTGCCATTCATCCGCCCAGGCGGGCGTGATCTTTCCTGGGATTTCGCGATTGTCAGGATGCAGGTCTTCCCAGGGCATCTGGTCGTCGTAGGTGGTGATGGTATGCTCGGCCTGGCAAGCCGGGCAGGTGGCCAGCCACAACAGGGCCGGACCGCTGCGCCGCGCCACAACAACACTATCCGGCGTATAGGGTGCGCTACAGTTCTCGCACACTATATGTCGGACAATGTACGCAATCAGCTCGCCAGAGCCGGCTTCTTCGATTGTTTGACGCATGTACTCGGGTCGCAGACACCGGACTGGCCGGCCTATTCGACACCTTCGGCGCTGTCGGCAGCTTCTGCCGCCACATCCGCCGCTTCCTCGCCCGCGGCAGCGAGTTCTTCTGCTTCGGCAGATTCCACGCTCTCGCCGGCTTCGACTGCGCGCCCGGTTTCGCGGGCACTCGCAGCCGCGCTCACGTCCTGGCCCAGGCTGCGCACCGGCTTACCCGCGAGGTAGTCTTCGACTTCCTCTTCGCGGATAATGACGACCTTCAGCACGGGGCTGACGCTGGCCGAAATGCGCACCGGCACCTCGTGGATACCCAGCTCGCGCAGCGAACGATCGCTGATGCGGCGGCGATCCACATCTTCGCCGGTCTTCTCACGCAGCGCCTTGGCGATGTCCATCGTCGTCACCGAGCCGTAGAGCTTGTTGTTCTTGCCGGCTTTCATGCCGAAGACCAGTTCGACGCCGTGAATCTTGTGGGCCTGCTCGTTCTCACTGTCTTTCAATTCCTGGCGGCGCTTGGCAGCCTGAGCGATCAGGTGCTGGTTGTCGCGCAGCGCGCCCGGCGTGGCACGGATCGCCATGCCCTGGGGGATCAGATAATTGCGAGCATAGCCATCGGAGACGTTGACGACGTCGCCAGCGACTCCGTGTTTGTAGACATATTCTTTGAGGATAACTTTCATGGTGCGTTTCCCTTGACGTCTGATGGTTCTGCAGAGCAGGCGCTAATCATACCGCAACTGCGCGTGTAAATCCAGGGTCATGTTGTGCTGCCCGCCTGCGGGCTGCCGGAAGACGCCCCGTTGAGGCTCAGCATTCCACCGCTTCGCCCGTGCCGCACAGCGACAATCTCCGCCAGGATGCTGAGCGCCATCTCTTCATCGGATCTGCCGCCCAGGTTCAGGCCAATCGGAGTGTGGATGAACGGAAGCTGATCCAGGTCCAGGCCGGAGTCGGCGGCGCGCTGCTGGCGCTCGATGGCGCGCTGGCGCTTGCCCAGTGCCCCAATATAGCGCACCGGCTGGCCGAGCAAGGCGCGCCACAGCGCATCCTCGAAGCGCGCCTCGTGATTGAGCGAGACGACATAGGTCCGCCGGGTGATGCCCACCTGGGCGATCACATCCTTCGGCCAGGCGGCGATCACCTGGTCTGCGTCGGGGTGGCGAGCAGGATCGGCATAAGCGGGGCGCGCGTCGGTGACAATGGTCCGAAAGCCCAGGATTTTCGCCAGCCGCACCAGCGGCACAGCGATCTGCACTGCGCCGAAGATCAACAGGGTCGGCGGCGAGACGACAGGTTCGCACAACGCCACCCGGCCATCGTCCAACATCACCGAAACCGGCTGATCGCGCTCCAGGGCCGACTGCGCCGCCGCGATCACCGCTTCGGGCAAATCGGGCGAGGCGGCGCGGTCCGCTTCGAGCAACAGGTGGACCGGCTCCGGGTTCAGCGGTTGATTGGGGCGACACAGGGTAATCAGCACGCGCTCGCCGTCCTGGGGCGAGGCGCGCAGCAGATCGAGCAGCGTGCGATCCAGTCGCTCGACCAGCACGTCGATCTGTCCTTCGCAGTTCAGCCCGATCTCGATCAGGGGATTCTCGACGTGTTTGTAATGGAGCATGAGCGGCGCACCGCCAGCGCTCATCACATCCTGGGCGGCTTCATACACGTCGGTCTCGACACAGCCACCGCTCACTGCGCCCACAAAGCGGTGATCGCCGGTCATTACCATGCGCGCGCCGAGCGGCTGGCTGGATGATCCCCGGATGTGGACGATGGTGGCGATGGCGGTCGCCTCTCCGGCATCCAGCCATTGGGCGGCCTGGTCCAACAGGGCATGGGCGGGCATCGATAACTCTCCGGTGACAGCACAATACACGCCACAAAGATACCCTGCTAGCGGCGTTTTTTCGACCTGCCGCGCGATTTATCGCGGTCGCGCGGTTTATCGCGATCGCGTGTGCGGTCGCGCGGACGCTCGCCCGCATCCATGCGCACCAGGCGCGGCTGGAATTCCGCGAGCGGCTCCACCAGGTCGGCCTGCTGCGCCATCACCTGGCGGATGTCCTTATAGGCGTTCGGTGCTTCATCCAGCCCGGCGGCCATCAGCTCCACACCTGCTTCGCGGAGTTGGTGCTGCACGCTCTCCCAGGTGAACGACTGGAACGCCTGCTTGCGGCTCATCCGGCGTCCTGCGCCGTGCGCAGCGCTCGCCAGCGATTCCGTGCTGCCCAGCCCTCGCACGACGAAGCCCGGCGCGCTCATGCTGCCAGGAATCACGCCCAGCACGCCCGCGCCCGCCGGAGTCGCACCTTTGCGATGGACGATGGCTTCCTGCCCGTCTACCGTCTCTTTCCAGGCGAAGTTGTGATGGTTTTCGATCCCGCCCAAGACCGGCAGGCGCAGCGCGTCGATGATCTGGCGGTGAATCACCGCGTGATTGGCGCTGGCATAGCGCCCGGCCAGCGTCATCGCCAGCCAGTATTCGACGCCGGCTTCTTCGTCCAGGCCCAGCCAGGCCAGGTGCTGGAAATCTTTGGGCAGGCGGCTGCGCAGGTCCATCGCCACGCGCGTATAATGCTCGGCCATCTCCAGCCCGAAGCGGCGGCTGCCGCTGTGACTCAGCACGGCCAGGTAGGTGCCCGGTGGGATCGTGCCCAGCGGCGAGGGAATAGTCTGGGTGACGGTCAGCGCACCGAACTCGACGAAGTGATTGCCCGATCCGCTGGTGCCCAGTTGGTACCACGCAGTGTCCTTGAACTTGCGCGCCACCGGGTGGGTATCCCACAAGGGATCGTCCATGACTTCATGCTCGCGGGGGACATCCCAGGCTGCGCCTGCACCAAAGCAGGTTTGCTCTTCCAGCACGCGGCGGAACTTCTCCCGCTTCTGATCCAGCACATGCGGTGAGGTGTTGAACACGGTGAGGCGCATCCGGCAGGCGATGTCCACGCCCACCGCGTAGGGGATCACGCTGTTGGCGGTCGCCAGCACGCCACCGATCGGCAGGCCATAGCCCTGGTGAGCATCGGGCATCAGGGCACCGCGCAGCGCGACCGGCAGGCGTACCGCGCGCTTCATTTGCTCCAGCGCGCCCGGCTCGATGCTCTCGGCTCCCCATACACGATAGGGGGCCGTGTTGCTCAAGTCGTAGGCGGGGGTGCTGCGTTCCTGGTGCGCGCGGAACGCGCCCAACTGAGCGGCTGTCGCGCCATAGACCGGGTCGCCGATGAAATCATCCGGCGCGGCCAACAGGTCGGCCAGGTCGCTCAGGATGTCGTCGCGGGTCGCGCCTTCGGCTGCCGCGGCCTGTGCCGCCGCCAGCGCCAGCCCGATCACTTTGCCGGGCGGGAAGCCCAGGCGCAGCAGTGCGCTGCCATCAATCGGATCGTTCATGCTGTGGATTCCTCATTTGTAAATCTTTATAAAACTTTCATAACGAATTACAAACTTTGAGCAAGCGCCCCAAATCGCCACCTAAAAGTACCGGTGCAAACGTTATCAATACTGTGGTATGATAGCTGCTGTCGTTTGGTAATGGTGTTATTTATGCCCGGACATCGGGACTCGCTGACGAGAGTTACTGATACGGTTTTATCCCGGTTCGTACCTGAGGAGCACTGGAATGCATATCATCTACATCGAAGATGATCTGGGCAATGTGGCGTTGGTCGAACGAGTGGCACGAATGCAGCGCGATTCGCTGACGGTCTTTTATACTGCCGAAGATGCGCTGCGGCACATCAAGCCGGGCGACGCCGATCTGATCCTGACCGACATCGACTTTGGTGAAGGCATGAGCGGGCTGGAACTGACCCACGCGTTGCGCGCGAAAGGTGTCAGCGCGCCCATCGTCGCCATCACCGCCTTCGATCTGCAAGAATACATGCGCTATGCCGAAGAAGCTGGCGGCAACGATTACCTGGTCAAGCCGGTGAATGTGCCCGACCTGGTCGAACTGCTGAACAGCTACCGCTAGGCCTCGCCCGCGCGCCGTCGTGACGGCGCTATACGATACTCGAAAACCAGTCTGTGAGCAGCATCAACAGGCTGGTTTTTATTGCCACCAGCCGCGCCAGATACTGCTGGCGGCGAGTCGGTGATGGGATGATCACGAGCCGGAACCGGCGGGTTGAAAAATGCACGATGATCAACGGCAAAAAGCCGAAGATTCCCACGAGAGTAAACTGCAGCCACTCCAGATCAATGCTCTCTAGCGCGAACTCCCCACCATGAATATCAATCTCCCTGTTTAAGGTCGGGCGCACTGCGCCGCCTTGCGGACGATAAATGGTGCGCATACCGGCGCACGCGGGATCGATCAGCCGTTCAGGCGCGGGTGCGAGAGAGGTCTGTGCGGTTGCAGGAGCCAACACCCAGTTCGCCGCACCAGCCTTCGCCGCACAGACCTTCATCCAACCCGTGCCTTGCATGGCCGTATTCATCCTGTCCAGGCCCAAGCCCCCTGCACGGCGCGCGCACCGGTGGCGGCGCGCGGTCGAGCGATGGAGTGCTCGGAAGCCGGTGAGTTTTTCAATGTGCTGCGCCGCTGGCGGCCTGGCCGCTGGTGGCGCGTGCCCTCTCGTGTTTGCTCAGGCGGGCGACGTTTCCGGTAATCGTCGTATGCTTCTGTCGCAGCGCCTTCAGTTCCAATAATTCAGGGCGTTGTCCGTTGATCTCGTTGCGATTCTGTTCGGTCGAATGGCAGATGGTGCTCCCTCGACCCTATGCGGGCAGCGAGGGGTGACATCTGCGAGGCGGGACGCTGTGGCTGGTCGCTGCCGGTAGGGCTTGTTTGCCGCCCGGTTTTGCGACTGCCGGCACGCATCAAGTTGTTAAGCCGTGCCATGTGTATCCTCGCTTTCTGCTAGCCGGTCATTCGGGCTTAGCGCGGCCCCTGGCCGTGGGCTAAGTGGTTTACCGGCTGCTGTCATTGTGCTGCCCGGAACAATCGCCCGGATTTCGCGGAATGCTCCCTGGGCAGTGCCGATGACGGTGCGGCGTCCGTCGATGATCCCCGCATCATAGTAGTCTTCTACTCTGCGGATTGGATCGGACCACGCACACTCGAACCAGACCTTATCGCGCAGCATTCGGTATGCGCGACCCGTATACAACGCTTGAAACTGTGGGTTGGTCGTCTGGATCATCATCGATCACTTCCCTATCGAAACTGAAGACCTGTGGTTCGGGACGGTCCGGGCCTTCGTGGACCCGGTGCTGGCCCCCTGTGGTTTTGTTTCCCGACCAAAAACAAAAACCGGGGCGTGGGTTTGAGTGTATCCCACGCCCCGGAAGGGGACTCGGCTGGTGGCAGGCGGTGGCCCGCTTACACGGCGGCCTCCACATACGGCCTGTGGGATACTGGATTGGTAACGAACGCACCATAGACAGGGGCAATCATAGATGCAGCACAACCGGCTGAAAGCTCGCTATGCGCTTTGAGGTGGTTCAGGGTCTGGGGCATTGAACTGCGTTCGTCCCCAACAACGTCATCCACCGTATTCAGTTCGCTCATAACAGGCTGCGAACCGGGTTGCATTTATGATGCCTTTCTACTTTGGCCGCCAAGTGACCCATGGGGCGGCCCCTCATCGGTTTTTGCGCGCGGCGGAATGACGCACCGCCACCACGCCCTATTACGCTACGGTACACACTATATCACGCCCTGCCTGCCGTTGTCAACCGACAGTTTTTGCTTTCTGGCGGGTGCGTTACAATAATCGCTTTCGGGCTGACGCACGATGGCCCCTGGCGGTACCACGCCGGATCATTCACTCTCCCGGAGCATTCATGGCTGCTGAACTTTCACTAGAGCTGGAGACCGCAAAAACCATCGCGCGCATGGCAGCATCGGTCTGCCAGGCCATCCAGGCGGAGATGGTCACCGGTGTAGACAAGGCCGGGCAGGGTCCGGTCACCATCGCTGACTATGCCTCGCAGGCCGTGATCGGCAGTGCCCTGGCCGAAAACTTCCCTGACGATGGCATGATCGCCGAAGAACGCTCGGAGGATTTCCTCTCGCTGCTCACCGAAGAGCAGCGGCTGCTGGTTCAGCATTTCGTCGAAGAGGCGATCGGCGCGGTAGGCAGCTACGGCTTTGACGAGCAGGTGTGCGCGTGGCTCGATTTTGGCCGGGAGTCTCGCGCAGCGCGCCGGTGGGTGATCGACCCCATCGACGGGACAAAAGGATTCCTGGCCCGGCGGCATTACTGCGTGGCCATCGCCTTGATGATCGATTTCGAGCCGGTGCTGGGTGTGCTGGCCAGTCCTGGCTTTTATGATGCCGACATTCCGCCGGAAGGCCCCGGCGTGCTGACCTATGCGTTGCGCGGGCAGGGCGCGTTCTGCGAGCCGCTGTTCAGTGGGCTGCCAGCGGGCGATCCATCCTCGGAAGCCGAGCGCCAGCCGGTGCGAGTCTCCGACGTGCGCGATCCGCGCCTCGCCCGGCTGCTGAGCAGCTTCGAATCCGCCCACAGTGACCGGCGGCTGCTCGCTGCCATCGACGCCCGGCTCGGACGCGGACCCGACTCGCCCGCCATCTATCTCGACAGCCAGGACAAACACGCGATGATCGCTGCCGGGATGGGGGACTGCATCCTGCGCGTCTCGCCCGATCCCGCCTATACCGAGAAAATATGGGACCATGCTGCCGGTTATGCCATCGTTACCGAAGCAGGGGGACGCGTGACCGATCTTCGTGGCGCGCCACTGGATTGGTCTGCTGGCGCGTATCTGCGGACCAACCGCGGGCTACTGGTCACCAATGGGCACCTGCACCAGGCATTCGTCGAGGCCGCTGCCGATGCAGGGCTGAAATAGGAGCGTGGGATGCCGTCATTCATCGGGCGCACATCGATCACCGCCCCGAGCACGCTGGTATTGCCCTCGTGCAGCCAGGCCGACCGCCTGCCGATCACGCGGCTGGCGAAAGTGTACATCGAGCCAACCAGCCGGTGTAATCTCACCTGCCGGACCTGCCTGCGCACTGCCTGGGAAGAGTCCATAGGCGACATGGCGGCGGACACCTTCGCCCATGTGCTGGAGGCAGTCCGCGCCTGCGATCCCACGCCGTCGGTATTCTTCGGCGGGTTTGGCGAGCCGCTTGCCCACCCGTCGATTGTCTCGATGGTGGCCGCCGCGCGCGAGACCGGTGCCGAAGTCGAGATGATCACTAACGGGACCATGCTCACCGCCCGGCGGGCCAAAGCGCTGATTGACGCCGGGCTGACCCGGCTGTGGGTTTCGCTCGATGGGGCGACCCCGGCCAGTTATACCGATGTGCGGCTGGGCGCGGCGCTGCCGGTGGTGCTGCGCCACCTGGCGCGCTTCCGTGACCTGGCCGCCCGATCAAGCTCGCCGCCAGAGCTGTGCATCGCGTTTGTGGCGATGCGGCGCAACCTGGGCGACCTGCCCGCCCTGCTGGCGCTGGCAAAAGAACTCGGTGCGGCGCGCTTCATGGTGACCAACGTGCTGCCGCACAGCGAAGGGATGCAGCGCGAGATGCTGTTTTCCCGCGCGCTCAGCAACGATTCCGATCTGCCGCTGCCGGAGATTCCCGGCCTGTTTCTGCCGCGCCTGGATGATGATCCGGCAGTCGCCGCTGTGCTGAAGGCAGCGGTGGCAGTGGGCTGGCGCGGCACGTCCGGCGATGCGCGCGTGACTGCCCGGCGCAACTGGTGCCCTTTCATTGAGGCCGGGTCGGTGGCGGTGGGCTGGGATGGCGGGGTGAGTCCGTGCCTGCCGTTGCTGCACACCAGCCCGGACTATCTGC
>DAOUFU010000044.1:0-21434 GCA_034429275.1 Anaerolineae bacterium | reverse complement strand
GTTCTCGTGCATGATCTCCAGGATCGTGATGTTTTCGCCGACGCGGAAATAATGGGCGTAGTACTGGATGTTCTCTTTGTCCTGGGGTTCATCGGCGAAGTAGCCGATGGACCAGCCGGTGCCCAGCATATCGCTAAAGCCGGTGGTGATGCGCGGCCACATCTCGTTCTGGCGAACCAGCAGCTGATCGGCGTGCTGGATGTAGCCCAGCGAATACTCGACGCGGTCGGCCTGGTCCCAGGTTGGGCTGACGCCAACTGCCAGGTCCGCCTGGCCGCCGGCGACCAGATCAACCGCATTCCGGGTGGAATTGGGCACGATTTCGAGCGGGACACCCCAGCGCCGCGCCATTTCTTCGACCAGGGCACGGTTGAGGGCGTCGGTCAGGCGAACCTGGGCGGGGACATCCTGCTCACCGGGGCCGATCAGCCCGGCGACGCGAAGCGGCTGCCCGGCGGCGATGCGCGCCTGGACGGGATTGGTGGGTACGGGGAGATCGGTGGGGAAGTCGCCGAAACCGCGCGTATCTTTGTAGAGGTTTTCGTACACCGGGACCAGGGCGGTGAAGTCGATGGGTGTGCCGGGGAACCACTGCTGGTAAATCTGGTCCAGGCGGCCACTGGCCTTCAACCGCTGGAGCGAGCGGTTGAGCAGCTTGAGCAGGTTGACATCGTGCGGGCGCACGGCGATGGCGTAATATTCGTTCAGCACGGGCTGGTCGATCAGGCGCATCTGCTGGCGACCGGCGCGGCTCAGACTGTCCAGCGTGCCGACCATGCCCTCGACTGCGCCCGCTGCCAGCGCGTCGAGCGCTTCGTTCTCGGTGAGGGCGGGGCGGAGGTCGAAGCTGACGCCGGTCTGCTGCGACCAGTGCGCGAGCGCGCGTTCGCTGCGTGTGCCCAGCACCACGCTGACCGGCTGCCCGGCCATCTGGGTGAGGTCGGTCCAGGGGCTGTCCTGGCGGACGACCATTCGTTCCTGGTTGACATAGTAGGGATGCGCAAATTCGAGCACGGAATCCACATCGCGCGCGGCGACCTGCTGGCCGATCAGAAGGTCCACCTCGCCGCTGAGCAAAAATTCGTGGGCATGGTGGCGGGTGACCTGCACAAATTCGATCTGAATGCCCAGCTCGATGCCGACAGCGCGCATCACGTCCGCTTCGTAACCAGCGACCTCGCCAAACTCGTTGAGCCAGACAAACGGATAGGCATTATAGAGCGCGCCAACCCGCAGCACCTGGGCATCCCTGGCGCGCGCCAGCCCGGAAAAATCCGCCAGGGTCACCTGGTCCTGGGCGGCGGTGGGCAGGGGCGTGGGCGGGATGAGAGTCGGCACGGGCGGAGTGGGCGAAGCAGGCGGCAGCGGGGTGATGGTAGGGCTGGGCGAGGGCGTCGCGGTGGGGGCGAGGGTGGGTGTGACAGAAGATGCGGGCGTGGCATCCTGAAACGCGGCACCGGGCGATCCCCCGAAGAGCCAGCCGGCCAGCAGCAAGATCAGCAAGGCGAAAGCGCAGAGTGTTTTGGTTCGCATAGTCATTCTCGATACAAGCCATGTTCGCCGATATAAGCCAGGACGGCATCCGGCACCTGGTAGCGTACGCTGTACCCGGCAGCGATCCGCGCCGCCAGCGCAGAGGCCGCCAGATCGACCAGCGGCGCGTCGATCCAGAGCACGCGCCCGGCCACCCCTGGGATTCTAGCATCGAGGGCGGCCAGGTCCACACTCACACCGGGGCGACGCATCACGCCAAGATGGGCGAGGGCGACCACCTGCGCCGGGCGAGACCATGAGGGCAGGTCGCGCAGCGAATCCGCGCCGATGAGGAACACCAGATCGTCGGCGGGGAACTGATGGTGGAGCAGGGCGAGCAGGTCGGCGGTGTAGTGCGGGCCTGGGCGGTCGAGATCGGCGCGCGAAAGGGCGAAGCGCGGGTTATCCGCGATAGCCCGCTCGACCATCGCCAGGCGATGATGGGCGGGCGCGCGCACACTGCCGGGCCGTTTGTGGGGCGGCTCGCCCGCCGGGACGAACAGCACGCGTTCGAGGCCCAGGCTGTCGGCAGCGGCTTCGGCCAGGATCAGGTGGCCCAGGTGCGGCGGATCGAAGGTGCCGCCGTAGACGCCTAATCGCCCCATTCGAGTTCCATATCGCCGATGAAGACGGTATCGCCGGGCTGAATGCCCGCTTGTTCGAGCGCGGCAGTGATGCCCATCGTTTCCAGAATGCGCTGGAAGCGGTTCACGGCCTGATCGTAATCCCAATAGGTCATGGCGACAGCGCGCTCGATGCGCTTGCCGCTGACGCGGAAGCTGCCGTCATCCTGGCGGCTGATGGTGAAGGCGAGCGGGTTTTCCTCAAGCTGGAAGACGGGGCGCTCGGCGACGGCAGGTTCTTCGGGCGGCAGGCTGTCGAGAGTCTGCACGGCGCGGTTGATCAGCGCGCGTACATCCTTTTGGGTGGCGGCGCTGATGCTCATCGGCTTGTGGCCGAGCGCTTCGAGCGCGGCTTTGACCTGGGGCCACAGTTCCTGGGCCTGGGGCAGGTCGATCTTGTTCAGGACGACGATCTGGGGCTTTTGGGTCAGCCTGTCGTCGAAGAGGGCCAGCTCGGTATTGATCTGGTGGAAATCGGCGATGGGATTCTCGGCAGCCCCGTCGAGCAGATGGATCAAAACGCGGGTGCGCTGAATGTGGCGCAGGAAGTCGTGACCGAGACCCGCGCCCTGGTGCGCGCCTTCGATCAGGCCGGGGATGTCGGCAACCACGATGTCGCGATCGTCGAGCACGACCACGCCCAGGTTGGGTTCCAGGGTGGTGAAGGGATAGTCGGCGATCTTGGGGCGCGCGTTGCTGATGACCGAGAGCAGGGTTGATTTTCCGGCGTTGGGGACGCCTACCAGCCCGATATCGGCCAGCAGCTTGAGTTCGAGCTTGAGCCAGCGCTCCTCACCGGGAACGCCTTTTTCGGCGATGCGTGGGGCCTGGTTGGTGCTGGTGGCAAAGCGGGCATTGCCGCGCCCGCCGCGCCCACCCTCGACGACGCAGACGCGCTGGCCAGGCCGGGTGAGATCGGCGATCAGGTCGTTGGTGTCGGCATCGCGGACAATGGTGCCCGGCGGAACCTCGATTTCCAGGTCTGCGCCGCTTTTGCCGGTCTTGTTGCTAGTGCCGCCGTTCTGACCGTTCTCGGCCTGGAAGTGAGTCTGGCGCGAGAAGGCGATCAGCGTGTTGACGGTGGGATTGACGACGAGATAGACGCTGCCGCCCCTGCCGCCATCGCCACCGGCAGGGCCGCCGCGCGGCACATATTTCTCGCGGCGAAAGAAGAGCATACCGTCGCCGCCTTTGCCGCTCTGTACGTGGATTTTTGCTTCATCGTAGCTCATGGCGAGGAGTCTAGCGTGCGCAGCGCAGGGCGTCAACCGGCGGTTGGTTGATGGGCGGCAGACGTACCCAGAGCGCGCGGCGGTGTGCGGAAAGTGCGAGCCGGGATTGCCAGGGGTGGGCTAGTGATCGCGTTCGATCACCAGGCGGGTGAGATCGCACAGGCTGTCACGCGAGGGAGAAGGCGGCAGAGCTTCGAGGGCACGAGCGGCAGCATCGGCCAGTTCGCGGGCTTTATCGCGTCCCTTCTTGATGGCAGCCTTGAGCGCGCGTCCCTGGACCATGCTGGCCTTGAACGGGGCAGGGGCAGTATCCGGGGCGATGCGTGAGGCTCCGCTGCTCACAGACCCGGCGGCAGCACTGCGCACCGGGGCCGCGCCCACCGCCGCGAATCCGCGCCCCTGAACCAGGTCGATGCCGGCGTTTTTGCCCAACTGCTCCGGATCGGCCACCAGGTCGAGCACGTCATCGGTGACCTGGAAGGCCATGCCGAGATGGTGGGCATAGCTGGCAAGGGCATCGGCCCAGGCGGCGGGAGCCTGGGCGGCGGCGGCTCCCAGGCGAGTCGAGGCGACGAACAGGGAGGCGGTCTTTTTGGCGATGATCTCGTAATAGAGGGCTTTGTCGAGCTGGCCCTGGCGGGCGGCGTGGATCTGCAGGGTCTCGCCCTCGACCAGTTCGCGGGTGGCACTGGCGAGGATGCGGTTGAACTCGCCGGAGAAACCCGCCATGATCTCGTAGGTTTTGGCGAAGAGGAAATCGCCGGTGAGCAGGGCGAAGGTGCCGCCCCAGCGCGAGTTAACGGTCTCGCGGCCCCGGCGCAGCGTGCCGTGATCGTTGATGTCGTCGTGGACCAGGGTAGCGGTGTGAATGATCTCAACGGCGGCGGCGAGGGGGACGACGATTTCTGGGGTCTGACCGCCGCAGGCATCATAGGCCAGCAGGACCAGGCGCGGGCGCAGCCGTTTGCCGCCTGCGCCGAGGATGTGCGCGCTGGTTTGCGAGAGCAGCGGGACCGAGCTTTCGGTGACGGAAAGCAGCAGATTTTCTACAGCCTGGAGGGAGTCATCAATCGCCATGCGGCCTCGCTAGGATACGCTGACTGACCATTTGTGACGTTCAGAACTTTCTGAAACCATTATAACAATCTCGTGCCGCATCGCCTAATGGGCGGCGGAGGGCGCGGGCCGCCTGCAAGGTCATTCCAGCTCGATCCGCGTGATCTGGCTGACCGGCGGCTCGTCTTTGGCCTGCTGGATGAGCGCGTTAAGGATCAACTGCGCCAGGCGGAAAAATTCCTCAA
This sequence comes from Anaerolineae bacterium, assembly GCA_034429275.1. Lineage (GTDB taxonomy): Bacteria > Chloroflexota > Anaerolineae > Aggregatilineales > Aggregatilineaceae > DAOUFU01. The sequence goes on along the minus strand of DAOUFU010000044.1, from coordinate 16,745 downwards.
GCTGCTGAAGCTGGGTGCAAATGTGCTCGGCCAGGACGCGGTCCTGTTCGCTCATGGAGGGCAGGGCAGCGCGCACCTGGGCGTTGTTTTCGCTCAGGACGTTGATCGCCCGGTTGACGTCGCGCAGTTCGCGGCTGGCCAGCACATTGCTGACAATGCGCCAGAAATCGGATTCGGCGCGGTAATACTTGCGGCGGTCATCGCGGACCCAGGCTTCGCGGACGATGCCCATGTGCTCCAGGGTGCGCATATTAGTGCTGACGCTGGCCTTCGAGATGCCCAGCCGGTCCATCAGGTCGTCGAGGCTGAGCGGGTCGGGGCTGAGCAGCAGCGCGCCGTACAGCTGGCCCATCACTTTGCTAAAGCCAAAGTAGCTGGCAAGCTGGCCGAGACCTTCGAGGACGCTGATGCTTGCGGCCTGTAAGGTAGCATTGGTCGTGCGTGAGGAATTTGCCTGGCTCATAAGCATCCCACATGCGTTAGGCCGTCAGCAACCAGCCAAGAGCGAGAAGTGCACCGGGCACAGGCCCGACTATTCAGTGCGTATTGAATGTTCAGAACATTTAACCGATAGTATCAGGCCAGAGAAGACGCTGCAAGTGACATTTGGCACTGCTGGCGGCGGTGGGCAGCCGCATGTTTTCAGATATGCGGGGAGACGGTATAATGGCGGGCATGAGTGGGCCTGAGGTATTCACCTGCGGGTGCACAGGGAGGCAGAGAACCGGATGACACGACAACAACGCACGGGCGCGCTGGCAATGCTCATCCTGGCGGTTGTGGCGATGGCGCTGCCCGGTATGGCGTGGGCCGCATCGTCTGCGCTGCCCCGTGCGACCACGTTCGAGCCGGAGATCACGGTGGTGGGGGTGCTGCCTCCGGGCACGCTGGGGCTGCCGGGCGAGCCGATCACCTGGATTGTGACGGTGACCAACCGCGGCGCGGCAAGCGGCGCAGACCTGGTGATCCGCGATGTGCTGCGCGATGAACTGCGCATCGACGCGGTGGAGGTGGAGCGCGGCTGGCAGACGGTGAACGGTCAAACGGTCGAATTTGCGATCCCGAACCTGGAGCCGGGCGAGACAGTGGGGATGCAGATCGTCACCACGGTGCTGCGCGGCCCTGCCGATGGCCTGCTGACCAACCGTGTCCAACTGGTGGCGAAGGGACCGGGCGGCCAGGTGCAGAAGGAAGCCGCCGCGGAAATCTACGTGCCAACCGGCCTGCCCGCGACCGGATACCCGCCGGAGGAAGACCTGCCCGGCGTGGGCGAGCCTTCGTTTGGGCTGATGGCGGTCCTCGCGGCGGTGGCGGTGGGTCTGACGGCGGTGGTGATCTACCGGCGCGGGAGATGGGCGCTGTAATTCGGCGTCTGGCGGCTGTCGTGGATGTGGAGAAACAGGGCGTCCGATCGGACGCTTTTTGTTTGATGGCTGTTTGATGGTTGTTTTTGATGGAACGAGCGGATTCTCAGGGGGAGGCGGTGGCGAGCGGATCGGGCGGGAGGTAGCCGCCGGTGCCCAAAGTCAGCCCGGCGGAGAGCGCCAGCGACGCGAGCATCGGATAGAGATGCTCGCCGGGGCACTGCGTGGTCGGATTGAAGTCGCGGTGCCCGGCGAGGTGGGTCAGTTCCAGGCGCAGCGCCAACCAATCGATCAGGCGGCGGGCAGCTTCCACCTGGACGGCTGAGGGGAAATCGATCTCAAAATCGCCGAGCAGAACCACGCCCACGCTGCCGGTGTTGTAACCTTCGACGTGCGTGCCGCGGGCGTTGAGCGCGCGCCCTTCGTAGACTCCGCCTGCCTGCCCGACGCCAAAATGGTAGCCGATATCTGCCCAACCGTTGTCGTCCATGTGCAGGTCCTGGACGATGCGCATGGTGGTTACGTCGTCCGTCTCGTATTCGACCGAGTGGTGAACGACCACCGTCCGGTAGATGTCGCGCAGGTCGCCGGTGTATTCCAGCCATCCTTCGGCGTTGGTGGCGCTGAAGAAGTCGAATTCGTATACGGCGGTGTGATCCACCGGGCGCGCACCCCACTCGGCGCGGGAGATGATCGGCGGGCGGTCGATGAGCTTGACGCGGTCCGGGGGCACGGTCGGCGGAGCCGGAGTCGGTGTGGAGCGGCGCGCAAGCCGGTCGAGGACGAGGTAGCCAAATGTGCCACCGACGCAGGCCATGCCGCCAACGAGCGCGCTCAGCCCCGCCACGCCGAGAAAGTCGCGGCGGGTCAGTGGGCGCGGGCGTGGTGAACGGTGAGGCGGGCGGCGTGTGGTCATGCCCCTATGATAGCAGATTCGGAGACGGGTGGGGGCGGTGCCGCGTGTAATAGGTTCCTCTGCCGTTGTATTGGTGATCGAACCGTGCTAATATTGTCATGTTTCGGCAGTCGGTGAACAGCTATGATGATGAGATCTTCGGCAGCAGGACCGGGGCACAGAAGACTGCTCGCTGCCGGTGCTGCGGCTTTGATGGGGAGGAAGCACACGCCTAGATGAGAAGCGGACCAGAGATTCCAGATATCGTCATTGGCCGGCTACCCATTTATGTGCGCGCGCTTAGCCGGATGCTGCAAGAGGGGCGAGAATACACCTCGTCGCACGAACTGGGCGAGCGCCTGGGGATCAGTTCGGCACAAATCCGCAAAGACCTGTCGCACTTCGGCGAATTTGGCAAGCAGGGGACGGGTTACAACGTCGAATACCTGCACGACCAGATTCGGCAGATTTTGCAGGTTGACCGCCAGTGGGCGGTAGCGATAGTGGGGGTGGGCGACCTGGGGCGCGCACTGGCCCATTATAAGGGGTTCCAGCCGCGCGGTTACTACGTGGCCGCGTTGTTTGATAACGACCCGGCCAAAGTGGGCGAGCGGATCGGGCAGGTGGTGATCAAACCTGTCGAAGAGATCGAGACCGAGGTCCGGCAGTTGGGCGTGCAGGTGGCGATGATCGCGGTGCCTGCGGAAGCGGCCCAGGCGGTGGCGAACCAACTGGTGCTGGCCGGGGTGCGGGCAATCCTGAATTACGCGCCGATCACGCTGGCCGTGCCGCCGGAGGTCCAGGTGCAGTATATCGACCCGGTGGCCCATCTTCAGCACATGACGTATTACCTGGAACGCGGCAAATGATGCAAGGAAGGGCCGTCTCAGCGGCTGCGAGAGGACGGCATCGCGCGCTCCCAGTGGGGGGCGCGTATTGATTCCGGGTGAGAGTGGCGAGTCAGCGCACGGTGAGCCAGCAGGATGCCGACGGTGACGCCGACGAGATCGATACCCAGATCGATCACTGAGGAACCGCGATAGGGCACGAATGCCTGGTGCAGCTCGTCGGTGGCCGCGTAGCTCATGGCGATCAGCGCGGCGAGCAGGCAGGCGCGGGTGAGCCGGATGTGCGAGCGGTGAAGGGCGCGCACCAGCAGCAGGCCCAACGCCGCATAGGCGACGATGTGACCGCTTTTTTTGAGCAAAACGTCCCACTGGCCGGGCAAGAACGGCATCAGGCCGGAGACGCGCACCGAACCGGTGGGGCGGTTGGCGGGATCGATGCCGGGCTGCGCCGACGCGATGAAGATGGCGAGCATCACGAGGAAGACGGGTCCCCACAGGAGCGCCCCGCGACGCAGGCGGAGCCAGATGACAGGCTTCATGGGTGATACCTCAACTGCCGGGCGAAAACGAGCCACGCCCGGAACCAGGGTTCGACAGCACAGGCGTGATGCGCTAGTGTAGAAGTGCTGCTTGATCGCAGCGATTCCAGCGTAACACCGCGCGCCAGCCTGACCTTGACGGCTGCGCGGCGATCACCTGACGCGCATAGATGGCCAGCGACATGGCCGCAGTAATCCTGCTCAGGAGCATAACCAATGTTTGACAATGTGACCATCGCATTCATCGGCAGCGGCAACATGGCGGAGGCCATGATCAACGGGCTGGTCTCGCAGCAGTTGATCGACCCTGGGCGGGTGATTGCCGCCGACCCGCGCGAGGATCGCGGGCAGCAGCTCACCGCGCGGTACGGCGTGCTGCATACCACTAACAACGTGGACGCGGCTACCAAAGCCGATATCCTGATTCTCTCGGTCAAGCCGCAGGTGCTGCCCGAAGTGTTGCCCGAAGTGCGCGGGGGCGCGCGAAGCTGCTCGTTGATCCTGAGCATTGTGGCAGGCGCGTCGATCCGCATGATCGCCGATGGACTGGCGAATGCGTGCGTGGTGCGCGTGATGCCGAATACCCCGGCCCGGATCGGCATGGGCATGAGCGTGTGGACGGCGACGCCGGAGGTTCCCGCCGCGCAGCGCGAGCAGGCGCGGCTGCTGCTGGGGGCACTCGGTGAGGAAATCTTCGTCACGGACGAGGATTACCTGGACATGGCGACGGCGCTCAGCGGCACCGGGCCAGCCTATGTGTTCATGTTCATGGAAGCGATGATCGATGCGGGGGTTCACCTGGGGTTCTCGCGGCATATCGCGGAAAAGCTGGTGATCCAGACGATGCGCGGGTCGGTGGAATATGCCGCGCAGTCGGGCGATCACCCGGCGATGCTGCGCAACCAGGTGACCAGCCCCGGCGGTACCTCTGCCGAAGCGATATATCAACTGGAAAAAGGCGGAATGCGCACGGTGGTATCGCGGGCGATCTGGGCGGCGTACCAGCGCAGCATTGGGCTGGGCGGGGGGCACAAGGTCTCGCGGCTGGCGGGACGACATCCTGACGACAACGGCGAAGGCCGGTAGCCGGTACGGGGCGCTGGTGGTTGACAGCGCCCCTTTCGCTTGATTCCTCGCTTGACTCAAGAAAAAGTCTCATAATTTTTTGTTTTTTTCGGTTGATTGTTCTATTCTTAACAATGCATGGCGGTGTGACCCGCCGCCCTCCCACAGGTGATCTGCACCGGCGAGCCGCGCCGGTGATGTCCTGCTGTAACCCGGCTGCGAGGAGAACGAAGACCAATGGCGGAACTGACCCAAGACATTACTAAAGGTTTACTGGAGCAAATTAAGGGTTTTGAGCGCGATCTGCGGGCCGTCGATGTGGGCACGGTGATCGAGGTGGGCGACGGCATCGCCCGTGTTGAGGGGCTGGACAACGTGCGCGCGCAGGAACTGGTGCAGTTCCAAAACGGCGTCATGGGCATTGCATTCAACCTCGAAGAAGACAATGTCGGCGTGATCATCATGGGTGAATACACCGACATCAGCGAGGGGTTCGAAGTCCGCGGCACAGGGCGTATCATCTCGGTGCCGGTGGGCGATGCGATGATCGGGCGAGTGGTGGACACGCTGGGCCGCCCGATTGACGGCAAGGGGCCGATCCAGGCGAGCGAATATTACCCGGTGGAGCGGATCGCCCCCGGTGTGATCGAGCGCCAGAACGTCAGCCGCCCGGTGCAGACGGGTATCCGCGCGATTGACGCGATGTTCCCGATCGGGCGAGGGCAGCGCGAGCTGATCATCGGCGACCGGCAGACGGGCAAGACGGCCATCGCGCTGGACACGATCATCAACCAGAAGGGCAAAGACCTGATCTGCATTTATGTTGCCATCGGCCAGAAGCGCGCGCAGGTGGCCCAGGTGGTCGCCACGCTGGAATCCTACGGCGCGATGGATCACACGATTGTAGTGGTGGCGTCGTCGTCGGACCCGGCGGCGCTCCAATATATCGCGCCCTATGCGGGCTGCGCGATGGGCGAATATTTCATGGAGAAGGGGCAGGACGCGCTGATCGTCTATGACGACCTCTCCAAGCACGCGTGGGCGTACCGGCAGGTTTCGCTGCTGCTGCGTCGCCCGCCGGGGCGCGAGGCGTATCCGGGCGATGTGTTCTACCTGCACAGCCGCCTGCTCGAACGCGCGGCCCAGCTTTCTGCTGAAAAGGGTGGGGGCAGCCTGACGGCGCTGCCGATCATCGAAACCCTGTTGGGCGACGTTTCGGCCTATATTCCCACCAACGTGATTTCGATCACCGATGGGCAGATCTACCTGGAAAGCGACCTGTTCTACGCGGGCATTCGCCCGGCCATCAATACGGGCCTGAGCGTGAGCCGGGTGGGTGGCGATGCGCAGCGCCGGATCATTCGCCGGGTGGCGGGGCGTTTGCGCGGCGAGATGGCCCAGTTCCGCAGCCTGGCCGCGTTCGCGCAGTTCGGCTCCGACCTGGACAAGGCAACTCAACAGCAGCTCGATCGCGGGATGCGCCTGCAGGAAATCCTCAAGCAGCCCCAGTACCAGCCGCTGCCGCTGGTGGACCAGGTCGTGCTGCTGACGGCTGCGACGCGCGGTAAGCTCGACCAGGTGCCGGTGGCCCAGGTTAAGGCGTGGGAAGAGCAGTTCCTGACCTATCTGCACAGTCATTACCCGGACCTGGAGCAGCAGGTGATTGCCGCCGATTATGCGCTGACCGACGAGATCGACGCGACGATGGTCAAGGCGATTGACGAGTTCAACGCGACGTGGGAGCAACTCGCCGAGCAAACGGCGTAACGCTGCGCCGGAACAGGCGAGAGGAGCGGAAGCAATGCCATCAACGCGCGAAATCAGACGCCGGATCAACTCGGTGCGCAACATCAACCAGGTGACGCGCGCCCTGGAGGCAGTCTCGGCGTCGAGTGTGCGCAAGGCCCAGGCGGCGGTGCTCTCCAGCCGGGCGTATGCGCAGTATGCGTATGAAATGCTGGTCAATGTGGCGGCGCAGAACCAGCGGACGGCGCTGCACCCCCTGCTGACCGTGCCGGACAAGGTGGAGCGAATCGCGGTGCTGCTGATCACCGGGGATCGCGGGCTGGCAGGGGCGTATAACACGAACATTGTCCGACGGGCGATCCGGTTTGTCGAATATTACGGGCAGCCGGTGGATTGGATCACGGTGGGGCGCAAGGGGCGCGATATGATCCGGCGCTGGATGCGTGCGCAGGAATTGCGCGAAGACGCCCCGGCGTTCCTGAAGGATCAGCGGCTGGTGGCGGAATTCTCGCACCTGCCTGCTGACCCGGATGTGAGCGATGTGGTACCGGTGACGCGCATCCTGTTTGACCAGTTCATGAGCGGCGCGGTAGATGAGGTGTTTGTCGCTTACACCAATTTCATCAACACCATGACGCAGCAGCCGCGCGTGCTGCCGCTGCTGCCGCTGCGCCCGTTTGAGGCGCACAGCCGCGCGATCCTCGAACTGGTGGAGCCGGACCCGGAAGTGACGCGGCGCAATCTGGCGTATATCTACGAACCGGAGGCTAAGGCCATCCTGGACGAAGTGATCCCGCGCCTGACCCAGCTTCAGATTCTGCAGGCGGTGCGCGAGAGCCTATCCAGCGAGCACAGCGCGCGCATGGTGGCGATGCGCAACGCCTCGGAGAATGCTGAATCGCTGGGTGGGGTGCTGCAACTGGAATACAACAAAGCGCGTCAGCTTTCGATCACCAGCGAGATTCTGGACATCGTCGGTGGGGTCGAGGCGCTGAAGGCGAGCGAAGACTAGCGAGAGAGCCGCACAGGCCAGGCGTGGATTATGACCGGCTGTCAGCCGGGGGCGACTCCTCAACGCTGACGGCCAGAGAACATGGAGCAGACAAAAGAGATGGCGACACGAGTCAAGACAGAGGTAGCGGGGACGATCACGCAGATTCTGGGCGGCGTGGTGGATGTGGCCTTTCCTGCCGGGAGCAAACTGCCGGAGATTTATCACGCGATCCGGGTGCCGGTGGCCGGGAAGAAGGACCTGATCCTGGAAGTGCAGCAGCAGATCGGCGATAACCGGGTGCGCTGCGTGGCGATGGACGCCACCGATGGCCTTCAGCGCGGGGTGACCGCCTATGCGACGGGCGCGCCGATCATGGTGCCGGTGGGCGAGGCGGCGCTGGGGCGAATCTTCAACGTGCTGGGCCAGCCGATCGATGGCAAGGGCGATGTGCACGCTGAGCTGTATTACCCCATTCACCGCGCTGCACCGGCCTTCGAGGAACAGGCTACGGCGGTAGAGATGTTCGAGACGGGCATCAAGGTCATCGACCTGATCGCGCCGTTCCGCAAGGGCGGCAAGGCGGGCATCTTCGGCGGCGCGGGCGTGGGCAAGACGGTGGTGATCATGGAACTGATCCGCTCGATCGCCAAAGAGCACGAAGGGTTCTCGGTGTTCGCGGGGGTGGGCGAGCGCACGCGCGAGGGGACACAGCTCTATTACGAAATGGAAGAAAGCGGCGTGCTCGGCCAGACGGCGATGGTCTTCGGGCAGATGAACGAGCCGCCGGGGGTGAGGCTGCGCGTGGCGTTGAGCGGCCTGGCGATGGCGGAATACTTCCGCGACCAGGGCCGCGACGTGCTGCTGTTCATCGACAACATCTTCCGTTTCTCGCTGAGCGGGTCGGAAGTGTCGGCGCTGCTGGGGCGTATGCCATCGGCGGTGGGGTACCAGCCGACCCTGGCGCAGGAAATGGGCGACCTGCAAGAGCGCATCACCAGCACCAAGACCGGGTCGATCACATCGCTGCAGGCGGTGTATGTGCCCGCCGACGACTATTCGGACCCGGCCCCGGTGGCGGTGTTTGCGCACCTGGACGGCACGCTGGCGCTGGAGCGCTCCATCGCGGCGCAGGCGATCTACCCGGCGGTGGATCCGCTTTCGAGCACGAGCCGGGTGCTTGATCCGCTGGTGGTGGGCGAGGAACATTACAACACCGCGCGCGAAGTGCAGCAGGTGCTCCAGCGCTATAAGGACCTGCAGGACATCATCGCGATCCTGGGCGTGGACGAGCTTTCGGAGACCGACAAGCAGATCGTGACACGCGCGCGCAAGATGCAGTTCTTCCTCAGCCAGCCGATGTTCGTGGCGGAGCAGTTCACAGGGCGCGAGGGGCGTTACGTGCCGATTAAGGACACGGTGCGCGGCTTCCGCATGATTCTCGATGGCGAGGTGGATCATATCCCGGAGCAGCACTTCTACATGGCCGGGCCGATTGAGGACGTGATTGCTCGCTATGAAGAAGAGCAGGCGAAGGGATAGGCGAGCCGCCACCAGGCGCGAGGAGCAGCATTATGCCACTAGAAGTTGATGTGGTTTCGCAGGTGCAACAGCTTTATCACACCGAGCGGGCCGATATGGTGATCATCCCTGGGCGCGAGGGCGAGATGGGCGTGCTGCCGCATCATGCGCCGCTGCTGACGACGCTGAACTTCGGCGAGCTGCGGATTGTGGAAGGCGACAATATCGTGAGCTTCGTGGTGTACGGCGGCGTGGTCGAAGTGCGGCCCGACAAGGTGATCGTGCTGGCGGATGCGGCTGAATCGGCGCTGGAGCTGGACGAGGCGCGCATCAAGGCCGCACGCGAGCGGGCCGAGCAGTTGATGGCCGAAGCGACCACGAGCGAAGAGCGAGCGGCAGGGGCGCAGGAACTGCGGCGTGCCGAGATCGCGGCAAAAATCTGGACTCGGATGGAGCACCGGCCCGCGCAGCAGATCAAGACGGTGGATCAGAACGGCGAAATCGAGCTTCATTAGGCGAGCCAACCGGCTATTGGCACGACTTCGGGGATAGGCTAGAATCGCGCCGGGGGAAAAGCGACCCTGGCGCGATTTGTTGTCTGCTGCGCGCCGTGGCCTGCGGAACCGGTGAGGATGCGGGGGCGCGTGAGCAGCTGCGCACACAAAGGGAAACACACATGGGCATTTTTTCACGCAAGTTGGGCGTTGATCTTGGAACCAACAATGTCATCATCTGTTCGGGCGGGCAGATCGTGCTGCAAGAGCCGTCGATGGTGGCGCTGACGATCGAAGAAGAACGCGTGGTGGCCGTGGGGCAGGAAGCGCGCGATATGTACGGGCGTCACCCGGAGCATATCGAGGTGCTACGTCCGCTGCGCGACGGCGTGATCGCCGATTATGAAGTCACCGAGGCGATGCTGCGCTATTTTTTCCGCAAAGTGAGCGGGCGGATGCAGTTTCGCGGCCCGGAAGTGATGCTGAGCGTGCCCTATGGGGTGACCAGCGTCGAGAAGCGGGCGGTTCACGAGGCTGCGGTGCGCGCGGGCGGGCGTGAAGCCTACCTGCTGCCGGAGCCGCTGCTGGCGGCACTGGGCGCAGGGCTGCCGATCAGCACGCCGGCGGGCAACATGGTGTTCAACCTGGGCGGCGGCGCGAGCGAAGCGGCGGTGCTGGCGATGAACGGCATCGTGGTGGCCGACAGCGTGCGGATGGGTGGGATGCGGCTGGATGAGGCGATCATCAACTACGTGCGGCGCAAGTACAGCCTGGTGATCGGCGAGCCGACCGCCGAATCGATCAAAATCCAGATCGGGGCGGCGGTGGACCTGCCCGAAGAACTGAGCATGGAAATCCAGGGGCGAGACCAGGTGCACGGGCTGCCGCGCACGATCACCATCACGACCAGCGAGGTGGTCGAGGCGATTGAAGAGCCGCTGAGCACGATCGTCGGCGCGGCACAGGCGGTGCTGGAAAAGACCCCGCCGGAGCTGGCCTCCGACATCATCGACCGGGGAATCGTGCTGACCGGCGGCGGGGCGATGCTGCGCGGCATCGACGAGTATATCACCCGAAAGGTGGGAGTCCCGGCCTACCGCGCCGAAGACCCGATGATGGCAGTAGCAATCGGGGCGGGGCGGGCGCTGGACGATCTGCCGGTGCTGCGTCGGACGATGGTGGGCTTAGGCTAGACATCGGCGGCGCGGAGGTCATTGACCGGGGTGCCTTCGCCCTGAGCAAGCGAGAACCGGCGCAAGCCAGCAGGGTGAGGGCTTTTGAAACGGTCTCATATTGACCGCAATAGGGAGCTTTGAAGCTCTCTTTTGTTTTCTCGCGCCCGGCAACACCCAAAAGATGCTGATCAAATGCGAATCTTATGGGCAGTGGGGAACATGATTTTTTAAAATCCACCTGAGAGTAGGCCGTGTTGACATTGATGGATGAATAAGGTGAGTGTCCTGAGCACAATGTCAACACTAGCTGGCATTGCGTCAACTGCGCGGTGTTGCCTCGCTCCGTGCACCATAATAATCAAGGAGAGCACAAAATGGCGATGAAATACGAGCTTCCTCCGCTGCCGTATGCTTACGACGCGCTGGAACCCTACATTGATGAACAAACCATGCGTCTGCATCACGACAAGCATCATCTTGCGTATGTCAACGGGCTGAATGCTGCCCTCGAAAAGCTCGAGGCGGCGCGCAGCAGCGGCGATTATGGCCTGGTCAAACATTTCTCGCGAGAGGCTGCTTTTCACGGTTCCGGGCACTTGCTGCACACCATCTTCTGGCCCAATATGGCTCCGGCGGGCAAAGGCGGCGGCGGCGAACCGGATGGCGAACTGGCGGCGCAGATCGCCAAAGATTTCGGCAGTTTCGCCAATTTCAAGGCCCATTTCTCGGCTGCGTCCAATGCCGTCGAGGGAAGCGGCTGGGGGCTGCTGGTATGGGAGCCGGTCGCAGGTCATCTTGAGATTCTGCAATCGGAGAAGCACCAAAACCTGACTCAATGGGGCGTTATTCCGCTGCTGGTGCTGGATGTGTGGGAGCACGCCTATTACCTGAAGTATCAGAACGCGCGCGCCAGCTATGTGGAAGCATGGTGGAACGTCGTCAACTGGTCCGATGTGGCGGCACGCTTCAAGGCGGCGCGCGGCTAGGTCGCAGCAGCACGCGCAGTTCAGGGGTTTGGCATGGCAGCACCTCGTCCAACCGGGCGAGGTGTTCTGTTTTTTACCGGGCGGATTGCGTACCCGCAATGCCCGCAATGGGTGGATGGCTTTTTGGCCCTGCTCGCGGGCTGTTCGCCGATGGCTGCTCTTAATCGTCGCTGATGGGGCAGCGCTGGGAATAAGCGCTCCGGCTGGAGCGTGCTCAAAGCTGTGATTTACGTCACGTGTTCTGGCACCCTTTGTCACTGGAAAGTGGGGCACGAGGGGTTATAGTTTGGGCAGATTGCGAACGACCGTGTGATAGAGGAGTCTGCAAAATGCCCCATGTCATAACCAGTCTGTGCCTGCGCGATGGCGCGTGCGTGGATGTCTGCCCCACCGAAAGCATCGTTCCCGGAATGCCGGCGAGTGAGTGGCCCTGGTACTACATCGATCCCGATACCTGCTCCGACTGCGGCGCGTGCGCCTCGGAGTGCCCGTTTGAAGCGATCTTCGACGAGATGGATGTGCCGGATGCCTATGAAATGGCCGCCGGGCAAGAGCGCGTTCCGCACGACACCAAGGTGAAGGTGACGGCAGCGGGCGGCGAGGTGGTTGATCTGACCGCCGACATCGAGTGGAATGCCAAGTTCTTCAGCGAAGGCCCCGGCTACGACGCCCTGTCGTAGGGCGGCGGAAGCTGGCTGAAAGGTGTGGAAAAAAAGGATCGCCCCTGGCGGTCCTTTTTTGCTGCTGGCGGTGGGCCGGGCGCGCAACCGGCGCGCCGCTAATTGAATAGATTTGCGCAAGGTTTATCACGTTTTTGTTGTGCAATTGCGGCGGCATGAAGTATAGTAAGTGCGGGGACGGTTACTCCCTGTGACCAGCGCGGAAAATTCCACAATTCGGTTTGATGACCTGAGGAGCTAGAATCACATGACGCATATTATTACCAGTCTGTGTTTGCGCGACGGGGCTTGTGTCGAGGTGTGCCCGGTGGACTGCATTATTCCGGGCTTCCCGCAGGATGAATGGCCCTGGTATTTCATCGATCCGGCGACCTGTATCGACTGCGGCGCGTGCGTGCCGGAATGCCCGTTCGAGGCGATCTTCCCTGAAGACGATGTGCCAAGCGCCTACGAAATGGCTGCTGGGCAGGAGCGTATCCCCTGGGATACCAAGGTGAAGGTGGCTTCGGGTGGCGGTGAAGTCGTCGATCTGACGGTGGACATTCAGCCGAACTACGATTTCTTTGAGCGCGGTCCGGGCTACGACTCCAAGCCGTAAGTCTGCCGGTCTCCGCCTGACCTTATCATCGGCAACAGGGGTGAGCAGCATCGCTCACCCCTGCTGTTGTTATTGGGCAGAGACTGTTGGTCATTCCTGGTCCGGCGAGATGGGAAGCCCCAGCAGGGCCTCGGCGCGCTCGCGCAGGGAGGCGGAGTCTGGCTCCGACGCGCTGCCCTCATCGCAGGCGGCGCGGACCTGGCGGGCGAGGGTGCGCGCGGCATCACCTTCGTAGCGCAGCAGGTCCTCGGCGATTTCGAGCGCCTGGTCAGGTGCGAGATCGGGCAGGCCGCGGTAGCGCATCACCAGGTGGGCCACGATGCGAAAGGCACGGCGAGTACGCTGACGGTCGCGCACAGCCTCGAACGAGGTGCCGAGCAGGTGGGCGAGCAAGGCCACCTGGTTCATCTGCAAGTGGGCAATGGCGAGCAGACTCTCGCGGTTGCTGGCGGCCAGCCGCTCGAAGGGGAAGCCGATCAGCTTGAGGCCGATGCGCTTCCAGGCGGTGAGGCGTGGGATGGGCATGGCGGGGACATCCCCGGCGATGGCGGGCAGATCGACATTGGCGAGATCGGGCAGGGCGGCGAGCGCGGATTCGAGCCAGCGGCGGCTGCCCGCCGAATCGCCCAACAGGTTGTGCGCGTTGGCGATGGCGATGTCGATACGCGCGTCGTTGACAGCTTCTTCGCTGCGGCGGAGTGCGCGGGTGAAGCGCGTACGGGCCTGTTCATAGGGCGTGGCGGATGTGTCGGCTGTGCCAGCGTCGTGATGGGCCACGTCGTAGCGGTAGAGCAGGCGGGTGGCGTGCAGCTTGAGCACGCTGTCGACCAGTGAGGCGTTGTCGTCGGTGGTCTGGCGGTCGAGCGCCTCGCTGAAGGCGGCGCGCTCCTCGGTGGTGAAATGCGGCGCGCGCTCCTCTACCCAGGCGGAGAGGTAGGTCAGCGCGGCGTCGAGCGTGATCTGTCCATCGAGCACCTGTTGGGTGGTAGTCTGGATGGTATCGAGCAGAGTCGTCATCGGTGGTCCCGGCCTGTTGGCTCAACTGCGGATCAGGGAATCATAGTGCAGGAAAAAGTTCGGCTCCACCTGGACGCCGGAAATATCGTTCCAGGCCAGCAGGTGAAGATGCTCTTGCCAGAGCGGGATGATATCGCTGGAGCCGCGGAGCAGGGCAGCGGCGGCCCGGTAGCGTTCACCCTGGGCGGCGGGGTCGGCGAGGGCGGCGGCCTCATCGATCAATGCGTCCAATTCGGCGCGCGCGTATCCGCCCCGGCTGGCGATGGGGCCGGACGAATGGGCCAGCGGACGGAAGAATGCATCTGGATGAGGGACGAGCGGAGTCCAGGCGAACAGCATCAGGCGGCCTTCGCCGCGCTCCAGGGTGGAGAGAAAGGTATCCGCCTCGACTTCGGTCATCACTCTGCCTTCGACATAGTCGCTGGGATAAAAGCTGCCCCGGCTGATCTCGGCAGCGACAGCAGCGATCTGTGAACCATAGAGCGCCTGCGAGGTCACCAGAACGGGCACCAGGCGCGCGCTGCCGCGCGGGCGATAGGCGGCTTCCATCAGAAGCGCATCGGCGGCGGGCACATCTGGACCGGAAGGCCACAGATCGGCGGCGGCTTCTGGGAAGAGAGCAGGGACGAAGCTGGTAAGTGCGGTAGCCTGGCCGTCGAAGACATTGGTCACCACGCGCTGGCGGTCGATGAGCAGCGTCAGCGCCTCGCGCACCAGGGGATCGTTGCCGGGGTCGAGGGTATGGTTCATGTAGAGGTAATACACGCGCGTGGCAGGCACTTCGACTCCCACGATGTCCTGGCCGGTCTGAAGCAGCACGCGGGCATCGGTGGGGAGCAGGGCGCGCCAGGCGATGTCAATTTCGCGGCTGCGCAGAGCCTCGCGCAGGGCCTGCGAGCGGCTGTAAGCACGCAGAACGATCTGCCCGGTGAGAGGTTGTGGACCGAGCCGGTAGGCGGGATTGGCGCGCAACACGATCTCACGCCCCGGAGCGAACCGGTCAAGCAGGTAGGGACCATTGCCGATCAGCGAATCCGGGTAAGGAAGGGGCCGCGGCTGGGCCAGCAGGTCCGGGTGCTGAGGGAAATAGGGCGGGAGCGCGGCCAGGGCATCAAAATAGGCGATGGGGCGCACCAGGTGAAAAACCACGCGGTCGGGGGCGGGGGCCTCGACCGAGGACACATACGGCACGACGGCCTGGGCCGCGTCGGAGTCCAGCGCAATTACGCGGGCGATGGAGTCGACCAGGGTCTGGGCGGTGATGGGCGTGCCATCGCTGAAGGCTGCATCGGGGCGGAGAAAGAATGTCCAGGTGCGGAAGCTGTCGGCGGGCACGATCCGAAGGGCCAGCGCCGGCTCGTAGCGCAACGTGCCGGGGACCTGGCGAGTCAGGCCGGTGTAGAGGTGACTGAGGACCTCCCACGAGTTGAAGTCGTAGGCGTCGGCGGGGTCGAGCGATGTGGCGAGGTCGGTCACGCCAATGGTGATGGTGTCCGGCGGCTGGGCGTGAGCAGACGGCACGATAGATGGCACGACCGGCACGGCAGCAGTGAGGACCAGGATTAGCAGGATGCCCGTCAGCATCCGGGCGGCAGCAAGCATAGGGTATACTCCCCAGGGATCGGAGAAGAGTCCATCGACCGGCGACTGATCAACGAAGGGTCGATTCCGGGTCAATATTAACGCCGACCTGGAAAATCATGTAGTGCAGGCGTGGGCGATTGGCCGGGTCCCACTGGCCGATGAGCGCCCCTTTGCTGACGACCTGCCCATCTTCGACCCACCAGGTATCCAGGCCGGAAATGATGACGGTGAAGGCGGCGGCCTCGTTGGTGATCTGGATGCGCGTGCCGTAAGGATCGGTCCAGCGCATGACGTTGACCGTGCCATCGAGCGTCGCATAGACATTTTGTGGCCCGCTGGGCGGTATGCCGGTGAAGCCGAATTCCAGGGCCGGTTCGGGCAGCAGGCCGCGATCGGTGGAGTGACTGTAGGGGGTCACCACGATGAAGCGCTCGTGAAACACCGGGTAACCGGATGGCCAGGACGCGGGCGCTTGCTCCGCTGCGCGTTCGGCCCAGTGCAGGCCAAAGATGGCGTTGATCCATTCGGCGGCATTGATGGGCGGCGCGTCACCCGCCAGGGAATCGCGCGGGCCAACGGCGAAGCGCACCTGGCGCTCTTGATAGCGCGCCACGCCGGAATTGCCCGGCAGGCCGAGCGCCTGCCCCCTGTTGACGCGCACGCCGTCGGCAAGCCACTGTTCGCCGAGGTGGGCGTAGAGGTAGTCGCTGCCATCATCGCCGAGAAGCAGATAGGCGAGGCCATCGCGGGCGTTGTTGGCGATGCGCACGGTGCCTTCTACCACCGCGACAACCGGGGCGCGCATGACCTGCTCGTATTCGTCGCGGGTCAGGCCAGCGCGCGCTTCGAAGATGACCGCATTGGGGAAGCTGCGGTTGGTATAGGTCCAGGTGAAGTAGGCGGTCTCGGCGGCGATGGGGAAGGCGTAGCGCCCTGAGGGATCGAGCGTGAGCTGGTTGAGGCCGGGCAGGGCGGGAGGACTGACCTGGCGGGTAGCGGTCACGGTGATAGCGGTTGGGCGCAGCTCGCCGGTGAACAGGTCTGGAAAGAAAATGACAACCGCCAGCGCCAGCACGGTCAGCAGAAGCGTGGCGGCAACGAGCACAAAACAGGTGAGGGTGGGTCGGCGGCGCACGGCAGACCAGGCTCTGCGAGCAAACCTGGTCCAAAACGGGCGATCGCGGTCGATCGGGATCGCAATGGGCGGCGGCCTGTGGCCCGGCGGCTGACGATCGTTCACGG
>DAOUFU010000043.1:0-10108 GCA_034429275.1 Anaerolineae bacterium | reverse complement strand
CACGCTCAATCGTGGCGGAGTATACTCATCGATGAAGCGGCGATCAAAGGAGGGAGTTATGCATTTAGACGAGACGGTACGCACATTCCTCGAAGAACGATGGATCGCGCGGGTGACAACGATCGGGCCGGATGGGTATCCGCACACGGTGCCGGTTTGGTACATGCTCGATGGGGATGACATCGTGATTGCGACAGTGCGCGGCGCGCGAAAGATCCGCAACGTGGAGCAGAACCCCAAAGGGGCGGTGAGCATCGGCGGCGATGTAAAAGGGGCGCACGATGCGTATCACCGGGCATACCTGTTTCAGGGCGATTTCGAAGTGGTTCACGACCCGGACGGCTACACCTGGCTGCGGCGAATCGCGCGGCGCTACCGGGACGATCACGCGCAGATCGAGCAGGACATGCGCGAATGGGGGCCGCACGATGTGCTGCGTCTGCGGGTGCGGCGCGTGATCGTGGCGATGCCTTGAGGATTGGCGTTCACAGACTGGATCAGGAAACGAGGGCGAGTGATGTTCGACGCAGCAGCACGTGAGTTTCTGCAAAAGCCATTGATTGCGCGGATGACGGTGATCGACCCGGACGGCTACCCGCACAGCGTGCCGGTGTGGTTCAAGCTGGACGGCGACGATATCGTGATCATCAGCACGCGGGATACGCGGAAAGTGGGGTATATCGGCGCGAACCCGAAAGGGGCGGTAGTCATCGGCGGCGATTCGGGCGATGGGGCGGGCTACCTGATCAAGGGCGAGTTCTCGGTCGAAGAGGACCCCGGCCTGGAATGGATGAAGCGCCTGACCCGGCACTATGAGCCGCCGGAAAAGGCCGAGGCGGATATCGAGTCCTGGTCCACGCTGGATATGATCGTGATTCGGCTGCGGCCTCGCCGTGTGAGCAAGGTGGCGTAGCGGTGACGGCAATCGACGATCTGCCGGGGCCGGAAGCGCGCGGTGTGGTGGTCCTGGTCAGTGGGGGACGCGGCGCGGGGAAGTCTACGCTGCTGACACGCGCGCGCCAGGCAGCGCTGGACGCCGGACTCGGCGTGGGCGGGATGATCTCACTGGCGCGGGTGGAGGGCGGAACCAAGACGGGGATCGACGTGATGGACGCGGGGAGCGGCGTGGTGTTGCCGCTGGCGCGTTACCGCGCGCAGCTAGATGAATCCGGCGAGGGGATGGGTACGCGGCATTATGCTTTCGATGCGGCAGGAATCGAAGCCGGGCTGCGGTGGGCGGAGGCAGGGCGCGCGGCGGATGTGTTCATCGTGGACGAGCTTGGGCCGCTGGAATATGAGCGGGGGCTGGGATGGGCAGCGGTCATTCCGATGATTGCAGCGCGGGCGTATGGCTGCGCGCTGGTGACCGTGCGCCCGGAGTTGATCGAGGTGGCACGGGCGCGGCTGGGGGTGGGCGAGACCGCGCCCGTGCTGAGGGTGGAGGCCGCCAGCCGCGATGGGCTGGCAGCGGGCGTGTGCGACTGGATCCGGCTGCGCGCTAACCGTCGATAATCATCACGTCTTCGCGCTTGCGTTTCTTTTTCTTCTTTTCATCGACGCCAAACGCGCCTTCGAGGATGCCGACGACCAGCGCGATCAGCAGGCCGCCAAGAATGGCCGTGCCCCAGCCATCGACCTCAAAGCGGCTGCCTGCCAGGGCGTCAGTGATCTGGAGCATGATCCCGTTGATGACCAGCAGGAACAGGCCCAACGTGAGCAGCACGAGGGGGCAACTCAGGACGGTGAGCGCCGGTTTGAGCACGGCATTCACCAGACCGAAGATGATGGCCACGATCAGCAGTGTGCCGATGCTGTTGTCCTGCACATGAATGCCGGGCAGCAGCGCGGCGACGAGGCTGATGGCGGCAGCATAGATGATGAGGCGCAGAAGAGTATCGCGCATGGGGCCTGACCTCCTTGATCCGGGATGAACAGGGACGATCCGGCAGTGGACCGTCCCTGTTGAGATCTATACGCGGTGGGAGCGCGAAAGTTCCGCAGCCGGGAAATCAGGATGCGGAACCGGCCTGCTCGAAGCGCCCGAAGGTGTAATAGGCAGCGCACGCGCCCTCAGAGGAAACCATCGGCGCGCCAAGCGGCTTGCGCGGCGTGCATTCTTTGCCAAAGGCCGGGCACTGGTTCGGCCTCAGGATGCCTTTGAGCACCTCACCGGCATGACACAGCGGCGATTCCTCGGTGCGGATGTGACTGACGGCGAAGCGGCGGGCGGCATCGTAGGCGTGATATTCGGGGCGAAGCTGCCAGCCGGAGCGGGGGATCAGGCCGATGCCGCGCCAGCTTCGATCACATTCCTCAAACACGGTGTTGATGATCTGCTGGGCGGGCGGGTTTCCTCGCTCGGTGACGACGCGGGCATAAGCATTTTCGATCTCGGCCCGGCCCTCTTCAAGCTGGCGCACGGTGAGCAGAATACCCTGGGCAATATCGAGCGGCTCGAAGCCGGTGACGACCATCGGCACGCGGTAGCGCTCGACGAGCGGCGGGTATTCCCAGTAGCCCATGACGGCGCATACATGCCCGGCGAGCAGGAACGCCTGCACGTCGACATCGTCGGCGTTGAGCAGGGCATCGAGCGCCGGGGGCACGCGCACGTGTGACACCAGCATCGAGAAGTTGGCGATGCCCTGCGTCCTGGCCTGGTGGATGGCCATTGCGTTGGCGGGGGCGGTGGTCTCGAAGCCGACGCCGAAGAAGACCACTTCCTTTGTGGGGTTATCCTGCGCAATCTTGAGGCATTCGAGCGGCGAGTAGACGACGCGCACATCACCGCCCGCGGCCTTGACCTGGAACAGGTCCTTCTGCGAGCCGGGGACGCGCAGCATGTCGCCAAAGGATACCATGATGGTGTTGGGCAGGCTGGCGATGGCGATGGCCTGGTCGATCAATTCCTGGGGCGTGACGCAGACCGGGCAGCCGGGGCCATGAATCATGGTGATGGCTTCGGGGAGAAGCTGATCGATGCCGTGACGGATGATCGAATGAGTCTGGCCGCCGCACACTTCCATGATGCGCCAGGGGCGCGTGGTGATGCGGTGGATCTCGTCGAGGATGGTGCGGACGCGGACAGCGTCGCGGTATTCGGTGATGAATTTCATGATGGTCCCGTTCCCTGTTCAGGTCAATCGTGATGCATCAGCGGTCGGTACAAGGCGCGATTGAGGGTGGTCACAGCCATCCTTGCGGTAGGAGTCGATCACAAAGTCGGTATTGGGGAACACCGTCCCACACGATCGGTAACCCCTGGTGTGCAGTTCGGCCAAAAACGGCGCGAGTTCATCCGGCGGGAAGTGGCCGGGCATGGTGATCGCCCAAATGGCAGACGCCCCATCCACAAAGTCGTCGAACTTCCGGGCATAGGAACGTTCTTCGGACTCGGATTTGTCGTATTTTATGCCGCCTATCTGGGCATAACGGAGATCGGTGGTGTCGAGATAAAAGTCAAGCACGACATGGTTGAACCGTTCATGGTCTCGCGCGCCGATCTGGAAGAAGATCGCGTCTTCGGGCGAGCAATTCGCTCGAATAACCTGGAGCACTTCGTGGAAGGCGGCGGCGGGAATGGTCTCCAGCGCGCCCGGCTGCTGTTCCATGAAGGCCCTGTTCTCGACATGGTAGATGCCCGCAGCGATCCACAGAGCGAGAACAGCGTAGGCAGCTACCGGGCGCAGCCGCCGAAGCTCAACCAGGGTCATCGCGAGCAAAAGAGCCACGAGCGGCATGAGTACCAGCAGGTGCCTGATGTGAAACAGGTAGCGAAAAACAGCGTTGAGCGCCAGCGCAAGACCGGCGACGGTGCCCACTATGAAAGCAAGCTGGCCCGCGCAGCGATGGCGCAGGCGCAGCGCGGCAAAACTCGCGACTGCAATGAGCAGAAGCGGCAGGCCGTTACCGAAGGTCCTGGCGGCGGTGGTGGCCAGTGTGGCGAGCGACATCGTTCGCGGATTCTGGTGTTCGGCGATGAGGGCGGCGATGGTCGGGATGGAAAACCAGGGCAGAAACAGCAGTCCACCCAGGATCATCAGGCGCAGCGTGTTGGACCACTGTGGATTTCTGCGGGCAACCAGCAGGTGATACAAGCCCAGCGCGGCGGCGACAGGCATGCCAAACGAATGAGAATAGAGCAGGCCGGCGATGCTGAGCACAAACGTGGCGCGCAGTCGGCGCGGGGCGGGTCGGTCGTCAGTCATGATTCGCCCGTAGAACCATAGGGCGAGCATGGCACACAAGAGGTGCAGGGTGTAGCCCCGGTATTCATGAAGGTAGAAGGAAAAAAACGCCGATGTGCTCAGGATCAGCGCGGCGAATGTGCCCGCTTCGGCGGAGTGAAACTCGCGCCCGAAACGATAGACCAGGGCCACAACCATGCATCCGAACAGCAGCGACAGGTACCGCCCGGCAAATGGGGTCCAGCCCGCCACACTGCCCCAAAAATGGATGGTCGAGAAATAAAACGGGGGCCAATACGCATCGTAATAGATGGCGTGGTGGATGATTCCCCAAATAGACATTGGGCCATACTGCGCGCCCCCGCTGCCGTGATAGGTCAGGACTTCATCCACCCACAGCAGGTCATGAGTGAAATGGCCGACGGTGAGCCACGCGGTTAGCAGCAGGATCGGGACCATGATCCACCACGCAGGCAGCGAGGTAGGCTCCGGTCGATATTGGACTGGGCTGGCCCGTTCTCTCATAGGGGCGACTCCGTCTGGCCACAGGTGGAGCGATAGAAACGAATCGGCGCTTACTCTTCGGGAGCGTTTTCGCCCAGTTCTTCGTCGATGACGCCGATCTCCTGCAGAAGCTCCAGGGTCTTTTGAGCCTCGTCTTCGTCGATCAGGTTGAGCGCGAAGCCGACATGCACGACCGTATACTGGCCGATTTGCGCTTCGGGAACATAGGCGAGGCAGGTCTCTTTGACCACACCGCCAAAATCGACCTTGCCCATCAGCAGGCCGTTGGCCTCGTAGATTTCAACGATCTTACCCGGTATACCCAAACACATAGCGTTGTCTCCGTTGTTCTTCGTGGATGGTGTAGGCTGCGATGACGGCCTGACCCAGCGCGAGTCCGCCATCATTGGGCGGGACGAGGTGATGCGGGTAGGGCGTAAAACCGGCGTGCCGGAGCAGCGTCACGGTTTGTTCGAGCAACGTGCTATTCTGGAACACGCCGCCGCTGAGGACAACCTGGCGGATGCCGGTGGCTTCGGCGGCAAGGCGGCAGGCGTCGCGGATCATGTGTGCGACGCCATTGTGGAAGCGGGCAGCGATGCGCCCGGTGGGCAGCCCGGCACGGACATCGCTCACCAGGGCGGCGATAACAGGTCGCGGATCGATCAGTGCGGGCACGTTAGGGCCATCGCGCAGGACAAACTCGAAGGCATAGCGCTCAGTTTCGGCGCGATCTACCTGGGCTTCGAGCCAGATTGCGCCCTGAGCCTCATAGGTGACTTCTTGCAGGACGCCCGCGATGGAAGCGGCGGCATCGAACAGGCGGCCCATGCTGGAAGTCTCCGGCGCGTTGATGCGCTTCTCCAAC
The DNA here is from genome assembly GCA_034429275.1 of Anaerolineae bacterium. Taxonomy (GTDB): domain Bacteria; phylum Chloroflexota; class Anaerolineae; order Aggregatilineales; family Aggregatilineaceae; genus DAOUFU01. The sequence continues at coordinate 4,549 of DAOUFU010000043.1, read as the reverse complement.
TGCTGGCGGATGATAGTCCGCTCTTGCGGTTCAGCGGCGCGGACCGGGGCGAGGGCGTCGTCCCAGGGAATGTCCGCGCGCCACAAATGGGCGAGGGCGGTCCGGTAGGGGCGCAGCGTGGCAGCATCGCCGCCAGGGAGCGGCACATAGCGCAGATGAGCGAAGCGCTGATAGCGCAGATAGCCCCCGATCAAGATTTCGCCGCCCCAGATCGCGCCATCGGGGCCGAGGCCGGTGCCGTCGAAGATCACGCCGATGACCTGTTGATCGGGCGGCAGGCGGTGTTCGGCCATGCCGCTGGCCAGGTGGGCGTGATGGTGCTGCACGGCAATTCGGCGCTCCGGGCGTTGGTGCGCGTAGCGGGTGGCGGCGTAGTCCGGGTGGGCATCGTGGGCGATGACCTGGGGCGTGATGCGAAACAGGCGCGACAGGTGATCGATGCTGTGGCGGAAGGACTCATACGCGTCGTAGTTTTCCAGGTCGCCGATGTGCTGGCTCATGAAGGCGAACCTGTCGCGGGTGAGGCAGAAGGTGTTTTTTAGTTCGGCCCCGGTCGCCAGGATCGGTATGGTCTCGAAGGGCAGGCTGACGGGGTAGGGCGCATAGCCGCGCGAGCGCCGCAGCGGCATGATGTGCTGGTGATAGGCGCGGATCACCGAGTCGTCGCAGCGGATGTGAATGTCGCGGTTGTGGAGCAGGAAGGCATCGGCCAGTGGGCCGAGCCGGGCAACGGCATCCTCGTTTTGGGTGGCGATCGGCTCTTCGCTGTAGTTGCCGCTGGTCATCACCAGGGCGATGGGAAAATCGGGTGCAGGCTCCAGGATGAGATAATGCAGCGGGGTATAGGGGAGCATGACACCCAATTCGTTGAGGCCGGGGGCGACGTTGGCGGCCAGGGCACGGGCCTCGGCGGAGTCGGCGAGCGGCAGCAGCACGATGGGGCGCTCGCGGGCGCTCAGGGCTTCGCGGGCCGCGTCGCTCACCTCGCAGACGGTGGCCACTATGTCGATGGACGCCATCATGACGGCGAACGGCTTGGCGATGCGCCCTTTGCGGCGGCGAAGCTCGGCGACTGCGTGCGGATTGGTGGCATCGCACGCCAGATGGAAACCGCCCAATCCCTTGATCGCCACAATGCAGCCGTCTCGCAGCAGGGCACGGGTAGCGGCGATCTCGTCCTGGGGCAGGGCATCCCAACCGGTGGGCACTTCGCGGGCGGGGCTTGGGATCAGTTCCAGGCGCGGGCCGCAGACCGGGCAGGCGTTGGGCTGGGCGTGAAAGCGGCGATTCAGCGGATCGTCATATTCACGCTGGCAGTCCGGGCACATGACAAACGGGGCCATGGTGGTCTTGGGCCGATCGTAGGGGATATCCTGTATGATGGTGAAGCGCGGGCCGCAGTTGGTGCAATTGGTGAACGGGTAGCGATAGCGACGGTTGGCCGGGTCGAAGATTTCGGCCAGGCAGTCGTCGCAGATGGCCATATCGGGCGAGATGGGCTGATAGGCCCCCTCGACGGCGTGGCTGTGACGAATCTCGAACTGATCGTAGGGGGTGAATTCGACCGGGTAGGCGTTCAGAGAGTCGATGTGGGCGAGCGGCGGTGCTTCGTCGGTGATGCCGTGAATGAAGGCTTCGACGGCGTGCCGCGGGCCGGTCACTTCGATATCAACGCCCGCCGAGGTGTTGCGCACCCACCCGTTGAGCGCATAGCGACGGGCCAGGGTGAAGATGAACGGGCGAAAGCCTACCCCTTGCACCACACCGGTGACGTGTATCCGGCGGGCGACGGTCAATTCTCCGGTCACGGCGGCCTGACCTAACTCCTCTGAGCGGTGTGGGCGCGGACCTGGGCGCGCAGCCAGTCGAACCAGGCATCCAGCCCTTCGCCGGTGCGGCACGAGATGGGGAAGAAGGCGACGCCGGGATTGAGCACTTCGACCCCGTGACGGAAGTAATCGACGTCGAACTCCATGTATGCCTGCAGGTCCATTTTGTTGAGCAGCAGAACATCGGCCCCGCGGAACATGCCGGGGTATTTGTAGGGTTTGTCGGCCCCTTCGGGCACGCTGGCGATCACGACCTTTTTGTGCTGGCCGAGATCAAAGCCCATCGGGCAGATCAGGTTGCCCACATTCTCGATGATGAGAAGATCGAGGTCATCTAGCGGCATTTCGGGCAGCGCGCCATGGACCATATTGGCGTCGAGGTGGCAATTGCCGCCGGTATTCACCAGCGAGACCGGGATGCCCATAGTGCGCAGTTCGCGTAGATCGATATCGACGATGTCGCCATCCATGACGCCGATGCGCAGTTCGCTCTGCAGGGCGCGGACGGTGTTCAGGATGACGCTGGTTTTGCCCCCGCCGGGCGAGGCCATGATGTTGATCGCGTAGACTCCGGCCTGGTTGAGGCGGTCGTGAATGGCGGTGGCCAACTGGTCGTTGGCGCTCATGATCTTCTCTTCAACGGTGATTTTCGTATCGGACATGGTGTCTTCACCTTGTGCGCCGCACGGCGCAAAGCAGGACAGGATAAGAAGAGCGCGCCGGCCTATGACGGCTCGGACGCAAAATCGACCTCGATGCTCTCCAGGAAAAAGTCGTCGCCACGCGCTACGCTCACGCGCCCGCTGTCGCAGTTGGGGCAGGTGAAGCGCTCGCGGTCGAGCGGGAATTCGTGCCCGCAGTCCTCGCAGCGCAGGGCGGCAGGCACGCGCTTGAAGTTGAGGATCGCTCCTTGCGCGATGGTTCCCTCGGCGACCATGTCCCAGTAGAACTGCACGGAATCATCGACGATGCTGGACAGCTCGCCGATCACCAGGGTGAGTTCAGTGATTCGCACCGCGCCCGCCTGTTCGGCGTGGCGCACGGCGAGCTTGAGCAGATTTTGCGTGACGGAAAGTTCGTGCATGAACGGGTCCAGACAGTTTTCTAGATGAACATCGGAATAAATCATAACACATTCGGGAGCATGCACCAGATGATGAATGCGATGTGCCGGATGTGCTTTTTGGCCTGTGAACGGATCAAGAGTCGCCCGCGCCAGCCGAAGGTCAGCCCTCCGGCAGGGTAAACGCGATATGTAACATCGGCGGGCCTCTCCTTTTTGAATGAGCCTCAACAGCTTCTGGCGAGGGCTAGAACCCCTGGTAAATCCACTGGGGGGCGCTGTCGGTGGTGACGATGATCAACAGGATGGCGACCAGGCAGATCAGCAGAGCGAACAGGTTCTCGCGGCTGAAGAGATGGCGCGCGGTGAAGCGCAGCAGGTCAGCGATCCGGGACATGGTGAGCGACTCCTCCGGTTACGACTGGCGGCCCAGGACTTCGTTCAGGAATTTCTCGCGGTTGGCCGAGCGCGCGATCTTGCCGCTGGAGGTCTTATAGAGCCACATGGGCGGGACCAGGTGCACAAAATGGGCCATGACATCGGTCGATTGGGCCATGCGCTGGCGGATTTCGGCGGTGATGCGCTTCAACTCATCGGGATCGTCGGTTTCGACTTCGGCGATGACGGCGATGTCTTCGGTACCCAGCTGCTCATTGGGCACGCCGAAGGCAACAGTGCGGCCCGGATGCACGCCGGGGACGGAGTTCAGGATATTCTCGATGTCCTGCGGGTAGATGTTCTTGCCGCCGACGATGATCAGGTCCTTCTGGCGGCCCGTGATGTACAGCTCACCGTCGGCCAGGTAGCCGAGATCGCCGGTGAAGTACCAGCCGTCGTGGATGGCGGCGGCGGTTTCATCGGGGCGGCGGTAATAGCCGGAGAGCATGTGATCGCTGCGGAGGGCGACCTCGCCGACGTGGCGTTCCGGCAGGTCGCGGCGGTCAGCATCCACAATGCGCACCTCGACATTGGGGATGGGCAGGCCGCAGGACACCATCGGCACGGCGGGGACATCATCGCCGGTCACCGGGCGCGCGATGCGCCGCTCCATGATCTCGGCGCGGTCGATCCAGTCCACATGAGGCGGTGCATCGAGCCTGCTTTGAGTGACGGCGAAGGTATTCTCGGCCATCGCGTAACAGGTATGCAGGACGTTATCGGGCAGGCCAAAAGCGGCGAAGCGCGCGCGGAAAGTCTCGTGGCTGTCGTGACGCACCGGCTCGGAGCAGTTGATGAGCGCGCGCAGACTGCTGAGATCAAGATCGTGCAGGGCCGAGGAACGGATGCGAGTCGCCAGGAAGTTATAGGCAAAGTTGGGCAGCCAGCACAGCGTGCCGCGATAGCGGTGAATGGCATCGAGCAGGATGATCGGCTCGCGCACCCAGTGGAAAGACGACATCAGCACGAGGTGCACACCCTGGATCACCGGCATGATGAAGCCCGCGATCAGGCCCATATCGTGATAGAGCGGGAGCCAGCTGACGATGACATCGGCGGGCGAGAGATCGATGGCGGCGCTGTAGGCGGCGACCTGATTGAGCACCGCCCCGTGCGAGAGCATCACGCCTTTTTGCAGGCCGGTGCTGCCGGATGAGTGCTGCAGGAAGGCGGTATCTTCCGGGCGCGAAGGGGCGCGGTCGAGATAATCTTCAAGAAA
>DAOUFU010000042.1:0-40107 GCA_034429275.1 Anaerolineae bacterium | reverse complement strand
TACCTGTTCCCAGTCTGCTTGTGAGCCATTGTGATTGGCGTGGTCATCAAACAGCAGACCCTCTGCTCCCAGATTCGGCTCATTCCACCGCGCCTGAGCCGTACGCGATGTACCCCCCTCAGCTTCCAGTTCGCCTTCGTGCAACAGGGCTTCCCAATAACCTTCATCAGGAGGAAGGGGTGGCGCAGAACCATACTGCTGAATCTCTGAAGACATGTCGTAAGCCTTCCTCAGTGTGTCCCAGTAAAGGCCAGTATCCCAAATGGAACCTGTAGTCAACACATCGCCCAAAAGGCCGCACGAAGGTCATTATAGAAACGCTAAAATTCGTTGTCAAACGCTACTCTTCTGCGGCACAGATGGGGCAGAAGACTCGCCGGGGGATGGGGCAGGTGAGGTCGAATTGGCCGCAATGATCGCGCGCTCCATTTCTTCGATCTGGTGCGCAAGTTCCTCAATGGCAATGCGTTGCTTGCGGTAGAGATCCGATTCGCTCATGGCAAGGCGCAGGGCAACATCGCGCACTTTCCGCCCCTGCAGAAATCGCATTTCCAGAATGTTGTACAAGATCCATTCGGTTGTGGTCAGGCTTCGTTCTCCAGGAGGCCTCAGATTTTCGATAGCCCTGGTCAAAACATGACGCAGCGCTCGCACGGGGTTCGCGTCATTTGAGTCTTCCATCTCGCGCCAGACACTGTTCAGCTTCAGAAGCTCGCTCTCGGTAAGGCGGGGACCACCCCAGTAATCGCGAAGCGCATCGCGAACCATATCGGGGAATTGCGGGTCGTTGATGATATTTTCCACCGGTTGGGGTGCGGAAGGTGGAGAGATATGCCCATAGCGCGATACCGTACGCATCTGCTGCTGGGTAATATCCATTTGGGAAGCTAGCCCTTCCAGTATGACAAAAATCTGGGATTGGTGCTGAATGTCTTCAAGCACACGCGCGGCTTGCCGGGTGAGTGTTTCGAATATTTGCAGTTCATCCCCGTCCAGGCGTGGCTCTGCAGAACGAGACCAGACTCCCAAAATCCCCAGAATAGGTCGCTGGTTTTGACCGTTGACCGGCAATCGTCGGCTAGAACGAAGGGGCACCAGCCAGTATGAATTCCAGAGGAAGATGTTGCCCACGCGCCTGGGTAAATCGGGTGTGGGTGTGCCATCACTATCCGCCTGGGCCAGGGTGACCAACTTGGGATCGGTAAGCGCTTCGTTTGAGGGAGATAGTCCGCCTACAATCTGGACAATATGTGCCCCGTTCTGATCAAGCGTGGCCACAAAAGCACTTGGAATACGCAGTTGATCGCACAGGGCCGCCAGGATCGTTTCCAGTAGCTGTGAAGCATCTGATGGGGTGAGCAGCCGCTGGGTCAGGCGCTCAATCCACTGGGCTTGCTGCTGATCCTGCGTGTAAATCAGGTAGCGCTGGAGAATCGGGGCGACCAGAGTAATCGACCATTGGAGAAACAGCAGGGTGGCCACTGCGGCAAACGGCATGAATGCGGTGCCGTTAAGACCAAGGACGTTGCTCACGCCGGGGATGAACAGGATGACCATCAGGATCACAGCCCCGGTAAAAGGTCCGCGCAGCATGAACTCGAGGAGCTGAGATTTGATCACGCGGTCCGGTTTTTCGGTGCCGAAGAACGACAACGGATAAGCCAGCAGGATCAGCATAAACATGACAATCGTGTTGGCCATGTTCAGGATGATCAGCAGTGGCACTTCTTCTTTTGTGTTGAGTGTTCCCAATAGTGAAAAGGGGAAAGTCCCCCATACAGGTGTCAGGAACACGGTCAACAGGTAGGTCATACGCCGTTGGGTGTAGCGCGTGAGGCACCGCCGGCGCGCTCGGACGACATTGATGATCGCAAAGGTGCCGATCACGACGAGATAGAGCACATAGACAGGGAAGAGCGGACCGGCGTCCATGTGCGGAATCGTAATCCGGCGTGGACCATCGATGACCAGGTCGGTGAATAGGGCAAGTCCTGCGAACACACTCCCAATCCCATAAGACAGGCGCACGACGAATCTACGGCGACCCCGTGATGGGCGGCCTGTAGTGGCCAGGAGGGCATCCGAGAGATGCAGCAACGTGGCGGGTACGTAAGCGATGCCGATCCACTGGAAGCGCAGCCACGCTTCCAGATATGCTGCGCCCGGCTCTAGCGAAATGAAAACATCGGCGACATAAGCGATGATGACGCACAACAACACCAGGCTAGATGTCCGCGTGACCCGATCTTGATGGTTGCGTGCCAGGTTGTACAGCAGAATAGACACAGCAATGATGACTACCGTCGCTGTGAGGGCTTCGTTGAATAATTGAAGTGCGGCGAGAAAATGCTCGGAGTTACTCATCGTAGAGTGGTGAACCTAACCATAGGTCAGTGAAATGCTGACCTGTTATAGCTTCTTACTGAAATACACGGTGATGTCGTGATTGGCGTAATAGTCATCGTGGAAGCCGCAGAACGAGAATCCACGTGAGCGCGCAAACTGCATGGCCCCATAGTTTTTAGTCTGGATTTCAAGCATAAGGTGATTGATCCCGCGAAGCTGCGCCCAGCGTTCGGCCTGTTCGAGTAGCGCGCTGCCAATTCGGCGCAGGCGGAACGGTTTGCCAACAACCAGGTCTCGAATCCAACCTTTGCATTGAACCGTATCAGTCCGCATGTTGACGTAACCAAGAACCACATTCTCTACGGCAGCGACCAAAAAGCAATCGCGCTGCTGCCAGCTTTGCAACAAATGCTGACTGCTGTATGGGTAATCGACCTGCATGACTCGCGGAAGACGTACCGTCCGAAAACGAACTCCAATGCCGTCCGGTTCGTCTCGCAGGTCCATCTGCCAGACATAGTCGGTTTCATAGGTGTGATCAAGCTGACTGCACAGAGTCAGCTCACTATCGCTGCGTAACTCGCGGACGACGAATTGGTGAGGTTTTCGAGTGCTCATAAGGCCACATTTTACATGATGATGGGCGTTTCCATCAATCTTCTGTCACCGGGTCAACGGGCAATTGCGAGTTCGTGCAGGTAGGCCTTTGGGGGTGCCGCGTTGAGTTAACCGATTTAGTTTGCTTTTGACCGCGATTCAGGTAAAATTCATAATAAGCGGTGACGAAACTTCTTCAGTCACCGAATGCATGCTCTATGGAGTTTAAAGGAGAGTTTTTCATGTTAAAGCGTCTTTTGGTTGTTGTTCTGCTTCTCACTATGGCGGTCGCACTGGTGCCCAATGTTGCCGCACAAGGCGGTGATTTTGACTGCGGCACCGATGGCGAAGTCACGATCACCTTCATCGCCGGGACCGTTGGTGGCGAGCACGAAGTATACGTTGCCCTGGCTGAGGAATACATGGCTGATGTATGCCCCAATGTTAAGGTCAACGTCGTTGAGCGCCCCCAGAGCACTACCGAAACGCTGGCCCAATACCAGCAGTTCTTCGCAGCCCAGAGCGGCGAGATCGATATTTATATGGTCGATGTGGTTTGGCCGGCCATGATTGCCGAGCACCTGGTAGATGTGAACGAATACCTGGATGCTGACACCTTGAGCCGTTTCTATCCCGCTGTGCTCGATGCCTATACGGTTCAGGGGCGGCTGGTTGCTATGCCCTGGTTTGCGGCGGTATGCTGTACTACCGCAGTGACCTGCTGGAAAAGTATGGTCTGGAAGTGCCGGCGACCTGGGATGATCTGGCTGCAGCAGCCAAGACCATTCAAGATGGTGAGCGTGCTGCGGGCAATCCCAACTTCTGGGGCTTCGTGTTCCAGGGGAATGCTTACGAGGGCCTGACCTGTGATGCGTTGGAATGGCAGGTGTCTGTCGGTGGTGGCCGAATCCTCAGCCCTGAGGGTGTGATCGAAGTCAATGATCCGGAAACAATCGCGATCTTTGATAAGGTTGCCAGCTGGGTTGGCGATTTTGTCCCGCCTGAAGTGGTGACCTATACCGAAGAGGAATCCCGTGCCGTGTGGCAGGCGGGCAATGCTGCCTTCATGCGCAACTGGGCGTATGCGTTCACTCTTGGCCAGGCTGAGGACAGCGTGATCAAGGATAAGTTCAATGTCGTGCCACTGCCCGGGAAGGAACCTGGAATGCGCGCTGCAACCGTGGGCGGTTGGGGCATCGCGGGTTCGAAGTATTCCAAAAACATTGAACCTTCTATCGCTTTTGCCAACTGGCTGACCAGCTATGACGCACTGGTGACATTCCATCTTGCGCGTGGTGAGCAGCCAGTTCTGCCTGCGCTTTATGAAGATGCAGAGCTTCAGGCGGCACTGCCTTATCTGGCCTTCACCTCCGATATTTTGAATGCGGCGACCCCGCGCCCGGGAGTAGCTGGAACGCAGTATGCAAAGGTGTCGGAGCTGTACTACACTGCGGTCAACCAGGTTCTTGCCGGCAATACGGACGCTGCTACGGCGATGGAAAATCTCGAACTGGCGCTGGCCGATCTAGGCTTTGAACTGCCCTAAGCTAGTCGCCCGCGAGATTCACCAAGATTGATCATTTTTGGCTGGGGGCAGAGGCAGTTCTGCCCCCAGTTATATATCCTCTCTGAAAAAAGTTACGAAAAAGGAGTCGTCTTCTATGACCCTCATTCCGCCCGGAGTAGGGCGGCGACGTCCTACCGAACAAGAAGTCATTACTCTCGAGCTGGTGAGCGGCCTATTGATGATCGTTGGCGTCATCGCCTTCGCTCTTCTTTTTTACGCCATCGCGACCAACGATGATATTCGCGAAGCGACCTCAGGCCCCGCGATTCCTGGCATTGGGCTGAATGTCCAGGCCAATACCGAAGGGGATGAAACCTTTTTCGAGCTGAGGCCAATACCTGGGGGACAGTCTGCACTGACCGGGGTCAGAGACGGGGACCGCCTGATCAGCATTGACGGTGCGGACATTACCAACCTGTCACTCGAAGAAGTGCGCGCCCTCATCAAAGAAGACAACGTGAAGCTCGAAGATGACGACTTTGAGATCACGCTGGGTTTTTTGCGGGCGCAGCCTGATGGAAGCCTGCGCGAAGAAACACGCACAGTCCTCAAGAATGCATCCCCAACTGTCACAGTTGCCTACCTGAAAAGCTTTGGCATCGTGGTGCCACTTCTGGTTATTGGGCTTGGGCTGATGTTCTTGCGCCTGGGTATTCGACTGCGCCAATACCACATGCCTTCAGCCAAGTGGTCGGTGGTCGCCTTCCTGTGGCTGATCGTTGGCATGGTAGTTGGCGCGATCTGGGCCTTCTGGACCGGTGGCAAAGGTGGGTTGATCGGTAACCAGCCGTTTGACTTTGGTAAAGCTATCGGTCATGCGTTTCCCTTTTTGCTGGCGATTATCCCCCTGGCCGCTGCGTACTGGTGGTTAAGCCGGGTGATTGACGAGTTGTTTGCCGGCGAAGAGTCGTTGACTTCGCGGCAGACACGGTTTGCCTGGACCTTGCTGGTTCCGACTCTGGCTGTGCTGGTGCTGGTTGCGGCGCGTCCACTGGAGCAGACCTTCATCAAGAGCCTGACCGATGATGAGTTCAGCACAAACCGACCTGCTCGTTATATCGGTCTCAAGAACTATCAAAACCTGTTGAGTTTCAAGTTCACCACAGTGGACTGCCGGAAAGACGATACTGGAGAGTGCGCAACGACTCCAAACGGAGCAATCGTTTGGGAGACATCGAAGATCGAACAGCAAGAGCGCGAGAAACTGCGAGCGATGTCATCGGACGAGCGGAAGAATTACAAGCGTTACGACGTGGCATCTACCTGGCGCCTGCCAAGCAGTGATGTTGGCTTGCGTCTGCTCGGCAAAGACCCCACATTCCTGAATTCGATTGGTAACACGCTGCGTTTCACATTTTTGTCGGTGATCTTGGAACTGCTTCTCGGTTTAGGCATTGCTCTAGTGGTCAATTCCAGCTTCAAGGGGCGTGGATTGATGCGCGCGGCAATGTTGGTACCCTGGGCGATCCCAACAGTAGTCTCCGCAGTGCTTTGGCAGGTGATGTTGCGCGGCGATCAGACCGGCATCTTTAATAAGCTGCTGATCGATCTCGGCATCCTGTCTCAGCCACAGCAGTGGTTTGCCACAACTGGTCCATGGATGAACTCGATTGTCGCCGTCGACGTGTGGAAGACTTCGCCGTTCATGGCGCTGCTATTGTTGGCCGGCTTGCAGACCATTTCTTCCGATCTGTATGAGGCCGCTTCGGTTGATGGGGCGTCCAAGCTGCGGCAGTTTTTCTCTATCACTCTGCCGCTGTTGCGCCCGACCATTGCTGTCGCGCTGATCTTCCGCACATTGGATGCACTGCGCGCGTTTGATGTGTTCCAGGTTCTGCTCGATACAACGCGCCCCTCAATGGCTACCTACAACTACAACGTACTCGTGCTTACACGTCAGGATGGGTATGCCTCTGCGGTTGGGGTGATGATTTTCATCTTCATTTTTGTGTTTACGATCCTGTACGTCAAGCTAGTGGGGATTGAGCAAGAATGAACACACTGACCGGTAGATCAAAAAATGTGACGCGACTGATTGGCCGAGCGCTGTTCTGGGGTGTTGTGTTGTTGGTGGCGTTTTACACGATGGCCCCGTTCTTCTACGCGATCAGCATTTCGTTTCGGACCAATTCCCAGGTCCTGGTCGAGGCGCGATATCTGCCCGAAAAGCTAAACCTGATCAATTACCAAAACCTGTTTGAAGACAAAGATTTCATGCGCACAATGTTTAACTCGGCTGTCGTGGCGACAGTAACGGTCCTGCTCTCGCTGGTGATCGGCTCGTTTGCCGCTTACGCGCTGGGAAGGGTGCGCTTTAGAGGGCGAATGCTGGTGCTTTACACCGTGCTCGCCATGACCATGTTCCCGCAAATCTCGATCCTGTCAGGCTTGTTCGCGGTGGTGAACAGCCTCGACATTTACGGTTCGACGGCTGCGCTGATGTTCACCTATCCGATCTTCACGCTGCCGTTCACGGTATGGGTGCTGACCAGTTTTTTCCAGGGGTTGCCGACCGAAATCGAGCAGGCAGCCCTTGTTGATGGCGCTACCCCATTCCAAACGTTTTGGCGGATTCTAGTTCCGTTGACTGCTCCCGCCCTGGTGACGACGGGCTTGCTGGCATTCATTGCTGCCTGGAATGAATACCTGTTTGCCCTGACTTTCACCCTGGTGAGCAAGGCATCGCAGACGGTACCGGTCGCGATCGCCAACTTCGGCGGATATGGGTATGAGGTGCCGGTTGCTGACCGAATCGCGGCCACTGTTATTGTGACGGTGCCTGTATTGGTCCTGGTATTGATCTTCCAGCGTCGGATTATTGAAGGTCTGACGGCGGGTGCTGTCAAAGGGTAGTCGTTCACCTGTGGGCTGAGGGGGATTATACAACCACAGCCGAGGGTCGCACCGGTGATGAGGTGCGACCCGTCCTTTTTTTTCGCATTCGCGCATAGGGGCGGATTTGTCTTGCGTCTACTGTTCATGTACAATGCTTGGCAGCAATCGATGCTCGGTTGGTTTGCGCTACCACTGGGCGTGGCGGCCCACGGAGAAAGGCGAGACTTATGATCAAGCGCCTCAGCGGACAGTTTAACATTATCGGCAAAGCGGCACTCAGTTCGCTTGCGCCTTCACTCAATCGCCTGATGCTTGTGCTGCTCGGTGTGATCATAGGGATGATTGGGGTATACCAGATCCTGCCGGTGAAGTTCACGGATGCCGAACCGGTGCATCTGGCCAGCGGCTATAAAGACCAATGGATCAAAATGACGGCGGTTGAATTCGCCACGTCTGGCGATGTGCAGGAAGTGACGCGCAAGATCGTAGACGCCGGCGTGACGCCCGAAATGATCACCAAATTGATCAACGAAAACCAGAGCAACACCACGCTGGTGTTCCAGCTTGATGCTTTGCGAAATATCGCTGAGGCCAATCGTTCGTCTGCATCCGAGCAAGCCAAGAAGATTGACAAGGGATTTCTGGACGGGATTTTTGGCCCGATTCTGTGTATTCTGGGCTTTTTGGTAGTTGGTGTGCTGCTGAGCGCATTCTTTACCTTCTATTGGGCTGTTCCTGTTGGCAAATGGGCCAAACCCAAAACCGCGCGAGGTGCCCGAACTGGTGGTACAGTAGCCGTGTCCAGCGTTTCGGGGGCGGTCCATGCCGAACGTGTTGCAGCAACGCGACAGGCAGCAGATCAAAAGACCGACTTTGCGGCAGTCGGTGAGATCGCGCCAGTGAGCCAGCATATGTCCTCGTATGTTCTGGGCGACGATCTTTATGACGACTCATTTAGTATCGAGACCGAGGCAGGCGAATTCCTGGGTGAATGCGGTTCTGGCATCTCGGAAACTATTGGGGTAGGTGATCCCAAGAAAGTGACAGCAACCGAGGTGTGGTTGTTTGACAAGAACGACATCCGCACAGTGACCAAAGTGTTGATGAGCGAACACGCGTATAACGACCAGGCGTTGCGAACCAAACTGGCACCCAAAGGCGAAGCCGTTATGGTATCCCCTGAGGCAATTACCGTGCTCGAAACGCAAACGCTACGGCTGCGGGTGCGAGTGGTCGATGTTCAGTACGGCCAGAGCGCGTTGCCTCCACGCAGCTATTTTGAGCGATTGACGATTGAGCTTGCCGCGTGGCCCAAAGCCGGCGCTGGCGGCGGTCGTCCTCAATCCATCGATCCGTCGGCTGCATTTGGCGACACATCGGAGATACTCAACTACTGAGTTGATGCCGGTTGTGGACTACGTTTGAGGCAAAAAAGAACCTGCTTGAACGAGGCAGGTTCTTTTTTCTGAACGTTTCAATCAGTTGGGTCAGCGGGCGATCTTGAGAATTTTCACAGCCCATTTCCCACCAGGGGTATCCACTCGTACCACATCGCCCTTGCGTCGGCCCATAAGTGCTGACCCCATTGGGCTTTCGTTGGAGATCTTCCCATTGCGCGGGTCAGCTTCAGCTGCACCCACGATACGGTAGGTCTCCGGTTCCTCGTCTTCGGGTTGGATAGTCACCTCGCAGCCGACTGTCACTTCTAACGGGCCTTTGTTGTTGTCGGAATCATCGACCACGATTGCACTCCGCAGCAGTGTCTCCAGATATTTGATGCGGCCTTCCAGAAACGCCTGCTGTTCCTTTGCATCACTATAGTCGGCGTTTTCCGACAGATCACCCTGGCTGATGGCCTCTTTGAGGCGAGCGGCCAGTTGTGGGCGCTTGATATTGATGAGTTCATCCAATTCGCGGCGGAGTTCCGCAGCGCCCTCGGCAGTGAGATATTGTTGATCGGTCATGCGATTACCTCTAACCAGATAGAAGATACGATGGTAGGTGATAGCTGCCCGCGAGGGCATCGTGAGTCGTAATCAAGCCCTTGTATAGGGGTCGAACAGGCGGTTCCACTCTTCTAAGGCATATCGATCGGTCATGCCAGCGATATAGTCGGTAATGGCGCGGTGCAAACCCCGTTCTTCGGCGGCGTGCTGCACAGATGGCGGAAGCTGAGCAGGCTCTTTGAGATAGGCTTCAAAAATCTGTGTGATGAAGCGCTCCGCTTTTGCTGCCATCCGCACCACGCGATGGTGGCGATACATCTCAGCGTACAAAAAATCTTTAAGTTCGCGGTTGAGGCGTTTCAGTTCCTCGTTATGTACCACGACATTATGCGGCAGCCGTTGAATGTCTTCGGGCGTTTGCGGATTATGGTGTTCTAACAGGCGGCCAGTAGCTATGATCACATCGTCGATTTCGATGCCGATCAATCGCCTGATGAGCCGATGGCGAATTTGTTCAGAAAATCCCTCGCCGTTCCACCCTATGCTGTCGCAAAGCATTCGCCAGATTTCGAGCTGTTCGAGTTGTCCCGGCGAAATCAGCTCCGAGCGCAGCCCATCGTCCAAGTCGTGGGCATTGTAGGCCAGTTCGTCGGCCATGTTGGTGATCTGGGCTTCAAGGCTGCCGCGCGTGGAGGGATCGAAGCCCTCCGAGGCAGTGTCACGCAGATCATACTCCGTTTCGTGCTTGATGATGCCTTCTCTTAGCTCGTATGTCAGGTTTAGCCCTTGCCAGTTCGGATAGCGCTGTTCCAGTTTGGTTACGATGCGCAGCGATTGCTTGTTGTGATCAAAGCCGCCATGATCCGCCATGAGCTTGTTCAGCACCGATTCTCCCGAATGACCGAAAGGGGAGTGGCCGATGTCGTGAACCAGCGCGATTCCTTCCACCAGGTCTTCGTTTGCTCCAAACGTTCGCGCCAGGCTGCGGCCTATCTGGGCGACTTCTAGTGTGTGAGTAAGCCGGGTCCGGTAGTAGTCGCCTTCTTTGTTAATGAACACCTGCGTTTTGTATTCCAGGCGGCGAAAGGCTGTCGTGTGCAGGATACGATCCCGGTCACGCTGAAATGCCGTGCGGTAGTCGGCTTCGGGTTCGGGATGTTCGCGTCCCCGGCTGTCTCGACTCTTGAGCGCATAGGGAGCCAGGGTGCGTGCTTCGATATCTTCTTGGTACGAACGTGAGATAATCATAAGTCTACCCCGTTGAACACTACAGCGCTCAACCAGTGTCAGGCGATATCATGCTTAGGCGTCAGCAAATGGGCGAGCCTTCAAGATACCCCAAAAGACAACCGAAAGCAATGGCAAATGAACCGGCAGCAGCCAACGCATTCGGTGCCTTTGCATGATGTAAAGTATAACGAGAAAATCGCCGCGCGGCACATGTACCGCGCGGCGCGTTAGAAGGCTAACGAGGGCTTGGTGTGGGGCGTGGACGACGCTGGCTCGACTGACTCACCAATCCAAAGGTCGGATCGGTAGGCTCGGCATTCTTGAGTACCATGATTTGCCGTAGTTCGAGCAGTTGATCGCGCAGAACAGCGGCCTTTTCGAATTCGAGCGCCTTGGCGGCAGTCTTCATTTCACTTTCCAGATTGTCAATCAGCTTCTGAAGCTCAGTCTTGGGCAGATCGGCAGGCTGGAAGCGTCCAACTGCTTCGGCTTGAACTTCTTTCTCTTTCGCAGCAGAAGCTTCGAGATGCACCCGTTCGGTGAGATCACGAACTTCTTTGACAATACTGGCGGGTTGGATTCCGTGCTCTTGATTGTATGCGATCTGAATCTGGCGGCGGCGATTTGTCTCATCGATAGCGGCGCGCATGGCGTCGGTGACCTTGTCGCCATACATGATCACATGTCCGTCTATGTGGCGCGCAGCACGTCCGATGGTTTGAATGAGAGCCTGTTCCGATCTCAGGAAGCCCTGTTTGTCTGCGTCGAGGATGGCCACCAGCGACACTTCGGGCAGATCTAGCCCTTCGCGCAACAGGTTGATGCCTACAACGACGTCGTAGACGCCCAATCGGAGATCGCGCAGAATCTCGATGCGCTCGATGGTGTCGATTTCCGAGTGTAGGTAGTGAACCTTGATGCCCATCTCAAGCAGGTAATCCGACAGGTCCTCAGCCATACGCTTGGTCAAGGTGGTGACCAAAGCACGCTGACCTCGTTTGACTCGCCGGTTGATTTCGCCGAGCAGATCATCGATCTGACCCGCCGTGGGGCGAACGTCAATGGACGGGTCCACAATACCGGTGGGGCGGATGATCTGTTGGGAAAACCGCGCGCTGTGCTCATGTTCATAAGGGCCGGGGGTCGCGCTCATGAAGATCACCTGGTTAAGACGAGCTTCGAATTCCTCGAAACTAAGCGGGCGGTTATCCAGCGCGCTGGGCAAGCGGAAACCATATTCCACCAGTATTTCTTTGCGCGATCGGTCCCCTCCATACATGCCGCGAACCTGCGGAAGAGTCATGTGCGATTCGTCGATGACCATGAGGTAGTCACTGGGAAAGTAATCCAGCAAGGTCCAGGGCGCACTTCCCGCAGGACGCAGATCGAGGTGTCGCGAATAGTTCTCGATGCCACTCGTGTAACCGATCTCGCGAATCATCTCAAGATCGTAGCGTGTGCGCTGTTCCAGGCGCTGTGCTTCGAGCAACTTACCTGCCTTTTGCAGCTCGGCCAGGCGTTCTTCCAGTTCCTGCTCGATATTGGCCAGCGCGAGTTTCATGTTCTCTTCCTCGGTGACGAATTGTTTCGCCGGGAAGATACTGATCGATTCGTGGTCGGCTAACACTTCGCCGGTGAGCGTGTCGAACTCAACCAGGCGTTCGATCTCGTCCCCGAACATCGCAATCCGAAAACCAACGGTAGTATAGGCAGGAACGATCTCACGCGTATCACCGCGCACACGGAACGTGCCAGGGCGCAGGTCCATGTCATTACGCCCATACTGGATGCCTACCAGGTGCCGCAGAATCAGATCGCGACGATGAATCGAGCCACGATCGATCTTGAGCACGGCGCGGCCCCAGGCTGCTGGATTACCCAGGCCATAGATACACGAGACGGATGCCACAATTAGCACATCGGGACGACTCAGCAGAGAGGCGGTTGCCGACAGCCGCAATCGGTCAATATCCTCGTTGATCTCGGTCTCTTTTTCGATGTAAAGATCGCTGCGCGGTACGTAAGCTTCGGGTTGGTAGTAGTCATAGTAGCTGACAAAGTACTCAACGGCGTTGTTGGGGAAGAAGTCCTTGAACTCAGCATATAGCTGGGCTGCCAGCGTCTTGTTGTGCGCAAGAACCAGGGTGGGGCGCTGGACCTGGGCGATCACGTTCGCAATCGTATAGGTTTTTCCTGTACCGGTGGCCCCAAGCAGCGTCTGGAACTTCAGCTCTTGCTCAATTCCTTCGACAAGCTCTCGGATGGCCTGAGGCTGATCGCCGGTAGGTTTGTACTCGGATACTAACTCAAATGGGGGCATGAGTCTTCCTTCCGATACTGGCGAACGAAAGTTCTATAGTATACACGATGCGGGTCAGTTTGACGAGTCCTAAACACGCAAAGAACTGGGGTTGGGGACGACATAGATCGGGTTGCTCAATATCCATGCCCGTTCGATGCCGCGATACATTCGCCACACCTCGACTCGATAGGCTCCGGGTTCGCGGACGACATGGGTGAGGGTGTCGGTCGCCGGGTCTTCGGCGACGACGGTGCCGTAGCAGATGATCTTGATGTGGGCGCGCACCGGGGTCAGCACTTGAAGGGTAACGCCATGCCCCAATCGAATCGAACCGCCCATGTGAGCAGCGGTATTTTGTCCCTGCGCGGAATAGCGGAAGCCGCGTGTATCGCCTGGAATGTCATACCCGATGAAAGCGCGTCCCTGTGCCAGCGCATCGAGCAACTGTCCCTTATCGTAGAGAGTATCTCCTACCAGAGGCGCAAGCGTTAAAAGGTGGGTGTTGACGCAGTTGAACAAAAAGTCGTAGGGGAAAACCGTGTGGACTAGCGGTCCATAGCGCACTCGTGTACCGTGGGCGTCCGCTCCTCCAATTCCCACAACCTGCCTCCCCATCTCCAGCAGTTGATCCCAAAGCGCCAATGTTCGCGGATTCGGCCCAATCATGACTTCATCCGGACGAAAGACCCCTTTGATCGCGCTCCACCGGGTGGGCATCAGGTCTTTGAAGCGCGACATATAGTTCCATATTTCCAGGCCAGTGAACCCTTCGACGTGGCGATCGAGCCAGGGAATGGCGGGTTCGCCAAGCCATTCAACAGCGCGATCATCGGGATGCGCAATGAAACTGAGACCGCCGGCAGAGGCGGTTTCTGCAATCAATGTGCCCAGGTCATGGGCATGTGGTGACATCTCACGATTCGTACCGTATACAAGTGTGTGATTGCACTGCGGCAGGCGTGTTCGGTCGTGGACCTCTTCGCCGGTGAGCATCAGCACGTATCCGCGCTCTTCACTACCGTAATAGCCTTCGATTCCCTCCAGCCGGAGGTTATGATCGGTGAAGACGAGGAAGTCCAATCCGACCTGTCGCGCAGCTTCGGCGACCTCTGCATGATAACTTTCGCCATCGGAATAGGGAGTGTGAACGTGTAGGTTGCCGACGTATTCGTAGGTAGGCATGGGATGGCGACTGTCCCCTTAAGGTTGATGCTGAGATCAACCAAAAGCGTACAGCAAGCACCGAAAAAGTGCCAAAAAGTGATGCCTGGGGATGTGGTATACTTGGCGCATGTGAAGAGGCCGGTCCGGTCGCGTGCCGGGCTGGGTTTGCGGCCAGGGAGATCTTTGTGATGAGCGAGAATAATGCTCTCACCCCATCAACGCCCCCTGAAGATGAGCAGCCGACGCGCAGAGTGGAAGCATCCGGCGGCGAAACGGAACAGCGCGATTTCACTCGTCCGAAGATAGCTCCGCCTCCGGTGGGGTCTTCCCCCGCTTTGTCGCCATTTCGACCATCGATGCGAACCGAGCCTCCGCCCTCTGCACTGCGTCAACGGCAGGGAGGACATTCCAGGCCCGTGTCAGAGTCGCCCCATATCGCTAATCCGCCTGAGGTATATCCGCCTGTTTCGGCAGCGTATGCGCCCACACCGCGCTCGCCACGTCGTCAACCTCGGCCACGCAGCGTCGATGGCCTGTATTTTCCCTGGTGGTCGTTGGTGCTGCTGGTGATGGTGGTTGGGATAACTGCTCTGGGTATTGTGGTCCTTGTGGGGCAGGTGGCCGCGCCTGCTGTCCCAGGAGATCAACCGGCGCGCATTCAGATGATTACAGCCTTTCCAACCCTCAGCCAGGATTTTGCTGGTGCAGGGGCGTTGAACGCCGGTCCACAGCCGCTTTGGCCCACTGCTATCCCTGTTGTTCAGCCCTCGCCAACGCTTCCGCTACCTACAGCGGTTCCCAGCCCATCTTTGCCGCCTGGTACAGTGATGATCGGCGTGGTGGTGCGCGTGGTTGGCGTAGAGGGGAGTGGTCTCAACATTCGCGCAGCAGCGGGTTTCGCAGGATCGCCGCGTTTTCTGGCGGCAGAAAACGAGCAGTTTGTGGTGGTTGATGGTCCGCAAATCGCCGATGAGCTTGAGTGGTGGCGGCTTGAAGACCCGGACAATCCGAACCGTTATGGATGGGCGGTGCGTAACTATCTGGCAGTAGTCCCACAATAATCCACAGGCAGGTGTGATACAGTGATCGAAAACTCTCTGGCTCAACGCGCGGCAGAACTTCGTCGTCTGCTGCACGAACACAACTATCGTTATCACGTACTTGGCGCACCGATCATCACGGATGGAGAGTACGACGCACTGCTGATGGAACTGCGCGCGATTGAAGAAGCGCATCCGGACCTGATCACACCTGATTCGCCCACACAGCGTGTCGGCAGTGATTTGCAGTCTGATATGCCCAAGGTGACTCATCCCAGTCCGGTATTGAGCCTGGGAAATGCCTTCAGCGCTGCCGACGTCAGGGCCTGGCGCGAGCGTATTGGACGGTTATTGCCGGAAAATGTGAAGCTCGATTACGTGGTCGAGCCTAAATTCGATGGCTTGACAATCGTGCTGACCTATCTGAACGGCGTACTGGTTCAGGGGGCGACACGGGGAAATGGCGAGGTCGGTGACGATGTCACTCCCAATGTGCGCACCGTACGCACGATTCCCCTGCGCATTCCGGCATCTTCAGATGGCCCGGCAGCGCCTGAGCGGCTGGTGGTCCGCGGCGAGGTATTGTTCCTCAAGCGCGATTTCGCGGCACTGAACGCTCGCATGAAAGCCGAAGGACTGCCGCTGTTTGTCAATGCGCGTAACACCGCTTCTGGAGCACTCAAGCAGAAAGACCCGCGCGTGACCGCTGATCGGCCCTTGACGGCGTTTTGTTACGCGATTCTGGATGCAGAAGGGGCCGTGCCGGCGACTCAGTGGGAGACTGTGCAATATCTGCACGCACTCGGATTTTTGACGCCGGGTGAGGAAGCGCGCCGGTTTGATGATCTCAATGCAGTGATAGCCTATGCCGAGGAATTCGCTGCCCGGCGGGGCACGCTGCCTTATGAGGTAGATGGTGTGGTGATCAAAGTCAACAACCACGCGATAGCGCGCGATCTGGGCATTGTAGGTAAAGACCCGCGCGGCGCGATCGCTCTCAAGTTTCCTGCCGAAGAGGCAACAACTCGACTGCTGGATGTGGTTGCCAATGTCGGGCGTACGGGCGTGCTGACGCCGACCGCGGTGCTTGACCCGGTATTTGTGAGCGGCGTGACGGTGCGCCAGGCCAGCTTGCACAATTATGACCTAATTGAGCAAAAAGACATCCGAATCGGAGATACCGTGATCGTCAAGCGGTCGGGTGAGGTGATTCCGTATGTGGTAGGACCGATCGCCGCCGCGCGGACGGGCAGCGAGCGCCCAATTGTGCCCCCTTCTGTATGTCCTTCGTGTGGTTCGCCTGTCGGGCGCGATGAGGGCGAGGTGGCCTATGCCTGTACTAATCCATCATGCCCTGAGCGAGTCGCGCGGAATATCGAATATTTCGTCTCGCGAGATGCAATGGACATCGAGGGGTTGGGAGAACGCGGTGTGCGCCAACTGCTTGATGCTGGTCTGATCGCAGATGAGGCCGATTTGTTCACGCTCACCGGTGAGCAGCTTTTGCAGCTTGACGGCTTCGCGGAGAAAAAAGTTCGGAACCTGCTGGCTAGCATTGAGGCGGCGAAGAACCGCCCTCTGGCGCGCCTGGTGGGCGCGCTTGGAATTCGTGGGGTAGGGAGCACAGTCGCCGAGGTCCTGGTTCAACATTTTCACGCTCTTGACGACTTGATGGCGGCTGGTGTCGAGGACTTGCAGACGATTGAAGGGCTGGGGCCTCACACCGCGTCGGCGATTGTGAGTTGGTTTGCAGAGGAGCGCAATCGCCGCCTGATTGAAAAGTTCCGTGTTGCAGGCGTGCGTTTGCGCGAAGAACCGACCAGTCGCCCGGTAGTATACAATACCCTCGCAGGAATGACCTTTGTGCTCACCGGCACCCTGCCCACGCTGCAGCGAAACGCTGCGACCGCGCTGATTGAGCAGCATGGCGGTAAAGTCACCGGTAGTGTGAGCAAAAAGACATCCTATGTGGTGGCTGGGGCAGATCCGGGAAGTAAACTGGCTAAGGCGCAGGAACTCGGTGTGCCTGTGCTTGATGAGGCCGGGCTGCTGGATCTGATCGGGGCGAGACAATGAGCGATGGCGTTGTTACCCTTCTGCCCGGTCGTGAAAAAGCGGCATCCCGGCGACACCCGTGGGTGTTTTCGGGGGCAGTAGCTCAGGTTGAGGGCAGCCCGGTTGATGGCGATCTGGTTGCTGTGCACAGCGATTCTGGTCAGTTTTTGGCGCGAGGATACTGGAACAGCCGGTCATCCATATGTGTGCGCTTGTTGACGTGGCATGAGCACGAAGCAATCGACCGCGCGTTTTGGAGTCGGCGGCTGGAACGCTCTATCTCGGCCCGGCATGTCGAAAACCGCCTGCGTGAACAGGGTGTGGTGAATGCCTATCGCCTGGTGAATGCCGAGAGCGATGGACTTCCTGGCCTGGTGGTCGATCGATATGGCGATTGGCTCGTGATGCAGGCCCTGACACTCGGGGTCGCTGTACGCAAAGCGGAGATCGTCAACATCCTTGAAGACCTGCTTCATCCGGCAGGTATCTATGAACGCAGCGATGTTGACGTGCGCGAAAAAGAAGGATTACCTCCCGAAACGGGGGTGTTATCCGGGCAGATGCCGCCGGATGTGATCGAGATCGATGAAAATGGTCGACGGTTTCTCGTCGATGTTCGACAGGGGCACAAAACCGGGTTTTACCTCGACCAGCGCGAGAATCGTGCCATCATCGGGGATTGGTTTCGCTCGGATGAGCGTGCTGGCGAGCGAGTGGTCGTGAATGCCTTTGGCTATACGGGCGGTTTTGCCGTCTATGCCTTGAGCAGCCTGGTGCACCGCGTGATCACCATCGACAGCTCGGCGGATGCGTTAGCGATGGCGCGGCGCAATGTGGCTCTGAACGGTTTTGAAGCTGCCGATGAAGACTTCGTCGTTGGAGACGTATTTCAGGTTTTGCGCTACTATCGCGATTCCGGACAACGGTTCGATATGATCATCCTCGACCCGCCAAAATTCGCTCAGTCTGCTCAACAAGTAGAAAAAGCAGCCAGAGGGTATAAGGACATCAATTTGCTGGCATTCCGGCTGATCAAGCCCGGAGGCGTGCTGGCCACATTTTCATGTTCTGGCGCGATCACAGAAGACCTGTTCCAAAAGATTGTATTTGGCGCATTGGTTGATTCGGGGCGCGAAGCACAGATCATTCGGCGGCTGGGGCAATCGCCCGATCACCCCGTGTCACTAACCTTCCCTGAAGGCGCATATCTCAAAGGTCTGCTTTGCCGTGTGTGGTGAGCTAAGGATGAGTCTGGCCGTGTTGCATCGCCAGGCGTTTGATTTTGTCCCCCGTCTCGCGCCAGCTTACGCGACTGAGGCCCATCTTCTCACGGATTCGTTCCATATCCATTCCCCGGCGGTAGTCGCGAACTGCACACGTCCAGCGCATCGTCTCGAAGGATACTTTTTCGTCGATTCCGGCCCCGTCTGCCAGGTCATGCAGAATATATTCCAGGTTGCGGGCGGTGCAGTTGAAGATAGAGCCGGACGGGCGGTACTGCTCCAGATAGTCGTCTAGCACGTTCAGCCAATCGGGGTCAAGTGCGATTTTGCGTTCCTTATAGACATTTGCCCGCTTGGGATGGCGAATTATCAATACTGGTGCAGTAGGAGAGAGTCGCTCGATATGGTCGAGAGACAGCGCCATACACTCGCTTTTTTTGATCCCGGTGTCAAGCAGCAGGCGAAACAACAGCTCAGGGCGCGCGTCAGGCTTTTTTTCCTGCAAACGCACAGCGGTAGCATGGGCAAGCAGGCGCTCAATTGCTGTATCGGACAGTATCGGCTGGAGCGGCGCGGCTCCCGAACGCTGTAACACGGCCTCTGAAGGGTCATGATCTAGAACGCCTTCCGCCTTGAGGAAACCGAAGAAGACTTTGAGCGTTGTAACCCGACGGGCATACGTCTTGCGGCTGCATGGAATACCTCGCCCGTGCTCGATCCACTCCATGAAGCGGTTCAGCCCGGTTGTGGTGAAATCTTTCAACGTGGCGTCTTGGCCTGCGAACTCAAGCAGCAGCCGAAGATCGGATGAAAACGCGTCAATGGTGTGCGGACTGCGTCCTTCGCTCCAAAGGTGCTGCTCAAACGGTGCGATCGCGGCGCTAAGCGGGCTGTGCCGGGTAAGAACTGGGGAATGGTCACTATCAAACAGAGGAAGTTGCTGGGCTGGCATCACTCATGTCCTTTGGCCGAAATTCTCGCACCCCTGGCGACAGGCGAATGGTGCAGCGGGCGCGAATGTCCTAAAATCCCCCGTATTGATCATATACTATATCTACACAACCCAAAGCTGCCTACCGGACCTGCGAAACGATTAGTGCGACCAGAAAGGAGCTGCCGCAGCGCGCGGCGACAAAAACGATGGTTACCTACGCGAACAAGCCCTGGTTGGCTCATTATGATGACTCTGTACCTCATTCGCTCAAACCTTATCCCGAATTCCCATTACACCAGTTCCTCATTGATGCGGCACGTGACCACGGCGATGCTCCGGCGGTGTTGGTCTCGGCGCGCTTGCCTGTCGTGGGACGTGTCGCTCGCACTTTGACTTATCGGCAGCTTAATACCCTTACGGATGTATTGGCCGCCGCCCTGGTGGATTTGGGAATACAAAAGGGCGAGCGCGTGGCCGTCATTCTCCCTAACACGGCGCAGTTTGTGATCGCGTTCTACGCCATCTTGAAGGCGGGCGGTGTTGTGGTGGCTGTGAATCCCACCTTTCCACCTCGACGGATGGCTGAGCAGTTGAGTGACAGCGGGGCAGTGGCTGTGATCACAATGTCGTTATTCTACAATGGCTTGAAGTCGATTCAGGACAAGACGAACATCAAGACAGTGATTGTCACGAATATTAAAGAATATCTACCAGGGATGGCGCGAGTATTGTTCTCGCTGGCAAAGGAGAAAAAAGGCGGTCACCGCATCCAGAAGGCACCTGAGGATCACTGGCTAACGGACATCCTGGCGCGCTATGCAGGCCGTAGAGCCGAGGTACCCGTCGGAAAAGACGATCTGGCGATCTTCCAATATACCGGCGGCACGACCGGAACACCCAAAGCGGCGATGTCCACCCATCAGGCATTGGTCGCCAATACCGTCCAATGCCGCACCTGGCTGTATCGTGGGCGTTCAGAGTCATTTCTTGCAGCCATTCCCTTGTTCCATGTGTTCGGCATGGTGGCCGTGATGAGTTTTGCGGTGTCACTGCACGGCGTCATGATGATGGTGCCCAACGCACGCGATATCGGTGATGTAGTCGATGTCATCCATACCTATCATCCCACGGTCTTCATGGGAGTACCGGCTCTCTTTAATGCAATTAACGCGTACCCGGGTGTGGCAGAGGGGAAATATGACCTCTCGTCCATCTATGGCTGCATCAGTGGATCGGCTCCGTTGCCCCCCATGACCAAGCGCCGTTTTGAAGAGATTTCAGGTGGGGTGGTGCTTGAAGGGTTCGGCATGAGCGAAGCTCCCACTGCCAGCCACATGAACCCTATGAGAGGCGAAAACCGCGCCGGATCGATCGGTTTGCCATTCCCCGACATGGAAATGCGCATCGTGGATCTGGATGATGGGGTGACGGATGTACCTGTTGGGGAGGTGGGTGAGTTGCTGATGCATGGCCCGCAGTTGATGAAGGGCTACCACGGGATGCCGACCGAGACAGCGAATGCGCTGCGCGAAGGTC
Source organism: Anaerolineae bacterium (assembly GCA_034429275.1). GTDB lineage: Bacteria > Chloroflexota > Anaerolineae > Aggregatilineales > Aggregatilineaceae > DAOUFU01. Next base: position 19,332 of record DAOUFU010000042.1, on the reverse strand, counting down.
CCGATGGCAAATTGTGGTTGTACACCGGTGATATTGCGCGTATGGATGAAGATGGCTTTTTCTACATTGTCGATCGAAAGAAAGATATGGCATTAATCGGCGGCTTCAATGTGTATCCGCGTATTGTCGAAGATGCTTTGATGGAACATCCCGCCGTCAAGGAAGTAGGAGTGGTAGCAGTGCCGCACCCGGATCCTGACAAGGTGGGGCAGGAGGCTTTGAAGGCCTGGGTAGTGGTACACCCCGGACAGTCGTTGACTCAAGAAGCGCTCATTGCGTTTGCCAGCGAGCGATTGGCACGGTATGAGGTGCCGACTCGCATCGAGTTTGTAACCGAACTACCGCGCACAGCCGTAGGGAAAATTCTTCGCCGCGAGCTGGCGCGTATGGATATCGAAACCCACGAACAGCGGTCCTAGCTGCTGGGGAGGATAACTTGGATTACGTGAACAATTCGAATGTTCGAGCGGCACTGTTCGATATTGATGGTACGCTGACGACTGGTGGCGAAGTCTGGGCCATTTTGCTGGCATCTCCCCGGGTCAAGGCGTGGCGCAAAGTCTGGCTATATCTGACCGTGTATCCGCACTATATGCTTACCAAACTGCGCCTGGCCGATCAGGCCGCGTTCCGCGATCGATGGATTCGCATGATGGCCTGGTTAATCACGGGGTGGTCGGAAGAAGAATACCGGGTACTCTGCGAGCGCATGGTGCAAGAGACGTTGGTGCCTACCCTCCGAGATGACATTGTGGCCATCCTCAAGGCGCACCATAGGAATGGACACAAAGTGCTGCTGGTCTCGACTATGTTCGAGGGAATTGTCAAAGCGATGGCACGTGTCGTGGGGGCCGACGACGGACTAGGATCGCAGGTGGGCTTTCTCAGCGGACGCTGCACCGGGCGAATCGTGGGTGACACCTGCGCAGGGGCACGAAAAGTGGATTTTGCCCGACGCTATCTTGAGTCAGTCGAGGGGCAGATCTCGTTGGATGCCTGCGTCGCATATGCAGACAGCGCCTCCGATGTACCGTTCCTGATGGGCGCACGCTTTGCAGTTGCCACCTATCCGGATGAGACGATGCGTCAGGTCGCAGTCGATCGCGGCTGGCCGATCATTCCTGGGTAGGCAGTGAATCGATGTCCCCAAAACAAGTCCCGCGATATAGACGGCGGGACTTGTTTTGGGGGCAAGATGAACCTCAAGCCAATGAGGGTGCCGTGCCTAACGGTGCGGGCGGCATATCGGAGTCTTTCAAGCTGTCATTCGCCTGAGGGGTAGGGGCAGGCGGTTTGTTTGCCGCCGGGCTGTCATCCGACTCCGGCGGATCGCCCATGAGTTCCAGGAATTCCTCGCGACCAATCGTCTCAACTTCCATCAACCGCTCGGCAAGCAGATCAAGCTTGTCGCGGTGCGTGGTGATCACATCCAGCGCGACGCGGTAAGCATTATTGACGATGCGATGAACTTCTTCATCGATCTGCTCGGCCACGCTTTCGCTGTAATCCCGCTGCTCGCCGATCTCACGTCCCAGGAAGACCAGTTCTTCCTTTTGACCAAAGACGCGTGGCCCCAGTTTCTCGCTCATACCCCAGCGCGTCACCATCGTTCGCGCAATACGCGTTACCTGTTCGAGGTCGCTGCTTGCACCGTTGGTGATGTCACCAAAAACTACTTCCTCAGCAGCACGGCCTCCTAGTGTCCCGGAAATCTGGTCAAGGAAACGTTTGGTGGTGCCCAACGCGGTGTCATTTTCGGGCATGACCCAGGTCACGCCGCCCGCCATACCACGAGCCACGATAGTAACTTTGCGCACTGGATCACAGTTTTCCAGCATGTGGAAGACGATGGCATGACCGGCTTCATGGTAGGCGATCAGGCGCTTTTCTTCAGGGCTGATGATGCGGCTGCGGCGTTCAGGACCAAGCACAACGCGCTCGATGGCCTCTTCGAAATCGCGCATACTGATGCTTTTCTTGTTTTTGCGTGCAGCTACAATCGCGGCTTCGTTCACCAGATTTTCCAGATCGGCTCCAACAAACCCTGGAGTAGACTTGGCAAGCACGCTCAAATCAACGTCTGACGAGAGCGGTTTTCCGCGTGCGTGGACCTTGAGAATAGCCTCGCGGCCACGCATGTCGGGGCGATCGAGTACCACGCGACGATCAAACCGGCCTGGACGCATCAGCGCCGGGTCGAGGATGTCCGGGCGATTAGTTGCGGCCATGATGATCACATTGGTGTCTGTATCGAAGCCGTCCATCTCGACCAGAATCTGGTTGAGGGTCTGCTCGCGCTCGTCATGACTGCCGCCCAATCCTGCTCCACGATGGCGGCCTACCGCGTCGATTTCGTCAACGAAAATGATGCACGGGCTGTGTCGTTTCGCCTGTTCAAAGAGATCGCGAACGCGGCTGGCACCCACACCAACAAACATTTCAACGAATTCGGAACCGGAGATACTGAAGAACGGCACGCCGGCTTCACCGCTGACCGCTTTGGCGAGCAGCGTTTTACCGGTCCCAGGGCTGCCCACTAACAACACGCCCTTTGGAATACGCGCCCCTAGCTGGATGAAACGGTCAGGGTCCTTGAGGAACTCGACGACTTCCTCAAGTTCTTCTTTCGCTTCATCTGCTCCGGCCACATCATCAAATGTCACAGTAGGCTGATCCCCGGTGAACATGCGTGCCCGGCTTTTTCCGAAGGACATTGCCTGGTTGTTCGAGCCTTGAGCTTGCCGCAGCATCAGGTAGATGAAACCGCCAATGAGCAGCAAGGGCAAAAAGGTGCCCAGCAGGCCAATCCAGTTGAACAGATTGCTGGGTTTGGTGTATTCGAATTTGGGGATGTTGCGGATTTTCTGCGGATCGGCCCCGTGCGATTCCAGCACCTGAACCGGGTCCTGGGCATTGGAGCTGATCTGGGTCTTCAACGTATCGTTATTATAGGTTGTGGCCGTGATCTCGCCTTCGTTGTTGACCTCGATCGAGTTGATGTTCCCGTTGTTGATCTCGGTCACCAGCGTGCTGACCGAAATGTCCCGCGAACTGGAACTGTTATTGCGTACACCCCAGAAGATTGCCACGATGGCAAAGATGATGAGGATGTACACAAACATGTTGCGCGAACGATTATTCACTGGTTAGCCTCCAGCCCTCAAGCCTTATCGGTACAGCGTGGATATTTCGCGAAACTGGCTGCTCTGAGCAGCTGCGCGAACCGATTCTTTTAACAATGCTACGCAAATTATACAAGATGCCAGGGGCAAAGACCAGGACGACACGGCTGGCCTGGATAAATGTTATATAAGAAACCGGGTAGCCCTGATAGCACTGGCCTTATCGCTTACAGCCACGCTTGATAGACTGCAATCCACAAAGGGATCAACAGCACAACTGCGATGAAAGCAAGAAAGGCCAACACCAGGGTGACTACATCCAGCTGTTGGGGCGGCTCGGTTGCCCGGTAGCGAGAGTGGATCATCGCGTCTGGCGCACGGACAGCCGGCCTGAATTCCGAATTGGCGTACACCGGGTGGATTACAGGCTGAGTTGCCGGGCTGGGGTAAGACGACGGATACATGGCATAAGGCGATGCGGATTCCACGCGCGGGACGGGAGCTTGAATGCTCGGTGGAATTGTTGGCTGCGACGATGTCGCATACGAACCCTGTCCTGTCACCGAAGCAGGGCCATAGACGGGGGCCTGATCGGTTGGGGGAGGAAGGGTCTCTTCGGTATCGTGCGACGAGTCGGCGTCGGAAACGTGGGGCAGTTGATCGGTGGTTACCTGACCTTGGCGGCGGTAAGTAATCAGAATGCGGCCAAATTGCTCGGCGGTGCGATACCGCGCAGTCGGTTCTTTGGAGAGCACTTTTTGAAGGATGCGATCCATGCTTTCCGGGATGTTAGGGTTGATCTCCGAAGCATTGGGCGGAGTCTCATGAATATGAGCGAGCGCCAGTTCTTGTTGATCGGTGCCAACAAAAGGTAGGCGTCCAGTAATCATCTCAAATAAGACGACGCCGATGGAATACACGTCAGAAGCCGGCGTGGGCGGATCGCCTTGAGCCTGTTCTGGAGCGAAATAATGTGGGCTGCCCCACACGACGCGCTGGCGCTCACGCGGTTGGGTAGCTGAGGCTGCCTGTGCGATGCCGAAATCAGTCACTTTGACATTGAAGGTATTGTTACCGGGAATGATCAGCACATTCTGTGGTTTGACGTCGGCGTGGACTAACCCGGCGCGGTGAGCATACCCCACACCCGCGCAAATCTTGATCGCCAGGGAAAGCGCTCGATCGAGTGGAAATGGTGCTTCCTGTCGGATCAGTTTTTTGAGATCGTCGCCGTCGATATACTCCATGACGATATAGTGCGTATTCCCATCTTGCCCCACATCGTGTACGGTGACGATATTGGGATGGGAGAGGTTTGCGACGTTGCGAGCTTCTTGCCTGAAACGGCGCAGAAAATCCGCATCGTTGGTCAGGCTGGGGCGGAGAACCTTGACTGCCACGGTTCGCCCTAGCGCAAGATCCGTCGCCTTGTAGATCACGGCCATACCGCCTGAGCCTTGTTGAGCATCCAGGCGATAACGCCCATTGAGCAGGGTTTCTTGAGGTGACATAGCCTCGATCCGAGATGACAGTATTGCCGCCTTGCGGCACATCACATCTGTTGACTCTAGTTTAGCAGGTCTTATCCTATTTCGTGAAGCAGCAATCACTGATTAGCAGGTATCAGATTTAGCAGGTATCAGATGTTGATGGATGTGCCTCGTGCGATATGAGGACATGGCCAAAAACCTGTATAATGATACTTGCTTATTGCGGTTTTTGTTGCTAAGTCCCGTGTGTCAAGTATAATCCGTTCGGTTACAGTTAGACCTGATTTTTTTTCTCGCGATGCGTTCGTATCGCGGGTTGGGTATGCGCTCACTGTGGAGATGTTGATGACTACCAAGAACGAACTTGAACAACTGATTAGCAAGGCGTGGAAAGCTCATTATTTGGGGGACAACGCCTCAGCCTTGGAACAGTTTCAGCGATTGGCCCAGGACAACCCGAGCAATATTGATGCGCTTTGGGGATTGGGGCTGGCTTTTCGCAAAGCTGGCGATCTCGAACGTGCCACCCAGATATTCTCTCAGGTACAGTCGTTGGTCAACGCGCGGCTTGACCAGTCGGACGAAGAGTATACGCGCTACTTTATGCTTAAGCGTATGGTGGATCAGCAGTTGACCCAGATCGACAGGTTTATCCGTTAGGCTTGCAATAATCGACGAGCCACAATGTCACTGTCCAAACGTGAGCGGTTGGAAAAAACGGTTGCTGGCGAGCCTGCTGACCGGGTGCCAGTAGCACTCTGGCGGCACTGGCCCGGAGACGATCAGCGCGCGGTAGACCTCGCAGAAGCGACGGTCACTTTTCAACGCCAGTGGGATTTTGACTTCGTCAAAGTGACCCCTGCCAGCTCATTTTGTCTCATTGACTATGGGGTGCAGGATCGCTGGCAAGGCAATCTCGAAGGAACGCGCGAATATACCCGGCGCGCGGTGCAGCGCTCCCTGGACTGGACGGAACTGAGGGTGCTTGATCCAGGTAAAGGGGCTTTGGCTCGCCAGCTTGAAACACTGCGCCTGCTGAAGATCGCTTTTGGGGATGAAGTACCGTTCATTCAGACGATTTTCAGCCCGTTGGCTCAGGCGAAGAATATTGCCGGCAAGGACCTGTTGATCGAGCACATGCGGCTTGCCCCAGACCGACTTAGAACCGGACTGAACACCATCACCGAGAGCACGCTGCGATTCATTGACGCGATGCAAAAGAGCGGCGTATCGGGCATTTTCTATGCGATCCAGCACGCTTCGTATTCGGTTATGAGCGAAGCCGAATATCTTGAGTTTGGCCGCCCCTTTGATCTGCGTATTTTGGAAGCCCTGCCCAATCAGTGGTGGTTTAACATGATTCACCTGCATGGCAGCGCCCCGATGTTTGATGTGATTGTTGACTACCCTGTGCAGGCTATCAACTGGCACGACCGCGAAACCGGTGTGGAATTGGCCGATGGTAAGCTCAAGTTCGGGGGCGCGGTGAGTGGCGGGATTGGACGCTGGGATCCTATGCACAGCGGTACCCCGGTTGAAGTGCGAGCACAAGCTCGCCAGGCAATGGAACAGACGAACAGCCGACGGTTTATCCTCTCGACTGGCTGTGTGATCATGACGACTACGCCCACTTCCAACATTCGGGCTGCTCGCGAAGTTGTCGAGGCGGTGTGAGTCGATGATTGCAGGTCTGTTTTGGCGGGATAGACTCATTTCAGCAAGAGAGTGGGGCGGGACGTGCCAATTCGCGTGATTGCAGGCAGTGCCAGAGGGCGCAAGCTCAAGCTGGTTCCTGGTGATTCAACCAGGCCGGTGATGGACCGTGTCAAAGAGGCACTGTTCAATATCCTGGGCGTCGGAGTGGTAAACAGCACATGGCTAGACCTTTTCGCCGGGACCGGCAGTGTGGGGATCGAAGCCCTAAGCCGCGGAGCCAGCCGGGCTTTGTTCATCGATAATGATCGCGCGGCGATTCGCACGATTCATGAAAACCTGGCTTTGACGCGATTAGCCGACCGGGCCGAGGTGCTGCACGCAGACGCCATGTTGTACTTGCAGCGCCAACGCCCGGAAGCGTTCGAATACATTTATGTCGCGCCGCCGCAGTATAAGGGAATGTGGCGCGATGTCTTGTTGAAACTGGATCGAAATCCAGCGCATATCCAGCCGGATGGTATCGTTGTGGTGCAGATCGACCCTGTTGAACGGGACGAATTACAACTTGAGACGCTAGAACTCTATGACCAGCGCACCTATGGCAACACGCTGCTGCTGTTTTTCGAGAGGGTAGAGCAGATCGCAGCCGGAAAAGGCGTTCCTGAAGCACAGAGGCCGGGTAGTCAGGCTGCGGAGGGGGAATCGGGCGACGGTAGGTAAACTTTCGCGATCATTCTTCGTTATGAGAATTGCTCAGGAAGCGTTGAACCCAGTTCAGCGCTTCTTCAGTTGTGCTGATTTCCCCAATTGCCTGTGCTTCGCGCAGGTGTTCCAGAATATTCCCAATTTGCGGTCCGGGTTTAAGCCCAAAACGCTCAATGATCTGTCGCCCGTCCAGTAGACTGGGCTGAGCAGCATTTTCTGCATATTGGGAAAAACAGGTATCGAGCAGGGTCCGGATGAGTTCCACGTAGCGCAGCCAGGCGTGTGTATCGAGCATCACGCCGTAGGTGGCCAGATAGTCTGCCAAAGAGAGCAGGCAGATGTCGATACCTGCGCTTTCTGTATCCCGCCAGAAACGATAAATTGCGCGCCGGGTGGGCATCGTTGGCCCGGTGCTCAGCCCAAGTGGGCGCATATGATTCTGTACGATCTGCTGGATCCGTACTGCTTCGTTGTGGCTTAATCGCAGCGCCATGGCTCGTTCATAAGCCAGCGTTGCCCCAACACGTTCATGGTCAAAGAATCGGATTCGCCCGGTGTCGTCGATCTGGCGCGTGGCGGGTTTGCCGATGTCATGCATCAGGGCGGCAAATAACAGCAGCGTACGATGCGTGCGCCCATTTGCCCATTGCTTGCCAAGATGCCCTTGAAGCTGATCGCGAAGGTTGCTCAGCGCAAAAGCGATCGCTCCCAACTGGATATTGGCGGTGAGGTTGTCGTCTGTCGGCTTATCGATGATTGAAAGAATGTTGTTGAGATGCTCTACCGTATCTAGCGTATGCTGCCAGACGTCAGCCTGATGGGGTGGGCTTTGCTCTACGTTCATCAGGCTTTGGGCTTCCGGCACGATATGTACCAGTAGCCCCAATCGCTGCAGCATATCAAGCGCCAGGTGGGGCTGAGCAGTGTTCAGAATGTGAAAAAACTCGTCACGCACACGTTCGACCGAGATAGTGCTGAGCCTTTCCGCAAAACGGTGCAGGTCGTCTCGGGTTTCAGGTTCGATTCGCAGTTTTAAGGCAATACTTGCGCGAATTGCGCGCAGTATTCGGGCGGGATCACTGCTGATCGAGTCAGGGGTGCAGCGTCGCAATACGTGATGTTCAAGATCGGCTAGCCCACCGGTAGGATCGATAACGGCCTGGAGATCGCCCGTCAAATTGACGGCCATCGCATTCACCGTAAAATCGCGCATCCAGAGATCTGTGACAAGGTCCGGGCCACGATATTGGGCTGCGTCTACAACCAGGGGCGTGTCATCTAGTGTGATAATGGCGCGCCCAACTCCCCGATCGGGATCAAGGGGGTAATAAGCTCCGCGGAAGCGATTGGCGATGCTACGGGCAACAGGCCGCCCATCACCCGGCACCGCCAGGTCAATGTCATGCAGTGGGCGATGCAACAAGGCGTCGCGAACCGCACCACCCACCAGGAAAACTTCGTCATTCGGAGCAAAGACCGCACGCAGCCTCATCACCGAATCGGGCCAGTCCAGTGGACGCTGCGGACGAGTGGAGGGAATTTCCACGCTAGTCTTCTCCGAACTTCATACCTGGTTTGACAACTCCTACAAAAGGCAGGTTGCGGAAGAATTCGTCCAGATCTAGCCCGTAACCGAAAACAAATTTGTCAGGGATCTCGAAACCAATGTAAGTGACGGGCACATCTACTTCCCGGCGGCTGGGCTTGCTCAGCAGTGTACAGATCTGAACACTGGCCGGTTCGCGTGTTTCGAGCAGACTCATCATGTATTTGAGCGTGTGACCGCTGTCGATGATGTCTTCCACAATCAGGATATGTTTGCCTGCGATATCTTGCTTGAGGTCCATATCGATGCGCACGCGCCCGGTGGCTTCACGAACCCCCCCCCATAACTAGAGCTGGCCATTCAGTCAATGCTGTGAGGAACGCTGATATGACGCATCAGTTCCGCCAGGAACATGACTCCACCCTTGAGTACACAGCCGAGCAGAAGGGGCTGGCGATCCTGGTAATCGCTGCTGATTTGCTGGCCAAGTTCCTTGAATCGAGACTGAAGGGTGGGGGTATCGATCAGTACTTCTTGCAAGAACCGTTCGTAGGTTTGTGGCATAGGGTCCTCAAAGCTGTACGATGGCAATGTTCGGGTGTGCCTCGTGAGCTAGTGATAGCGGATGACGGCATTGTCAGGCGATGGATGCTGATCCCAATGACGCTTGATAGCCTCAACGTTCATTCCATCCAGCCAATCAGTAGCCAGGGCGTGTATTGTTTCGGTGAGTTCGATGTCGCTATGGAGCTGAGCTGCCATCTGGAGCGAGGCTTCGATCATTTTGCGCAGAAGCAGCGCATCTTCGGTTGAAAGCTCGGTGCGGCTCTGGACAAAAGAGAGAACATTTTCAGTGGTCAGGTGATGATAGCGAACGAGTTCGGAAGGCGGCGTCAACGGTGTGATATCAACCCCATATCCTTCACTCAACGCTCGTACCACACGCTCTCGCACATCAAAACGGTATTCTTTCAGTGAAGCCAGTCGCTGCTGAATATCTTCGACGAACTCGCGCAGGAACTGTAACCGAGGTGGCTTATGAAGAGTCTGCTGCTCAATGAACTCGACCAAAGGGGTGGCGTCCCCATTGGTCAGGCATTGCTCATACAGGTTGATCGCTTCAATTCGCAGGTGATTGAGTTCTGCTAGAGAAAACAGCCTGCGTCCCAGCACCCCATCACGCATGGTTCTTCTCTCCCGGGCATAAGCGATAGAGGTAATCCCAAGTGTAGATGCCCGTATGGTGGCCATCATCCCAGAAAAACTGGAGGGCGTAATTGCCTACGATCTCCAGACGTTCGATAGCGTATGTATGAGGCGAAGATAGTGCCAGCAGGTCTTTCGGATCGCCGTGTTTACCCATGTTCTCATGCCCACCTCGGCACTCCACGCAGGGGCACGCCAACCGCAGCGGATCGATTGGATAACGACAGTACTTACCGTCCGACCATTGGATGATCAGAACGCGTTCAGGTTGGTTCAGCGTGATGTCGGTTGGAATGGGAGCAGTCATGAGCGTGTATTGCGGGACAGCCGTTCAGCCTGCCCAATCCAATCGTTATCACGAATTCGCTGGGGCCGAACGTTGACAAATGGAGCCAACTTGCCGGCCAGCGTATCTGGTGTTTCCTGGGTCAGCTGTTCAAAACGTGTAATGCCTGCGGCTTTCAGAGCTTCGGCGAACTTCGGCCCAATATCACGAATACGCGTCAGGTCGTCATTTGCTGCGATATCGCGTCTTTTCGAGGAGATAACCACCTCGTCAGAAGCGGGTGGCTGCATCGGGAGCACTATCTGCGGTATTTCGAGCGATCCCTCACTCAAAGATGATTGACTAGTGTCCCTTGATGCAAGACGACCTCGTCTCGTTTCCCTGAACAGCAGCCAGCCGATCACTGAGCTTACGCCCAAACCCAGGCCCAACAAGGTAAGGTTTCGCGCTGTATGACGCATGGCAGACTCGCTTAATCGTTAACCTGCTGAGGACGCATGTTTACGAAATGATTCCGGCAAATTTTCGGTACGAACGCACAGGTCGTTTTCCCAGCCCGGCCCAGATCATCATACAGCCGTTATCGCGAAGGCTGTAGACTAGATTAACCTACAGACAAGTTACCATAAATCGTAGCAACGTACAATACTCAATCCATCAAATACCCGGCCATATGCTGCCTTTGTAGCTGAATATACAGCGTGTCCCTTTTCACTCTGCACATAACTTTGTAAGTGATAGATACGATCGCCTTAGTACTTGCCTTATCGGATTGGCCGATCTATACTGGAGTTACTTGCAAGTGACAGACAATACTGAGGGCTAAAAAAACCATGAAACTCAATGCGTTGATTGAGTCAGCTTACCAGACGTTTATCGATCGGGCAGAAGATGCGCGCGTAGTGCTTCTTCACCCGGCGAGCAATTACCGATCGATGTTGGTTGCCCAATTGATGAATGACCCTAATTTCCGTGTGTTCTACTATGCGATGGGTCCGGATGATGTCAATGTGAGGTCGTTCCTGTCCGGTATCACCCACGATCTGGCCAACCAGCACCCCACATTTGGCCGGTACCTGAACCAGATTCATTTTGAGGCTCAGGATGATCCTGGTGTGCTGCAGCAGGCGTTCGTTGCTGATCTGAATGAACTGAGCAGCGAACCATTCCTGATGATCCTGGATGAGTACGATCGGACTGACAGCGCCGACGATCTCCAGGCTTTTGTTGAGCAGGTGATTCTGCATCTGCCCCCGCAGTGCCGCATAGTCCTCAACAGCCGAACACTGCCGCGCTTGCCCTGGGTCTCGCTCATCGCACAGAAAAAGGCGGTCATTCTTCGAGATCATGAGCAGGTGTATGGAAACTTCTATGGCATGACCAGCGAAGGCGAAATTCACCTTGAAGTGAACGCCTTGGGGCCGGGTTATGTGTCGCTGAATGGTACGCCGGTCAACACATGGGAAGGTCATCTGCCTCGTCTGCTCTTTTTCTTTGCGCTGGATCGGCCTGTGGTCACCCGGTCGGAGATCTGCCAGGCCTTCTGGCCCGATCTGGATAACGATCAGGCGGTCAATGTGTTTCATGTGACCAAGCGTCGCCTGCACAAAGCATTGGATTTCGATGTGCTTGTCCACGAGGGGGGATACTATCGTGTCAACCCCAAAGTAGCCATCAGTTACGACATTATGGATTTTGTGGAAGCGCTGGTGCGTGGTCGCGTTCCGGAGACGGAGGACAAGGCATCTGTGTGGCAGTCTGCTATCGATCTCTATCGCGGCCCCTTCCTGCAGGGCCACAGCGACAGCTGGATTGTGACTCGCCGCGCCGAATATCAGCAGGGATATCTTGAAGCATTGAGCGAAATGGCGAAATTCCGCCTGGCCGAAGGCCGGCAGGAAAATGCTTTGGGCCTGCTACTGCGCGCTGTCGCCGAGAATGATCGCTACGAGCCGATTCACCGCCAGATCATGCAGTTGTATGCTGACCTTGGGCGGCGCAGCGAAGCGGCAGGACATTATCAGAAACTGGTAGACAAACTGCGCGCAGAAGGTGCCGAACCAGAACCCGCAACCCAGGCGTTGTACAACTCGATCATGTCCTGATGGTGGCAGGGCAGGGCCGCCGCGGCGCGAAAATAGGAAAAAAAGACACAGCCCACAAGTCAGCGGGCTGTGTCTTTTGCATTTTGGCACCCCTGGAGGGACTCGAACCCCCGACCTGCTGCTTAGAAGGCAGTTGCTCTATCCACTGAGCTACAGGGGCATTACTGAAATTGTAGAGAGCGGGTGTAGAGGTTGTCAAGGGTGCGGCAGCTCGCTGATGGTTTATTCCTCATCCCCATTGCCCGCATCGGCAGACTCAATGATTGGCCGGATACCTTTGTATACATGCGCTCCCGCAATAGTTCGCAAGATCGTCATCGGAGGTCGGCCAATCCGTTCGCCAAGCTCGGTCGGAGTCAATGGCGTGTTATCGTTTGCCAGAAACACCCGGAAGACGGCATCCACCAGCGAGGTATGCGGTGTGATGAAATCCTCGCTCTGGCTGGCTTCGCGGATAGCGCGGAGCAGGGCATCCACCTTTTTGACTTCTGCTGTCTGAGGGTCTATCCAATCCACTTCCTCAGCCCCGCGATAATCGCGAAAAAGATCGCGCTTTTCGGGGGCAAGGTGGCTCAGCAGATAGGTGCGCAAATCCCGCTCTTCGTGGTTCCACCAATCATAATCGATGTGGAACTTGGTCTCTAGCGTTGGCTTAACCCTGCGGCTGGATGCACTGGCTGATCGATCTGCTGAGGTCACGGGAATCCCTTCCATGGTTAGGTGGTCATGCTAAACGCCAGTATGGACCCCCAACATGCTCGAATTCTGGCCGCTCAACCAGCAGAGCAAAGATGGGACCAGGTGGGAAACGCCGAACGACGTTCACGGCGCTGTAAATGGTTTTGGCGTGAACAGAACGCTGAGGCGACAGGCGCGCAAGTTCGCCGATGATTCCGCGCATGATAGTGGGGAGATCGGGCGATTTATGGTCGGTGGGTATCCACAGGTTATCGACGCCTTGTAAATCGTCGGCTCCCAATACCATGAGATCGTCATAATCCGCACCAATCGAGCGTTTGCTGTTCTCGAACAGGATACGTTTGTTTTCACCAGGGACCGCCAGCCGAATCCATTCAGTGCGAGGACGATGGGCTACAAAATCGACCACAACACGCGAGGGATCATCGGTTTTACGTACGGTGATGTATGCTCCGACCGGCAGTTTGTGGCGGCGGTAGAACTCCGCCAGACCGTAGACATAACGGTGCTCACGGACCACCCAACCCGTCATGGTTTCCTCGGTTTGCCCATCCACCAGTGTCATCAACACGCGAGGCGCTTCGTACGCCGTCGGGAACAGGTGGCGTAGCCGAGAGCTAAGGGGCAGTGTGCCTGTGCGGCGATGTGGGAAATTCAGGCTGAAGGTTACCGTATCACTCGGCCTGCTGGGTGAACGCAGCGTAGACAACTCGTCATCGATCTCATATTCGAGTGCCACCAGCTCATCAGTGAGGGCGCGCCAGTTGTACTCTACGGGTTCGTACCGCAGCCGTTCGGGTACACTGATTACTTCGGGCGGTTCAAGATCGCGCAGATACCACAGAACCTTGCCACTCGGTCCTACCTCGTCGAAACGTGGATCGTGGAACAGGGCATAGTCCAGCGAAAATGTCTGAAGCCGGCTGTTCACCTCTTTCGGCATGTCGATTTCTTTGACGATCGACGCAGTGTCGAGAGGTCCTCCCTCGTGAACCACCAGCACGGCTTCTGCGAGATGCAGGTGAGCGATGCTCACCTCGGCCAGCAGCGATTTCAGGAACCACCGTCCCGCGAAATAGACTACATCTGGGACAAGGCGCAGCCGCTCTTCAAGCGTATAGACGATGTCATCGCCATACTCTTTGAGGATAGAATCGACATCTGCCACCCGCGGGCCGATCCGGGCGAAATCCTCGATTGAGTCGATATTGAGCACATGCGCACCCTTCAACTCGCTGGCAAACTCGCGGGTTTCGCCGTCGCTCAGGCTCACTTTGATCACGGTGAACGTGCCGTACTCAGGATTATTGCCCGTTCGCTGATCGATGACCTCTCCAACCTGGTACCCCAAAGCAGGGAAGATCAGGCGTTCCCCGATCGAGTAGCTGTTCTTGGGCTGGAAGATTTCGCCTCGCTCAATCTGACGGCGCAGGGTCTGGACTTCTTGATCAAGACGGAACTGGATGAGACGTCGGGCGATCTCGCGGCTGGACAGGGGAGTTTCTTCTTCGAGAAAGATGTTGAAGATGTGGTCGATGTCGTCGCTCGTGACTTCGAACCATTCCGTCCAGTACTGCTCTTTTTCTGTTTGGAGTTGAAGCAATTTGACACCTACACGGAATGTGATAGATGGATAGATTCCATTGTCGTCCGGTGATCTGGCAGCAGATGATTATAAGCACGCAAGACCAGAGTCGCAAGATTACGTTTGGTCATTTAGGCGAAGATGCGGGGGTGCAAACCTTTGGTTTGCAATGCTATAATCCACCTGATAATCACTGAACAACTCCCCAAGGTTCGACTTGAAAACGCCTGATCCGCGTAAGGAAGGAACATGATGACTTCGACAATCCGTGATCCGTTTGGTGCGCGTTCAACGATGACAACGCCTCACGGCACATTTACTTATTTCCGGCTTGGCGTTTTGCAGGAGAAGGGAGTGGGGGATATTGCGCGTCTCCCCTTCTCGATTAAAGTGCTGCTAGAGGCTGTGCTGCGCAACAACAACGGGTTTGAGATCACCGACCAAGATGTGATCAATCTGGCTCAATGGCCAGAGACGGCCCGGTTGGGAAAAGAGATGCCGTTCAAGCCTGCTCGCGTTGTCCTTCAGGACTTCACAGGCGTTCCTACTTTGGTAGACTTGGCGGCATTGCGTTCGGAAATGCAGCGCGCCGGCGGTGATCCATCTCGTGTGCAGCCTTCCATCCAGGTGGATTTGGTGATCGATCATTCTGTGCAGGTGGATCACTTCGGTTTTGTCGATGCTTTGCGACAGAATGCCGAGATTGAGTTCGAACGTAACCGGGAACGATACGAATTCCTGCGTTGGGGTCAGGGCGCGTTCAAGAACTTTCGTGTAGTGCCGCCAGCGACCGGGATTATCCACCAGGTGAACCTGGAATACCTGGCAACTGGGGTACAGACTCGTCAATGGGGCGATGAGACTGTGATCTTTCCCGATAGTGTAGTTGGCACGGATTCCCACACGACGATGATTAACGGCTTGGGCGTTGTAGGATGGGGTGTCGGCGGCATCGAAGCCGAAGCCGTCATGCTTGACCAGCCGATTTATATGCTCATTCCCGAGGTGGTGGGTTTCAAACTCACTGGTCAGCTCCCTGAAGGGACGACGGCCACTGACCTGGTGCTCACTGTAACTCAGATGCTGCGCAAAAAAGGGGTCGTGGACAAATTTGTGGAGTTCTACGGAGATGGTGTCAGCGCGCTCTCTCTGCCCGATCGCGCCACACTGGCAAATATGGCCCCGGAATATGGAGCAACTATGGGGTATTTTCCGGTCGATGCCGAAACCATCCGTTTCCTGCGATCTTCCGGGCGCGATCCAAAACTTGTAGACCTTGTCGAGCAGTACGCTCGTGCTCAGGGGCTATTTCGGGTAGAAGGAATGCCCGAGCCCGTATTCAGCGACACTTTGGAATTGGATATGAGGACTGTCGAGCCCAGTCTGGCGGGTCCCAAACGTCCACAGGATCGGGTGCGGTTGAGCGATTTGAAGGAGCAGTTCCGCTACGCGCTGACAGCCCCTGTCAAAGATCGCGGTTTTGGCTTGAGCGAGGCAGACCTGGGCAAACAAGCGGTGGTCAGCCTCGATGGGAATGGCCGCCAGGCCCGGTTGGCTCATGGCTCGGTGGTTATCGCGGCGATCACAAGTTGCACCAATACATCAAATCCGTCAGTGATGGTTGGAGCAGGGTTGCTGGCCAAAAAAGCGGTGGAGAAAGGCCTGCGTGTTGCGCCTCAGGCTAAGACCAGCCTTGCTCCGGGGTCCAAAGTCGTGACTGCCTATCTGCGTGAGTCGGGTTTGTTGCCATATCTTGAGCAGCTAGGGTTCTTTGTTGTTGGCTATGGCTGCACCACCTGCATTGGCAACAGCGGCCCCCTGCCGGAAGCGACCGCGCACGCTGTGGATGAGCATCAGTTAGTGGCGGCTGCCGTTTTGAGCGGCAACCGTAATTTCGAGGGGCGTGTCAACCCTCATGTGCGGGCCAACTACCTCGCGTCTCCGCCGCTCGTAGTCGCCTTCGCGATAGCGGGCCGTGTGGACATCGATTTCTTCACTGAGCCGCTGGGTGTTTCACCGGAAGGTGAGCCAGTTTTTCTGCGTGATATTTGGCCCAGCCAGCAAGAAGTGGCTGAGATTATCCAGCGGGCCATCAAACCTGAAATGTTCGCCACCGAATATCAAGATGTGTTTGGTGGGAATGAAGCCTGGAACGCGATTCCGCAGTCGGGCAGCCTGGTTTACGATTGGGACCCGACCTCAACTTATGTACAGGAACCGCCGTTCTTCATCGGTCTACCACTCGACGTTCCGCCTCTTCAGCCAATCCGTGCGGCGCGCGCGTTAGCCGTCTTCGGTGATTCAGTAACCACGGATCATATCTCTCCGGCTGGTCCCATCGCGCTGAACAGCCCTGCGGCGGCCTATTTAATGGAACTGGGGGTTCAGCCTCAGGACTTTAACGCCTATGGGACACGTCGGGGAAACGACCGTGTGATGGTACGCGGTACGTTCGCCAATATTCGGATCAAGAACCGAATGGTTCCCGGTGTAGAAGGCGGGGTCACAGTGCATATCCCCAGCGGTGATGTGCTGACCATTTTTGAAGCCTCGGAGCGATACAAAGCCGAGGGGACGCCGCTCATCGTGCTTGCTGGTAAAGAGTATGGCACGGGTAGTTCGCGAGACTGGGCCGCCAAAGGACCGTACCTCTTGGGGGTGCGGGCGGTGCTCGCTGAGAGTTTTGAGCGTATCCATCGGAGCAACCTGATCGGCATGGGTATTTTGCCCCTTCAGTTCAAGGCAGGTGAAAGCGTAGATGCGCTAGGGCTTACCGGGATGGAGCTTTTCGACATCAGCGAACTTGACGAGGCGAAAGGTCCTGGGCAAGAAATCACCGTTCGCGCCATTTCCGACGACGGTTCGCAAAAGGAATTCACTGTGATCTGCCGGTTGGATACGCCGGTTGAGATGAACTACTACCGCAATGGGGGCATTTTGCAGACGGTGCTGCGCCGAATGCTCAAGGAAGATCGCCCCCAGTAGACGCGTGACGGCGCCAGCTAGTTCGCATAGTCATTCTCAAAGGGCATTGGTCAAACACTGACCATGCCCTTTGATTTGGTAGCAGCTTGCACAGGTTGAGTGTTTCTTCTCAAGCTTGGTATGATCGAGATATTCTTTGTAGGCCCATCCGAACGGGAGTATAGGCGATGATCAGATTGGTTGTTGTTGGGAGTGCAAATGTTGATTTTGTGGTGAAGACCCCTCATATTCCCGCACCTGGGGAGACGGTGCTGGGGCGCGATTTTGTGATGGCGATGGGTGGGAAGGGGGCCAACCAGGCGGTGGGCGCGGCTCGCTTGGGTGCGCTGGTTACCTTTGTGGCGCGCGTCGGGCGAGACGTATTCGGCGATCAGTGCTTGGCCGCCTATGCGGCAGAAGGCATAGATACTCGTTTTGTGACCCGCGATGATCACGAGGCGACTGGAGTGGCACTGATTGCCGTCGCCGAGGGAGGCGAAAACAGTATCACCGTCGCTTCTGGGGCCAATATGCAGCTGACGGTGGCGCACGTTGAGGCAGCAGCCTCAGCATTTGATCAGGCTGATGCTCTACTGCTTCAGCTTGAGGTTCCGCTGGATACGGTCATCGCTGCTGCACGCATGGCACGTGAGCGTGGAGTCAAGACGGTGTTGAATCCCGCGCCAGCGCAGCGTCTTCCCAGGGATTTGCTTGCTCTGGTGGATGTGATTACTCCCAACCGGATCGAGTTAGCCCAGATGCTTCAAGAACCCGTTCATGAGGTGGAAGTTTTGACTCATGCGCAGCTTGCCGAGGCCGTTCTCCGTTTGGGTGTCCCTGGCGGCGTTGTAACGCTGGGGGCGGATGGTGCGCTAGCCGCGGGGTCGTGGGGATGGACCCACGTTGCTCCATTTCGGGTAGAGGCGGTGGATACGACAGCGGCAGGCGATGCCTTCAACGCCGGGCTTGTGGTCGCATTGGCGCGCGGCATGGCACTAGACCAGGCGGTTCGCTATGGCAGCGCTTGTGGCGCGTTAGCGGCTACGCGCATGGGCGCTCAACCCTCTTTGCCGCGAGTATCAGAAGTAGAGGCTTTGCTGTCGAAATGAAGATCTACACCAAAACCGGGGATCAGGGAGAGACGAGCCTTTTTGCCGGGGGACGTGTGAGCAAAGGTCATCTTCGCCTGCACGCGTACGGTACGGTCGATGAGTTGAATTCCGTCCTGGGGATCGTGCTGGCGTTCGAGATCGCTCCCGTTTTGCGCGAATCGGTACTGCGGGTGCAGTCCGATTTATTTGTTGTAGGGGCCGACTTGGCGACACCTCTTGAAGCCGAAGCGAAGTGGATTGAGCGCGTTACACCTGGGATGGTCACTCTGCTGGAAAATGAGATCGATGCCTGGGAAAGTGAGCTGCCGACGCTGCGCAGCTTCATCCTTCCAGGTGGAACACTGACTGCGGCATTCTTGCACCAGGCGCGGACTGTTTGCCGTCGCGCTGAACGGTGGGTAGTGATGCTGGCTGATGAGGAAACGATGAATCCGGAAGTGCTGCGTTACCTGAACCGTCTTTCGGACTGGTTGTTTGTAGCGTCACGGGTAGCCAATCATCAAGCTGATCAATCGGAGACAACCTGGCGCTCTTCGGCACATGATGCAGGTGCAAGTTGACCGCCCGCTTCGCATAGTCATGAGAGAAGGCCACGGAACATCCGACTTCGCATAGTCATTAGACCGAAAGAGCCTGCAAACAGCCCCTTTCACACACGAAGCCGAGGTTTCAGACTTCTTTTCTTTGATCCATATCGTATGTGAAAGAGTCTGATTACAGGCTCTTTCGGTTTTACTCATTGAAATCATTCCTCTGCAACGACGGCGCAAAGTTTCGGGCAACCATGTCATGCCCTCGCGAACACTGCATTGAAAGTGGGATATCGTATGGGTTGTCGATAGGGGAGGGGAGGGAG
>DAOUFU010000041.1:0-3292 GCA_034429275.1 Anaerolineae bacterium | reverse complement strand
GGGTTGTGCTCGATGATCAGCACCGTGTTACCCATATCCACCAGCGACTGGAGCACCTCGATCAGCTTGGCGACATCGGCGGTATGCAGGCCGGTCGAAGGCTCATCCAGCACATAGAGCGTCTGCCCGGTAGCGCGCTTGCTCAGCTCGCGGCTGAGCTTGATTCGCTGCGCCTCGCCGCCGGAGAGGGTGGTCGCCGGTTGGCCGATGCGAATATAGCCCAGGCCCACCGCCGCCAGGGTCGCCAGCTTGTTGGCGATGCTGGGGATGTTCTCGAAGAAGACTAACCCCTCGCTCACCGTCATGTCCAACACATCGGCGATGCTTTTGCCCTTGTACTTCACCTGGAGCGTCTCGCGGTTATAGCGCGCGCCGCCGCACACCTCGCACGGCACGTAGACATCGGGCAAGAACTGCATCTCGATGCGCAGCTGCCCCTCGCCCGCGCAGTGTTCGCAGCGTCCCCCCTTCACATTGAAGCTGAAGCGCCCGGCGGTATACCCGCGCATCTTGCTCTCCGGCAGCGCGGTGAACAGCTCGCGGATGGCGTCGAACAGCTTGGTATAGGTGCCGGGATTGCTGCGCGGTGTGCGGCCAATCGGCGACTGGTCGATGTGGATCACTTTGTCGATGTTCTCCAGCCCGTCGATGCCGTCGTGCAGGCCGGGGCGATCCTTCGAGCCGTAGACGTGCTGCGCCACCGCCTTGTACAGGATGTCGATCACCAGGGTGGACTTGCCCGATCCGCTCACGCCCGTCATGACGCCCAGCTTGCCGAGCGGCACCCGCACGTCGATGTTCTTGAGGTTATTCTCGCGCGCGCCTCGCACGACCAGGTATTTGCCGTTGCCGGGGCGGCGCTGTTCGGGCACAGGGATGCACAGCCGCCCGGAAAGATACGCGCCGGTGATGCTCTCCGGGTGGTGCATGATGGTTTCGGGCGTGCCCTCGGCCACCACGCGCCCGCCGTGCTCGCCCGCGCCTGGACCGAGGTCGATGATCCAGTCGGCGGCCAGCATCGTCTCGTGATCGTGCTCCACCACCAGCAGCGTATTGCCCAGGTCGCGCATCCCTTCCAGCGCGTGGATCAGGCGAGTATTGTCGCGCTGGTGCAGGCCGATGCTCGGCTCGTCCAGCACATACAGCACGCCGGTGAGCTGGCTGCCGATCTGGGTCGCCAGCCGGATGCGCTGCGATTCGCCGCCGCTCAACGACCCGGCGGTGCGGTGCAGCGTCAAATAGTCCAGCCCCACGTTCACCATGAACTGCGAGCGGGCCTCGATCTCTTTGAGAATCTGGTGGCCGATGTGCCGGTCGCGCTCGCTGAGGGTGGGATGCCCGTTCACCTGGCCGTGTGTGCCGCGCAGACCCTGCACCCAGCGCAGCAGGTCCTTCACCGGCATCGACGTCACTTCGTGCAGCCCGCGCCCCGCCACCGTGACCGCCATCGCCTCCGGGCGCAGCCGGTGCCCGTGACAGGTCTCGCAGGGGCGCTCGCTCATGAACTGTTCGTAATAGGCGCGCATCCCGTCCGAATGAGTATCGCGGTGACGGCGAGCGGTATTGGTCAGCACGCCCTCGAACTCGGTATTGAACGAAAAATGCGAGCCGTCTTCGCGGTGATGCTCGACGTGCACCTTTTTGTCGGTGCCATACAGCAGCAGTTCCTGCTGCTTGGGAGTCAGTTCGCGCCAGGGTTTGTTGATCGGGATGCCGAACTGGTGGCACGCCTGCTCCAGGATGCGGCGAGTCCAGCTATCCTGGCTGCCGGTGGCCCAGGGCGCGAGCGCCCCCTCGCGGATCGAGAGGTTCGGGTTCGGAACGATCAGGTCAGGGTCGAATTCGCGGCGCACACCCAACCCCTGGCATTCCGGGCAGGCCCCGTGCGGCGTGTTGAATGAGAACAGGCGCGGCTCAAGCTCCGGGAAGCTGCCGTGCCCATAGGGGCAGGCCATGTGCTCGCTGAAGATGTGATCGCGCGGGTTATCGGGATCGGTGATGTCGTTGACGATGGCAATGCCGCCGCCCAGTTCCATCGCCGTCTCGATGGATTGAGTCAGGCGGCTGCGGGCGGCCTCGGCCTCGTCGCTGTGCGGATCGTCGAAGTGGCGCACGATCAGGCGGTCCACCACGATCTCGATGGTGTGCTTTTTGTAGCGCTCAAGCTCAATGTTGTCGGTCACATCGTGCAGTACGCCGTTGACGCGCACCCGCACAAAACCGCTTTTCTGGATGTCCTCGAAGACGTTCTCGTGACGCCCTTTGCGGTCCTTGATCACCGGGGCCAGAATCTGGATGCGGGTACCATCCGCCCATGCCTCGACCTTGTCCACAATTTCCTGGGCAGACTGCTGCTCCAACTCAACGCCGCAGGTCGGGCAGTGAGGAACGCCGATGCGCGCATAGAGCAGGCGCAGGTAATCGTAAATCTCGGTGACGGTGCCCACCGTCGAGCGCGGGTTGTGGCTCACGCTCTTCTGATCGATGGAGATCGAGGGACTCAGTCCTTCGATCTGGTCCACATCGGGCTTGTCCATCTGGCCGAGGAACTGCCGCGCATAGGACGACAGCGACTCGATGTAGCGGCGCTGCCCCTCGGCGAAGATGGTATCGAAGGCCAGCGAACTCTTCCCACTGCCGCTCAGCCCGGTGATCACCACGAGCTTGTCGCGGGGGATGGTCACGTCAATATCCTTCAGGTTGTGCGCGCGGGCACCACGCACGACGATCTGGTTTTGTGCCATCGGGCTTCAAGTCCTTATCTGACTCTGACAACGAACAGGCGCGAGGAACGCCGGGGACGGCGCTCGGTGATAGTGGCGTGATGATGAGAACATGAACGGATGTCTTAGGAACACGCGTTCTAGTTTATCCCGCCCCGCATAAGATGTCAAGCCGGTTAGAGGCATTTGCGATGACCGGCCCCCACACGTGCCGGATCGAGGATTCTAACAGATGGCACACGGCGCGGCAATGGTCAGGTCAAAGCCCTACCGGAGGCGTCCCCGCAGGGCGCAGGCTCAGGCATCGCCTGGCCCTGAAGGGCGCAGGCTCAGAGTGAGAAAGCACCCTGACGGGTGCTCCAAAAACAGGGCGCTTGGGTTGATCTGTTCCCTAGCCGGGGGCTTTAGCCCCCGGCGTTGATCTGTTCGCTGGCCGGGCGTCGCCTGGCCCTGAAGGGCGCAGGCTCAGAGAGAGCAAAGCACCCTGACGGGTGCTCCAAAAACAGGGCGCTTGGGTTGATCTGTTCCCTAGCCGGGGGCTTTAGCCCCCGGCGTTGATCTGTTCGCTG
>DAOUFU010000040.1:0-20013 GCA_034429275.1 Anaerolineae bacterium | reverse complement strand
CTCGCACACGCGCCGAATACGCGGCCAGCACGGCCCACCCGGCCAGCGCACCCAGCGTGAACACACCCAGCAGCCGGTATACGTTCTGAGGCATGGGCACAGCCATCCACCCAAACTGACCCCAGAAGCTGTGAGCGGTGGTGCGGGCGGCATTCTCCAGGTAGAGGCGCGTGGAGCCGCGCAATTCGCGCTCGATATAGTCCGCCGTGCGCACCTGGCCGATCACCCCCTCGTCGTGGCGATCCAGCCCGGCAAAGTCCAGCCCGCCATAGACAGCCAGGTTACGCGCCCACCACATCCCACCGATCACCAGCGCGGGGATCAGCGCGGCGGCCAGGTGACGACCTGCCACACGCCAGGGCCAGCGCTCGCGCCGCCAGCGCAGCAGCACCGCCAGCACCACGATCCCACCCAGGAAATAAATGGTGGTCTTGGTGATCATCGCCACGCCCGCCAGCAGACCCAGCATGGCCGGATGCGGCGCTTCGCCCGCTGAGGCTGCAAGGTAGCGCACGGTGGCCCACAGAGTCAGCCCGACGATCAGCCCGGCCAGCGCATCATTGTTCACGCTGCCCAAGATCGCCAGGTGTTGAGGGATGAACGCCACGAGTCCGGCCCCGGTGAGCGCCAGGACGGGCCATCGCGGAGCCATCGCCCGCAGAGTCAGCCAGGCCAGCAGCACCACGCCCGCCCCCAGCAGCACAGACACCAGCCGCAGCGCGACCAGGTCACCCTCTGTGGCAGCGAAAACCGGCGCTTGCAACAGGTAGTAGAGCGGCGGTTGGTGGTCTTCATATTGGATGCCCTCCAGGCCGGGGCACCGGGTATTTTCCGGCAGGGGAATGGCGCAGTTCAGCAGTTGGGGGGCGAACTTGCTGGCCTTCAGCCCTTCCAGGTATTCCTGGTCCCAGTCGCCCCGCGCGATGCGCGGCAGCTTGTGCTCGTCGGCAATCTGGCGGATGTAATTGTAGTGAGCAGGCTCGTCGGGGGCCTGCCAGTCGGGCGTGCGCGCGGCGTACTGCCCGGCGATCAGCAGGTACGCCGCGAGAATGACGCCGATCAGCAGACTTTCGAGCTGCCGTGTGATCATGGGCACGATTACCCGGCCTGTGGCGTGGGAGTGGGCTGGGCAGGAACCTCGCTCTGCTCTGCAGGCTCTTCACCTACCGCCACCAGCACCTCATCGAAAATCTCCGCCGTGATGACATTGACCAGCCGGAGCCGCAGCGTGATGGGCTGATCTGCGCCCGGCTCGACCGGCGCGACCACGCCGCTGCCCTTCGAGGCAATCCACAGCGTGTCGCGCGGCAGCTCGACATTACGCTCGGTACCATCGGGCAGCAGTTGATCGAACACCAGGTTCGAGATCGCGCTGCGGTTGGCGACTTCCCAGGTCACCTGGATGCGCGCGCTGCCATCGGCCAGGCTCTCGGCGCTGACGTTCTGGGCGGTGGTCGTGAAGCTGGTGATGGTGGGGTCCACCGCGTCCGGCTCAAAGGCGATCACAATCGTCCGCTCGTCCAGCACGGTCCCCTCGCTGTTGGTCACCACCAGCCGGTAGGTGGGCGGCGCAAACGTGCCGCTGTGAGTCACATTGACGATGATGCCGGCGACAGGCGGCAGCACCTGCTGCTCACCGGCCAGCAGCACCCATCCGTTGTACTGGTAAAAATAGAGCAGCAGCTTGTGGCTGTCGTCCACGTGCGCGACATGCCAGGTCAGCGTGGCCTGGCTGGTGCCCGCTTCGGCTTCGGCCACGGTGATGCTGGCGCGGTCGCAGGCAAAGTTGAAGATGGTCGGCGGGTGATTGACCTGCGCCGCGACCCCGGATGCACTCACCACCAGCAGCAGCGCCAAGGCTGCAAAAACCGTGATCTTTTTCATGGGAATAGTCCTCGCTCTCCTCGATGCTGTGGATGAGTATACGCGGGGATGCGCCCTCGCACCAGACGACTGTCGGGCTATTGCCCGCCGCGCTTTTTGCTCGCCGGGCGGGTCAGCCGACGGGGGGATGGCCGTCGCCGTGCTCGGTGACAATGGGCACAAAAGCCACCCGCGCCCGCGAGAGATCGATCTCGGCCCCCGGTGCAGCGGCCAGTTGGGATTCGATAGCGGTCAGCGCGGCACGCACCTGGGCGGCCTTTTCTTCGCCCATACGATATTCCAGGTACCCCGCATAATCACCTGCAGCAAAGGCGGCTTGCAGCGCGCCGGTAGCGCGGAGCATCTGCTCCGGCCTGACATACGTCCCCGCGCGGTGAAAGGGCCGCACCGGCAGCCGCGCGTTATACACCAACGGGCTGAACAGATTGGGCTTGCTGACCAGCTCGGCCAGCGCGTCGAAGCCATCGGTTGGGCCGCCGGGCAGCCGAAAGATCATCGACTCGGATGACCGCCCGTCGACCGGAAGCCTGAAGACCAGCGCGCCGCGAAACCGCTGCCGGGCGATCCGATCGAAGCGGTGTTGATCGGCGGCAGGTAGCAGGTTGTAGATGGTGCGCATCAAGTCCAGCGCGGCGGCTTGCAGCTCATCCTGGCGGCGACCACGGTCGTCGGAGACGCGCACAGGCGGCAGCGCGGGGCCGATCGTCACCGTGATCACCGGCCAGCGCAGCCGGAAGATCGCCTTCCACACCTGGTAGGTGCCGCCAAAGCCGATGGGCACAATGGCCGCGTTGGCCGCCTGCGAGACATAGGACACGCCCGACTTGACATCGTCCACCGCCTTTTCCCAGGTGCCGCCTTCGGGGAACATCGCCAGCCGCCCGCCCGCCTTGAGCACGTCCAGCATGTGCTTGAGGCCCGCCCGATCCACCGACCCGCGTTTCATCAAGATCAGGTCGAGGTTCTTGACCACCCAGTTGGCGGGCCACAGCAGCTCAAAATCGCCCGGCCCGACAAAGACCACATCCGGCGGCAGCAACGTCAGGAACAACAGCGCGTCGAAAGTCGAGGCGTGGTTGGCGGCATAGATCACCGGGCCGGGCGTGTCCAGGTGCTCACGCCCGGTGATACGTGTGCGCGTCAACAGCCGCAGCAGCGCGGACCCGAACAGGCGGAGTATCCAGCGTAGAACGGCGGTTTTGCGACTCATAGCAAAGGTCCTCAGCGGCGGGCCAACCGCACCTATTCCGGCTTATAAGTATAAAAGTGGTCGCAGCAGTCATCGCCCTCGACCAGAGTCTTGGTGCGCCGGAACTCGATCTGCGGGTTGAACCCCTCGACAATGTACGGATCGGAGGCGCAGTACATGCGATAGACCCATTCGGGCGCGTTCAGCGCTTTGGCCGCCTCTGCCCAGGGACAGCGCGTGCAGTGCATCTGCCAGCCACCGTCGCGCTGTTCGGCGGTGAACTCGAACCCCTCGGCGCGCAGCGGTTCCCACAACAGCGCGATCAGGTCCTCAATCGTGTTACTGCCACGCTGAGCCGCGCGCGCGGCCCATCCCTGGCGGATCGCCGCGCCCATCATGTCCTCAAACGCGGCAGGCACAGCGTCACCCAGGCGCGCTTCCAGCCCCTTGAGGATGGAGATCGTCTGGTTCAAATAGCGCATCTCAAGCTGCGCCTTCTGCGCCGCGAGACGCTCTTCGACAGTCGGTTCAACAGATTCGGCCATTCGCTTTCCTTCCTCAGTGGATCGCACCGCCCAACGGACTCCCGCGATCATAGTGCGCGCGCGGCAAAATGCAAACGCGCGCCTGCGCGGGGGTGCACGGCGCGCGGCAATTTGAGCAAACCCCGGCGCTTCGCGGTACAATCGGCCTCACTTGCATTGAGCACCAGGAGAGAAGTCGCTTGCCACAACAAGATATCAGGACCACGCAGGAGATTTTTGGAGATTTGTTTGGCGGGCTGGTCAGCCTGGGCGTGCGCGGGGCCGATGGGTTTGTGATCGCTAAGGCCGTGGCGCGGCTGCTGATCCAGCAGGGGCTGATTCAGCGCGAAGTGTTGATCGCCACCATGGAAGAGGTCGCCAAAGAAGAACTCGAAGATTCTGAGGAGATCGATCAGTTCCTGAGCGATGCCTTCGCCGGCATTCTTAGCCAGCTTCAGGAACGCGCCCAGCGCAAGAAGGACGCCGATTCGGGCAGCACGGACTGAGCATTGCCCTATGCATTCCCTGGTCGCAGACCCGGCCCAGGTGGCAGCGCTGGCCGCTGCCCAACGCGCAGATACTGAAGCCTTTGGGCACTATCTCGACCTGCTGTGGGAACGCGATGGGCACGACGACGCGGCGCTTGACTCGCTGGTGAGCCGCATCGCGGAAGAAGTCGCGGCGGCGGTAGATTGTACGCAGTGTGGCAACTGCTGCCGGATGCCCATCGGGCTGGAGCCGGGCGACGTGCCAGGGCTGGCCGCCGCGCTGGGCGTGACTCCGCAGGTGGCGATTGAGCGGCTGGTCGATCATGAAGGCGGGCAGCCGCTGGGCGAATGGGCGGTGATGCGCGGGGTGCCGTGCCCACTGCTGCGCGATTCGCCGGGTGACGCCCGCTGCACCATTTACCCACACCGCCCCGCTGCCTGCCGGGCCTATCCGGCGCTGGTGCCCGATTTTCGGTGGCTGTACGATGTGCTCGCAGCGGATGCGGGCCTGTGCCCGATTGTTTACAACGTGATCGAGCGCCTCAAGCTGGCAATGGGCTGGCGCAGCGGCTGAGCCTGTCCTCGATGTCAAAGCAGGGTGTCGGCATCGTGCCCGCCCTCTGACCCGGTCCCCTCGGCGAAGGTCACCCCCTCAATGAACCCCCGCGCGCGCTCGGCATGCGGGTAGCGCGAGAGATAGTCCCAGAACGCGGGGCTGTGGTTGGGGTGTTTGCGATGAGCCAGTTCGTGGGCAATCACATAGTCCAGCACGTAATCGGGCCACGTCTTCAGGCGCTCGCTGATGCGGATGTCGCCATCCGTCGCGCCGCCGGTCGTGCAGCTCCCCAGGCGATGCTGCATGGTGCTCACCCACCGGATGGAATGCCACTGAAGCTCGCCCCCAAAATAGCGGGTATTGAGGGCCTGGGCGCGGCGTTCGAGGTCGGCATCGCCGCGCCGCCGGGCGCTGGCGCGCTGCTTGAGCACCCGCGCGAAGATGTCGTCGAGCAGGCGATCGACCTGGCGGGCATCCAGCGCGAGGGGCACCCGCACGCGGATCGTCTGATCGTGCAGAGTCCAGCGCGCCGACGTGCGCAGCCGCCGGTCGCGCGAGACTTCCACCGCCAGAGTATGCGGACCATCCTTCACCTGCCGGACGATCGTCCCGCGCACAGGATCACTCTTGCGTGCTGTCATTCGAACACTCCGCCGGTCGCGGCTCTTGATAAACGAGGCGCAGCGCCTGGACCATCGCGCGATCCGGCGCTGCGCATGATTTTACCTGACCTGTCGCAAGCCTGCCGCCCGGCTTAGACCGCCGTGATTACGTCGTACAGGCGGCGCGTCTCTTTGGAGGGCGCGATGTTGAACATGCGCTTGAGAGTCAGCTCAAGCTGCTTGTACTGCCTGACGGCATCATCGATGCGGCCCTGCTGGGTATAGATCATGATCACGTCCTGGTGAACATCTTCCCAGTCCGGTTTCTCGCGCAGCGCGCGCAGCAGGTAGCCCAGCGCCTGGTCGAGTTCGTTCAGGCCGCGGTAGTAGCGCCCCAGCCCGATCAACGCCTGGGCATATTTATGCTTGAGTTCCTGGCGGCGCTCGTTGACCCAGGGGGTATCGATATAGGGCAGGAATTCCGAACGATACAGCGAGACTGCCGTATACCATTGAGCCGGGGCATCGCGCTCGGTCTCGATGGCCTCGTGCACCGCGTTCTCGAACAGGCGCGCGTCGTAGTGGACCCTGATCTTGGGCGATGGGATGTAGAACCCGCCCTGGTAGCTGGTCAGCTCAAACCCCAGGCGCTCAGAAATCTTCCGCTTGGTGACGTGGAAGACATTGGTCGCCTCTTTGATGCTCATCCCCGGCCAAAACACCGAAAAAATCTCGTCGCGCGTCACCATCGGGTGATCGACAAAATAGTAGAACAAGTGCTTGGGCAGCGATCCATCCCAACTGGTGACTGGCTGGCCATTGCTGTAGACATGCCCGCCGGAGAGTGCAAAGACCTCCAACTGCCCCTTCTTCGGCTCGTCGCCGTAGATGCCACCGCCCATTGCGTCCTCGTTGCCGACCACGCTGGCTAACCCTTCGTGGATCAGTTCGTTCCAGGGGTTCAGGTCGAGCAGGCGGGCATGGATGGCGATCTGGACATGGCTGGGGATGTGGCGAGCAAGCGTGGTAAAAAAGCGCGAGACGGGCCGACCGGGTTTCAGGCGGTCGAACATATCCAACAGTAGCACAAATCGTTTGCGCTTGATGGTGGCCAGGTCGGCCCCCAGGGCCTCGGCGAGCATTTCCGGGTCTGCTTTGTTGGAAAGCGCCGCGCGAGTCTGTGAGCCAAAACCGGCAGGCATGACTTCCGAGTCGATCAAATGGCCCAACCAGGCGTTAAGGGTGGTATCGGCTGTTCCGAGGCTATAGTAGAAAAAATCCTGCTTATAGTGATCAAGGAATAACGCGATCAACGCACTGCGCCCACGATTCCGGGGATAGATAATGACGAGTGGGGTATCGCGAACGGCGGCTTCAAACTGGTGCTGCGACGTTCCGGCGACAAGTTCGGTGAATGTTGGCATATCATTCAATCCTTAGGCATCGACACTCCTCGGTCAGCAGCCGCCAGCGAAGACTGACGCGACACGCTGGCCGCCCTCCCCCAGGCAATTCGGTGATGCAGCAGCTTTCCCCAACAGAGTTAACCGCTTACTTCTCTAGATGACCCATGTGCATTTTATAGCAGAATAACCTCGATATGTCAACAGCACTATTAAAAGCGAAACTTAATCTATAAAGCTTATCACTACCTTCGGCTCAATAGATGAGATACGTGTGAGAACGATCACATGAGTACATAACTCAAACCTCTATTGACCGGGCGGCAGGACGCGGTCTATACTAACCCAAATTTGAAACCGGGCAACCCTGCCCATTATTACATTCTTCAACCATAGTCGGGCGAATGGGATTACGGAAAAAATGATGCGTGCGGGAAAAATTGAAGCACCCGGACGGGCCGAATTCTCCGGCGCGCCCATCCCCCAGCCGGGGCCGGATGATGTGCTGATCCGGGTGCACGTGGCGGGGATCTGCGGCACCGATATTCACATCCTCAAGGGTGAATATGAGGCGCAATACCCGCTGATCCCTGGGCATGAATTCAGCGGCGTGGTTGCAGCCACTGGCGAGCGCGTGACTCGCTTCCGGGTGGGCGACCGGGTCACTGCCGATCCGAACATCCCCTGCAACCGCTGCCCCGCCTGCCAGCGCAATGAGCCGAACCAGTGCGAGACCCTGGCGGCAGTGGGCGTCACGCGCGACGGCGCATTCGCCGATTACGTCGCCGTGCCCGAAGGCAATGTGTTCGCCATCGGCGAGATGTCGTTCGCAGCGGCGGCCCTGGTCGAGCCGCTCGCCTGTGTGGCCTGGGGCATGGAGCGAATCCGTATCGCGCCGGGCACCAGCGCGCTGATCCTGGGCGCCGGGCCGATGGGCTGCCTGCTGACCCAGGCGATTCGCTGCTGGGGAGCATCGAAAGTGGTGGTTTCGGACGTGGTGCCGCACCGCCTGGCGCTGGCCGCCGAGTTAGGCGCAAGTGAGACGGTGCTGGCCGATGATCATCAGGCGAAGCGCCTGCGCGCTATCGAGCCTGCCGGGTTCGGGCTGGTGGTGGACGCGACCGGTATCCCCCAGGTGCTCGAAGCCGCGTTTGACTTCTTGCGCCCGCGCGGAACGCTGTGGGTGTTCGGAGTCACCCCGCGCGAGTCGCGGATTTCGTTCGCGCCCTATGAAGTCTTCCGCAAGGATCTGACTGTGATCGGCAGCTTTGCCGTCAACCGCACCTTCCAGCAGAGCATCGCCATGATCGCCGGCGGCATGGTCCGCGTGGAGCCGCTGATCTCGCACACACTGCCACTCGAAGACTTTGCCAGGGGCTTCGAACTGGCCCAGACCGATCCCAACCGTATGAAAGTGCAATACTGCATCACCGGGTGACCGGTGGTGCCTTCACCCTTCGCGAAAGCCTGACAGATTAAGAGGTTCGCTTGTCCAATCGCGCCGCATTCTTCCTGATCGCCATCACCTTCATCGCCTTCATCAGCCTGGGATCGCCTGACGGGTTGCTCGACATCGCCAACCCTCATGTCCGCGAGACCTTTGACATCGGCAAAGACATCTTTGGTCTGATCTTTGTGACCGGGCTGGTGGGCTATTTCCTCTCCAGTTTTTTCGCCGGGCAGCTTGTCGCCTGGATGGGCATCGGCCTGCTGCTCTCGGTGAGCTGTGCGGCGACTGCCGGCGCGTTGATCGGATATGCGCTGTCGCCAGCGTGGGGATGGTTCGTGGTGATGGGTCTTTTGGGCGGCGCGGGTGCGGGCGCCATCGACACCGGGCTGAACACCTATGTCGCCACCCACTATGGCCCCCGCCTGATGTTCTGGCTGCACGCCTCGTTTGGGTTGGGCGTTACCGGCGGCACGGCCCTGATGAGCCTGGTGATCAATGCCGGGCGGCCCTGGCGCATGGGCTACGCGCTGGTGGGCGCGCTCCAGCTCGCGCTGGCAATGGTCTTTTTTGTCACGCGGGCGCGCTTCGACAGTCCGCACGCAGACAGCAGTCGCCCGGGCCACAAAGAGGCAGGCGCGCCGCTCGGCGCGACGCTGCGCGTCCCCATGGTGTGGATCGGCATCGCGCTGTTTTTCCTGTATGCCGGAGCCGAGGTAGTCGCCGGGCGCTGGGCGTCATCGCTGTTCATCGAGGGGCGCGGCATCAGCACGGAAACCGCCGGGATGTGGGTCTCGCTCTACTGGGGTATGTTCACTGCCGGGCGGGTGCTGGCCGGGTTCGTCGATCGCTGGATGACGCCGCTCACTTTCATCCGCCTTTCGATGGCCGGGTCGGTGATTGCAGCGCTGCTGTTGGCCTGGAACCCGGTGGAGTGGTCGGGCGGCGTGGCGCTGGGCCTGATGGGCCTGATGTTCGCGCCCATTTTCCCGATCCTGGTCTCGGTCACGCCGGAGCGGCTGGGCAACGCTCATACCGCCAACGCGATCGGCTTCCAGATCGGCGCGGCCTCGATCGGCGCGGCGCTGCTGCCCGGCTTGACCGGGGTGCTGGCCCAGTCCTTCTCGATCACCGTGCAGCCGTTTGTGCTGCTGGCTGCCACCCTGGCCGTGTTGATCCTGCACGAGTTCGGCGTGCGTGGACTGCAAGCGGCCCAGGCGCAGATCGTGCATCCCCCGATTCCTGACGCCGAAGCCGCGCGGCTGACCGGCGACCGATGAAAGGATGAACTGCCGTGCCCCATTTCCTCGCTTTTGACATCGGCACTTCCGCCGGACGCACGATGCTCGGCACGCTCGATGAGGCCGGGCTGACGCTGGAGGAAATTCACCGCTTCGCTAACCGCCCGGTGATGATCAGGGGCACGCTCTACTGGGATATCCTCTACCTGTGGCGAGAAATGATCGCCGGGCTGGAAGCCTCACGGCTCAGCCGCCCGGACGTAGCCCCGGACGGCATCGGGCTGGATACGTGGGCAGTCGATTTTGCGCTGCTGGATGCGAGCGGCGCGCTGCTGGATAACCCGGTCCACAACCGCGACGCACGCACCAACGGCGTGATGGCGCGCGTGTTTGAGCGCATCCCGCGCGAAGAGATTTACGCCCGCACCGGCATCCAGTTCATGCAGATCAACACGCTGTACCAGCTTTATGCAATGGCACTCTCTGGCGCGCCCGCGCTGCGTCACGCGGCCACTTTTCTGACAGTGGCCGACCTGCTCAATTACTGGCTAACCGGGCAAAAGGTGGTGGAGTTCACCAGCGCCACCTGCACCCAGTTCTACGATCCGCTGGCGGGCGATTGGGCGCGCGACCTGCTCACCCGGCTCGATCTGCCGGTGGCGATGCTGCCGGGCGTGGTGCCGCCAGCGACGGTGCTTGGCCCGCTGGACGCGAACGTCGATCTGGATGGCATCCCGGTGATCGCGGTCGGCACGCACGACACGGCCTCAGCGGTCGCAGCGGTCCCGGTGGAGCAAGAGCCGTTTGCCTACATCAGCAGCGGCACCTGGTCGCTGATGGGAACCGAGGTCCGTTCGCCGGTGATTACGCCGCTCAGCCTGAAGTACAACTTCACCAACGAGGGCGGCGTCGGTGGCACCTTCCGCCTGCTAAAGAACATCCTGGGGATGTGGCTGGTCCAGGCGTGCCAGCACACCTGGGCGCGCGAGGGGAAGAACTACACGCCCGCCGATCTGGTGGCGCTGGCCGCCGCTGCGCCCGCCTTTGGCCCGCTGATCGATCCCTACCCCAACAGCCCGGATTTCCGCAGCGCGGACGATATGCCCGCCGCGATCCGGGCCTTCTGCGCACGCACCGCCCAGCCTGTTCCGGCAGACGAAGGGGCCATCATGCGCTGCATCTTCGAAAGCCTGGCGCTCAAATATCGCCAGACTCTCGACCAACTGCGCGAGGTGGTCGGCCACGACCTGCCGGTGATCCACATCGTGGGCGGCGGCGCGCACAATGACCTGCTGTGCCAGATGACCGCCGATGCCACCCGCCGCCCGGTCATCGCCGGGCCAACCGAAGCCGCGACGATGGGCAACATCATCGTGCAGGCGATGGCGACCGGGCACCTGGCCTCGCTGGAAGAAGCGCGCGCGGTGATCCGGCAGTCTACCCCCTTGCGGCATTACCAGCCGTCGGAACCCGACCGCTGGGATGAAGCGTATACCCGCTTCTGCGCGATTGCCGGTGAGCAGC
This sequence comes from Anaerolineae bacterium, assembly GCA_034429275.1. Taxonomy (GTDB): domain Bacteria; phylum Chloroflexota; class Anaerolineae; order Aggregatilineales; family Aggregatilineaceae; genus DAOUFU01. The sequence goes on along the minus strand of DAOUFU010000040.1, from coordinate 9,155 downwards.
CCGGCTGAAAATCCCCACCGAGCATCGATTAGCGCTCAGGTCTACAATGAATGGTGTCCACATACAGCCGTGTCTTGCACCGGCGAGGGAGATACCATGATCACCTTGAGTCGTTTGATCAGGATGGGAGCCGCGCTGTTGGTGGCGGCGTTGATCGCGGCGCTGGTGCTGCCCGCCAGCCCTGCTGCTGCGCAGCCCGCAGAAGGAATGTTTATGCTGCGCCAGTGGGCCAGCAGCGCCACCGCGACCAGCCAGTATCAGCAGGATGGCTGGGACGCGGCGCAGGCAGCCGGACAGCCCGACACTTTGGAATGCAACGACAGAAAGACCGCCTGGGCATCGGAAACACGCACGGGCCAGGATGCATTGACCGTGATGTTCGATGTGCCCGTCATCCCGTCGGAAGTGAACATCTACCAGAACTACGGCCCTGGCGCGATCACCGGTGTTGAGTTGGTGTTGGCCGATGGCAACGGGACGGTGCCCGTGCCCAACAGCGCCGATCCCGGCACAGAGTGCCCCGGCGTGTTCTCGCTGCCCATCACGGGCGTGACCGTGCCGGTGAACGGCGCAATTATCACCCTCGACCAGACGCTGACCGGCGACTGGAACGAAATCGACGCGGTCGAGCTGGTGGGCGAGGCCACCGTCGGCGCAGAGGTAGCGATGTGGGCAACCTATGCCTTCGCCACCAGCGCCTATGGATCGGGGGCATGGGACCCGCTGCAGGCCACCAGCGCGCCGGATGTCCCCATCTGCGGTGACAGCAGCCGGGCCTGGGCTTCGGCCAGCGCCAACGGCCAGGATTCCTTGACCGTGTTCTTCGCTGCGCCTATCATCGCCCGCCAGCTAGACATTCAACAGACCTATACGCCCGGCTCGATCGTGTCGGTAGACCTGGTCCGGGAAGACTACAGCAGTGTACCCGTGCCCGACAGCGCCGACCCCGGCACAGAGTGCCCCGGCGTGTTCTCGCTAAGCATTACCGAAAGCGCACCGATCATCGGCGCAGTCATTCACCTGGATCAATCCGAGTCCGAGTCGTGGAACGAGATCGACGCGGTGCAGGTAACCGGCACACTTGCGCCCGTGGACCCGCTCCAGGTGGCACAGTGGGCCAGCAGCGCCACCGCGACCAGCGAATACGGAACCGCAGGCTGGAGCGCCATGCAGGCTACCGGCCTGCCTAACAGCCTGGTGTGCGGTGACCAGATGACCGCCTGGGCATCGGGCACGCCGACAGGCGAAGACTCGCTGACCTTGATGTTTGACTGGGCCGTCATCCCCACCGCCGTTCATGTCTACCAGACTCTGACTCCTGGCGCGATTACCAGTGTCGAACTGATCCTGGCGGATGGCGGCGGGACCGTGCCGGTACCGAACAGCGCCGACCCAGGCACGGCGTGTCCCGGCGTATTCTCGCTGGCTGTCTCCGGCGTGGACTCACCGGTGAACGGCGTGATCCTTCACCTGGACCAGACAATCACCGGCTACTGGAACGAAATCGACGCGGTGCAGTTGGTGGGCACTGCCGGGCCGTAACGATCACCCGCGGCCCGGCAGTACGTGAAAAAACCGGCTTTGCGTTGGTTTCCGGTTTGCGCGGCGCGTGCTAGAATGGTCTAGGCAGAAAGGACTGTGAGCCGCCAGGCCAGGAGAGCAGCAGGCATGAGCAAGGGGGGTGGGTTTTGCCCCAAACACGGGCCGTTTGATCCGCCGCATACGTCCTGCCCGTTCTGCGCGCGCGAAGACCCGCAGCGGCGCGCCTTTGGGCCACCGCCGCTGCCGAGCTATCGCCCGCGCACGCGCCCTCGCCCGGAAAAGCAGGATGGCGCGCCCGACGATCGCAAGCAGGAGGCACCGCCCGACGAGTTCCACCGCGAGACGGTCGAGCCGGAAGGCCCCCAGGTGACCGAAGTCGCGCCCGCGCAGGCCCCAGACGGCACCGCGCTCGAAGCGCCGCCGCTAGCCGAGGGTCAGCGCCTGCCCCTCGGCTGGCTGATCGTCAAAGAGCCGCCCGACCGGCGCGGCGAGGTGCTGGCTGTCAAGCATGGGCAGATCATCGGGCGCGAAGGTGACCTGCGCTGGATCGATCCCAAGCTCTCGCGCCAGCACGCCCGCTTCACCATCGAGCCGGTGGGCGAGACAAGCGGCGCGCGTCTCTCCGGCACGCTGGCATTTCATCTGTGGCCGTTCGCGCCGACCAACCCGGTGATCATCAACGGGAAAACCGTGCGCGCGGCTACGCCCTTGAACGAGAATGACGAGATTTTGCTGGGCGATACGCTTTTTGTCTTCAAAACCATAACGGATTGAGAGACCATTCAAGAAGCCCTCACCCTACCGGCTTACGCCGGTTCCCTCTCCCTCAGGCGAGGGAAAACCAGTCCATTTCCCCGTCTCCCAGAGCGAGAAGGGGAACGAACCCAAAAGGGTACGCGAACCCAGAAGAGTTCGCGGGATGAGGGCCCAAAAAGCCTTTGCAAATGGTCTGTGAGTGGGACTGCCCATTTCGTTCGATTATTCTGACGATCATCCTGAGGTGCTGCTTTCATGAGCCAGCCGTCTACCCAAGAGCTAGAAGTCCGTGTAGCAATGGACACGGACCCTGGCCTCAAACGCAAACAGAACCAGGACGCTATCGGCCATTCGATCCCGGCCAACCCGGAGCAGTTGGCCCAGCTTGGGCGGCTGTTTGTCCTGGCCGACGGTGTAGGCGGATTGACTGGGGGCGATCTTGCCAGCCAGTACGCGGTCAGCACCATCATCAGCAGCTACTATGCGCAGGTCTCCGGCGATCCGCCGGACCGGCTGGCGCGCGCCATTGCCGAGGCTAACAACGTCATTTTCTCCGAGGGGCAAGAGCATGTGCCGCCCCAGATCATGGCGACAACGGTGGTCGCGGCGGTGGTGCGCGGCGATGAACTGGTCATCGGCAACGTGGGCGACAGCCCGGCCTACTTGATGCGCGGCGGCCATACACGCCAGCTTACCCAGGATCACACCCTGGCAAACCAACGGCAGGAAGAAGGTCTCCCGCTACCCGATGGTGATCCCGCAGGTCACAAGCTGGTGCGCGCGCTGGGCAGCCAGCCCGCCGTCAAAGTGGATATCATCACGGGGCGGCTGCGCGATGGGGACATCGTCGTGTTGTGCAGCGATGGCCTGACGCGCTACATGCCGCCGGATGAGATCGAGCAGGTGGCGACAGCGCTGCCGCCGGATGCAGCAGTGCGCCAGTTGATCGCCACCGCCAATCAGCGCGGCGGCGCGGATAATGTCTCAGTGATCGTGCTGCACATGGTCGCCAGGGATGAGCCGGAGGACGAGCAGATCGCCGGGCTGGGCGACAGGCCGGATGATGAACTGATCCTGGCGGTGGATAAGATCGCCGACCCGATGGACTCGTGGGGCGTGCCTCGTCGGAGCGAGCGCATCGGCAGGCAGGCGGCTGAACCGGACAGCGGGCGCCCCGCGCGTTCGCTGCGCCGCCGCCCACCGCGCTCGCCAAAGGTGTTGGACGAGATGTCGATCCCCGGCCCGGTACGCGACCTGTGGCGGCTGCTGCGCGGCAACGCAGTAATCACGGCAGTCGGTGCGGCGCTGGCGTTGATCTTCTTCACCATCGTGGTGATTCTGCTCATCACCACCGGTGATGATGGCCCTTCGACGCCAGCACCCAGCCCAACCATCATCTCCGATGAGCAGCTAACGGCGACTATTGCCATCATGCAGACGGCAACCGCCCAGGAATACATCATCCAGACGAATACCGCGCTGCAAGACAGCCAGGCCGCCACTGCCGCCGCCCAGGCGATCCGCTCGCTGACGCCGCCCACCCCGGTTCCCACCTATGGCCCCCAGATGAGCGAGGCCATGTGGTTTGTGGTATTGGGCGACGAGCCGATCCCCACCTTTGCAGAGCCGAGCATCAGCGCGGCGGTGGATACGCCGCTGGAGCCGGAGAACACCTACCGCGTGATGATGGTGAACCGCGCCCCTGCCCTGGGTCCCTGGTACCAGGTGATCGACAACCAGGGCCTGGACGCGCGCTGGGTGAACGGCCCCAGCCTGCACCGGCGAATCGCCGTAGTGGACAGCGAGACAGGAGTCCCGCTGCCGACTGAGCAGCAGCCGCCCGATATTCCCCTGCCGGACGAGGGCCTGCCCACGCCGACGCCTTCCTTCACCCCGACTCCGCTGCCCACATTGACCGGCACACCCGGCACCCCGGCGACGGCAGTGCCCACGCACACTCCCTCGCCCACGCCGACCATCGCCTATGGCCCGGATTCGTTCCCGATCAACTCGATTGTGGTCGCGCAGGTTAATCTCGACCTGTGCAGCCTGCCCAGTGTGCAGGCGTGCAGTGAGGTCGGGTCGGTGCTGGCCGGGGAAACGGGCAAGGTGCTGGCCGGGCCGGTGGCTTCCGGCGAGCATTGGTGGTGGCAGATCGAATTCAGCAACGATCGTACCGGCTGGGTGGCACAGGTGCTGCTGGCGGCGCAGTGAGAGAACGACTATGACCGATCCCCTAGCATCAGCGGACTTTGCCGTGCACGCGCCCCGCGTTGGCGTCGGTGTGTGGATCACGCGGGCGGATGGGCGAGTGCTGCTGGTCCGGCGCAAAAACGCGCACGGCGAGGGCACCTGGTCTACCCCTGGCGGGCACCTGGATTTTGGTGAAGCGCCGGACGTGTGCGCCGCGCGCGAAGCCGAAGAAGAGACTGGGGTCCGCATTGTGGATGTGACTCTGCGCGGCCTGACCAACGACCTGTTTCCCGAACATGGGTTGCACTACGTCACGCTGTGGTTCGATGCCCAGTGGGACGAGACGAGCACGGCATTTATCGCCGCACCAGACGAACTGGACCAGGTGGGCTGGTTCGACCCGGCCCACCTGCCGGAGCCGCTGTTCACCCCGCTGGCGCAGCGACTGGCGGGCCAGTGGTGGACTGTCGCCGGCCACCAGCGGGCTACCGGTTAACGGTGGATAGGCACCGTGCGGGTGCCCGGTAAGCTCACAGGGTGCGGCTCATCACCCCCGGCAATCCCCTCTTCTCGCACCTGGCAAAGTTTACTTCTTGAATGATTGGTTCTTTTTTGGAGAGCAGATGGTGATGGCCGAGTTGTTCATTTCCTATTCGAGCAGGGACCGGGACATCGCGCTGAAGATCAACGAACGCCTGAAAGCGGCGAAGATCACCACCTGGATCGACCGCGAGATCGAGCTGGGGGCCGACTGGCAGACGGCGATCGAGCGCGCCATCCGCGACTGCCGCGTCGGGCTGGTGATCCTCTCCGTGTCGTCGGCGGCCCTGGATTCGGTCGTTCGCCGGGAACTGGATCGGCTGCACAACCTGGGCAAGCCGATCTTCGCCGCGCGGATCGACGATGTACCGTTAGGCAGCGTGCCGCTGCTGGCTTCCGGGCGGCAGCATGTGGACCTGCGCGATCAGTTCGACACCAACCTCGACCGGTTGATCACGCAGATCGTGCACGTGCTGCGCCGCCCTCAAATCCTGCTGGAGACCAGCGAGGCCCCGCGCTGGCCGGTCATTCCGTCCTTTCAGCATCCCATGGTTGGCCAGGAGGCGCTCAAGGCGCAGGTCGAGGAGATGCTGGCCTCGACAGCCTCTATCGTCGCGCTGTACGGCCCGGATGGCATCGGCAAAACGATGCTGGCGGCCAGACTGGCGCACGAATGGGAAGACAGCGGTAAACGTGTGCTCTGGCTGGCCGTCGGTGAACGTGCGCAGGGATGGAGCACGCTGTTTCAGGATATGGGCGTGGTGTTCCAGGTGCCCTACCTGACACTGATCGGCAAGAGCGACCAGTACAAAAAGCTGCGGATGCTGCTGATCAAGCACGCCGTCGATCTGGTCGTGCTGGACGACGTGCGCGCCGGGCAGCCGGTAGGCGAATTTGTGCACAACCTGTTCCTGGAAGTGAGCGACATGCCCAACGGGGAATACAGCGAATGGGGTGAGGCTCCGCGCTGCGCCGTCTTGATGACCAGCCAGACCCGGCTGGACGTGGGCCAATCGTTGGAAGTGCTGCCGTTGACGCCGGAGAGCGCGCGCCAGCTCTTCCGAATGCGCGCGGGCCTGCCCGACAGCACCGCGCTGGATGCTCACTTCGACCTGTTGGAGAATCACCCGTTGATGGTGGAAATCGCCGCCAGCATGGTCCGCACCGGCAAAATCAGCCCAGGCGCGCTGTTCGACCTGCTGGGCCAGGCCGCCCAGCAGCATCCCCGTCACCGGCTGATGCTGCGAGTCGCCTTTGACCGGCTCGACGCCAGAGAGCGCAGGCTGTTAGAGGTCTTCGGAGCAACATGGGCAACCACCGCCACCGCGCATATTCTGACGGAGCCCGCCCGCGCCCAGGATGATCCCGACCCGACGATCCTGGACGCCCTGGCCAGCTATTCGCTGATCACGCGCCACCCACAAGACGGGCCGATGGTCGAATATTCCATCCACGAATCGGGCCGCGTCTTTTTGCGCCAGCACCTGGCCCAAAATGAAAAGCGCCTGCAAATGCTCCAGAGCCGGGCGCTCGATGCCTATATCGCGTTCGTGGATGCTTACAGCGACGGCTCGCAGAACCCGGACCACTTCAAATACCTGGATATCGAGCGCGAGAACATCGTCAAGGCGGCGGAGTGGGCGGCTACCCAGAAAAACCGGCGAAAAGATGTGCTCCACATGGCGGAAAAGCTGTGCTGGGAGCGCCATCATTTCCTGAACATGCGCGGCTACCAGCCCTATGTGCGTAAGCTGCTCTCGCTGGTGTACGAGACCATGCGCGACGATCCGCCCGACACACCCAAAGCCGGTGAGCTGCGGATGCGCCTGGGCCGTGCATACAACGAGCTGGGCGACTATAAGGAAGCGCTCGACCATTACAACGCCGCCAAGCAGATCGCGGAGAACCTGCGCGACCGGTGGATGTTGGCGCGCGTGCTGGGCAACCGCGCCCAGGCCCTGCACAACATCTCGCAATTTCAGGCGGCGCTGTTCGACTTCGAGCGGGCGCTGCGCCTGGTGGCCGAACTGGACAAAGGCGCTCCCGCCCGCCCAGAGGGGGTTCCCGGCGCGCTCGTGCAAGAGGACGATCGCAAAAAACAGCGCGCCCTGCTGCTGAGCTACATGGGCGTCACCTACGCCGATATGGGTTACTACGCCGTCGCGGGGATGTGCTACGCCGAGGCGCTCAGGCTGCGCGAGGAAGTCAACGACCCGGAGCAAAGTGTCACGCTGGGCAACATCGGGAATATGCTGTGCGACCAGGGGCACTACGACGAAGCGCTCGAACATTATACGCGCGCCCACAACCAGGCCCAGGAGATCGACCAGCGGCGCTATGGGCGGCACCTGGGCAACCTGGGGAATGTGGACTTTCATAAGGGGAGATACAAGGAGGCAGAAGAGCGGCTCAAAGAAGCGCTGAAAATCCACCGCGACGTGGGTGACCGCCGCCGCGAAGCGCGACGGCTGGGCCAACTGGCCAATGTCTACCGCGATTGGAGCCAGTCTGCTGCCAATTACGAGGACGCCGCCAGCTATTACCAGGTCTCGCTGGATATGGCCGAGAACCTGGGCGATATTCACTGCCAGATCTACGCGCTCAACGGGTGGGGACTGATGCAGGTACGCATGGGCCGCCCGGCGAGCGCCGACCATCCCAGCGACTTCCAGCTTGCGCGCGAAAAGTTCGAGAAGGCGCTAAAAATGGCGGGGGATACCCTGAATCGGCGCGGCGAGGGCAACGCGCGCAGCAACCTGGGCACCGTGTTCATTTACGACCCCGAAGCCGGGCCGGGGGGCATCGAAAAGGGGATCGAGTACCTGCTGCAGGGGCTGGAAATCGCCCGCGAGATCGGCAACCCGCGCGGAGAGGTCTTCGCGTTGATCGGGCTGGGAAACGCCTACGCGCGCCGGATGCAGCCCGGCGATGAGGCCATCGCCATCCGCTACTATGAGCAGGCGCTGGAGATGGCCAGGGCTATGGACAGCCCGCGCGAATGTGTCTATGCCCTGAACGGGCTGGGCCGGGTCTCGCTGCAGAGCGGCCAGCAAAGCGGCAGCCCGGAGCTGGTGATCGACGCACTGAAACCGCTGGGAGAATCGCTGGCGATCGCTCAGAATATCCAGTTCCGGATGGGAGAAGCTTCCTGCCGCTGCGCCCTGGCCAATGCCTACCTGGAATTGGGCAGCGAGGATAATGCCCGCGAAAACCTGGAGAAAGCCTGCGAAATCTATACACAGCTAGGGCTGCCGCACAAAGCTCAGCGCTACCAGGAGAGCCTGCGCGACCTGGGAACCGCCAGCGGCCTGGACGCAGCCCTTGCCCTTTGATCATGGGACCGGGAAAACAAACTTTTCTCCCAAAATCTACAAAAATCGCACAGATTTTAGTAGATTTTTGAATTGTCACTCATCCGGCGTGCCGTTAAAATCGGGGATGTTGCGTAGGTTTTCCTCTGCATGACTGGCACACAAGGAGACATTTCTGTATGAACCGTTTGCCGATTCGCCGGTTTGGATGGATCGCGCTGGCTGTCGTGTTGGCGCTGAGTGTGACGGCCCCTGCGGCTCTGGCCCAGGATAGTGGTCCCCGCACGATCACCGATTTTGTGGGCCGCCAGGTGACGCTGGAGTCTGCACCGCAAAAGGTCATCGGCCTGAGCAAATCGATCAATGAAATGCTGTTTGCGCTGGGCGTGACGCCGGTGGGTGTCACCGCCGACATGGACTTTCCGCCCGCCGCCGCTGGCCTGCCAGTGATCGGCACCGGCTATGCCCCTGCGCTGGAAGCCATTGCCGCGTTGGAACCCGACCTGATCATTGCCAACGCGCAGCTTCAGATGGATATTCTGCCCCAGCTAGAAGACATCGCGCCGACCATGATGGTGATGACGCTGACGCCCCAGGACGTGATCGGCAACATCCGCCTGCTGGGCCAGGCCACCTGGACTGATACCACCGCCGAATACCTGGCGCTGACCTATGAGAACACGCTGGAACTGGCCTCGGCCATCGGCGCGGCCCACGCCGAGCAGGGGCCGAGTGTGCTGATTGTGGTGGGGACGCTCGATCAGCCCAACTATGGCAAGTCGGCGACCTATCTGGGCGCGATGGTAGCCATGC